>CANSKS010000007.1 GCA_947647615.1 uncultured Neglectibacter sp.
TGTACCCCTTCCAGACGGCTTAGAAACGCTTCATAGGTCAACCGCGTTCCCCCCTGTCAATGAAGAAATCCAGCCACTGTTCCCGGGGAATTTCCAACATGTTACCGATTGTTTGCACATCGTCTAGGCTCCAGGGCTCTTTCCCATTCATGCGTACCACAATATAGGTCTGACTTCTTCCCAACGTTGCCGCGAGGTCTGCCTGAACTACTTCCCGCTCGTACATCAATGCTTTTAGCTTCGCAAATTTCCGTCTTGCCATATTCATGCCTCCAATTCACTGAGTTTGTTTACTAAGTCTTCCCGCAGGGCTGGTTTCCAGTATGCAGCCGGCGCAATGCTTCCGCACCTCTGCCATTACTTTAGCGTGCTGCCTGCTTGTCCAAAGCGTTTCTTTTTCCCCTTTTAACTCCACGACCGCCGCTTTCCCGTCGGGAGTTGGGTAGTACTTCAAGGTTTCCAACATGGAATCATTCCTTTGCTATCAGCTCTTCTACTGAGACATTTAAACCTTTTGCCAGCTTAGCGGCAGTGACGGGCATACAGGTGCCACGCGTCTTGATGGTAGAAATCTGCTGCCGGGAAACCCCGGAAAGCTCCGAGAGCCGGGTAGCGCTTATGCCCGCTTGCGCTTGGAAAAGCTCTAGCTGTTGTCTGCTGATTTTCATGGGATCACCTCGTTTCAGAAACTTTTGTTGCTTGCATTGTAACAGAAACTTTTATTACTGTCAATTCTAATCTTGAAATTTACAGAAATTTTTCTTGCTGTTTTTCTTCAGATGTGTTATCCTGCTTCCATAGGGAAGTGATTTTAATGACAATTGGTGATAGAATTAGGGCAGCCCGAAAGGCTAAAGGTTATACACAAAAACAGTTAGGGGAAGCCTGCGGAATAGCAGAACCGACTATCAGACGATATGAATTAGGAAAGCTGAATCCTAAATTTGAAACTTTACAAAAGATTGCAAAACCGTTGGGCGTTTCAGCGGCAAAATTATATGGCGTTGAAACTTTACCTGAAGATTTTCTTTTTAATATCGAGGAAAATTATATTCGCAATAAAATAGACGATGAAACCGTAAGAGAAGAAGCTTTGCAATATCTCCAAGAGATGAAGGCAAAGGGGCTTACCGTTGATGAAAGAGAGAAAATGGAGTATCCGTTTTCAGAACTTTTTACTGTACTACATCTTTTAGGATATACCGAATATACAGAAGAGGAGATCATGCCTCCGCCTGAATATAGCTATGATGACTACTTCGTCAGTAAAGATGAGAGGACTGAGAAATTCTACATTTGCAGTAACAAAAATTTTTATAATATGGCAGATGAAATTGTGGATTATATTGAATTCCGATTATATCTATTTTTCAATGAATCTGAAGAAATTGTTTCAATGCAGCTTTTAGAAGAGGGACGGAAAAGAGCGGCCGAATATTTAGAGAAACTTAAAAAAGGAATGTGCTCGGTTTAACGTCTCTATAGCTGTTCAAAAATCCTCATCAGACGATCAAGAAGCCCCCTCACCCTCAGAAGGTGAAACTACCCCCGAAAACAAAAAAAGCCCCTCGGAGGGGCGATAGAAGCAAAAGGAAGTGCGTATTTATGCCGGAAATTTCAAGATTTTATGGAATAATTATTAAAATGTTTTTCAAACCGAAAGAGCATGAGCCGGGCCATTTACATGCTTTGTATGGGGAATATGTGGGAATTTTTAACTTGGAAACCATGGAAATGACAGATGGAGATTTACCCCGGAAAGCCCAGGAGCTTGTAAAAGAGTGGATGGAGAAAAACCAAAAAGAGCTTTTAGAGATGTGGAACACGCAAGCCCTTCATAAATTGCCCCCGCTTTGATAGGAGAAATTTTTATGATACCACGGATAAAGACTTTAAAACCACTTTCAGATTTTCGGCTTTACGTCGCGTTTGACGACGGGAGAGCGGTTATTTACGATGTAAAAGAAGATATCAAGGAAATAGATAGCTATAGGGATTTAGAATCCGTTTATGGACTTTTTGAATGTGCCCGACTAGACGAAAGTAGAACCTGTGTTTACTGGAATGATTTCATTGATCTCCCCAGCGACACGCTTTATAACTATGGGAAAGTAGAAGCTTGAGAAACCACTTTGCCGAAGCTTTGTTATGTGTGGGAGGGAGAGTATGGGCAAGCGAACTAATACCGCTATTTGGCTTGATAAATACCAACGCTGGCAGGTCAATGTTCAAAAAGAGGGAGAGCGGAAAAGCTTCTATAGCTTCACGCCTGGCAGGAAAGGGCAAAGAGAGGCGAATGCAAAAGCGGATGCGTGGCTTGACTATGGAGTCAATCCCTCTGGAGAACGGGTAAGCGTTCTTTACACACAGTTCCAGGTAGAAGGGAAAGAAGTTCTCAGCACCACGGAATATAGACACATAGAAAGCATAGGAAGAGTTTGGGTGATTCCGAACATTGGCAAGAAGAAAGCCGTAGACCTCTGCGATGGGGATATTCAAAAGATTTTGGATAAAGCGGCGGCGATGGGAAGGTCAAAGAAGACAATCCAGGACATCAACGGTGTAATCAATCGTTTCCTGAAATGGTGTCGCCGTAACCAGAAAACTACTTACCGCCCGGACGATGTTCATGTTCCCGCCTCTTCTCGCTTGAAAGGAAAACAGGTATTACAGCCTAGTGACCTGTCCATTCTGTTTTCTGTAGATACCACGGTCTACAAGGGGAAGCGTATCAAAGAAGAATATATTCATGCGTATCGTTTCCAAGTGCTTACCGGCCTTAGGCCCGGAGAGCTGCGCGGCTTGAGAATGGAGGACGTGGAAGAAAACCAGGTGTTTATTCGCCGGTCTGTCAATGTATTCTATGAAGAAACAAAGGGGAAAAACGAAAATGCCATCCGCTCATTTGTAATGTCTGGCTTTGCTCGGGCAGAGCTTGCCGCCCAGCTGAAGGAATACCCCAGCGAAAGCGGTTCTATCTTTGAGCTGCCTTCTCCCACCGCATACCGGGAACGCTGGCAGAAATATTGTGAATCAAACGGATTGACCATTACAACTCCCTACGAATTGCGCCACACTTTTGTTTCCGTGGCCAAAATGCTACCTGCTGGAGAGGTAAAGTCCTTGGTGGGTCATTCCCAGAGTATGGACACTTTCGGAATTTACGGCCACGCTTTGGCAGGTGAAGATATAGAAACGGCAGAAAAAATAAACAGCCTTTTTCAGAGGATATTGACCCCGAAAAAAGCCGTTGAAAAATAAAAGTGTGTTATTTAGTGTGTTATTGCCATAGGAAAAACCCGCACAAACACAGTGTTTATGCGGGTTCCCGATGGTGGGCGCTAACGGACTTGAACCGCTGACCCCCTGCACGTCAAGCAGGTGCTCTAGCCAGCTGAGCTAAGCGCCCATTTTTTATTGCTGTATTATTCTATATGATTTTAAAAAAAAAAGCAAGAGTAAAATGAAAAAAGTCTAAAAACTTTTTCTTACAGGAGATCCCGTTAAGAATTTGTTAAGAAACTCGTCCTGTTGTTATTAATTTGTTCACAATATAATACGGGTGTCATAGGATGAGTTTGCCGGTGAAAGCTTTGCGCGGCGGCATGGCGGCGAAAAACCGCTGTGGGTAGATAAAAAATTGAATTTTCTTTGCGAAAATTTTATGGTAGAATGAATGGAACGGGAAAGGAAGGCATGTTTTGTGAAAACACTGTCATACTTCAATTTTATCTTTGCGGCTGTTTTTGCCGCCTGTTACTGTTACCAGTTTGTCTTTTTGGTGGTGCGGCTTTTGCGAAAAAGACGAGGGTTCAAGGCCAGTAAGCTTTGCCGGTATGCGGTGCTCATTGCAGCCAGGGATGAATCGGCAGTGATCGGCCAATTGATCGACAGCATCCGCGCCCAGGATTATCCCCGGGAGCTTTTAGACATTTATGTGGTGGCCGATAATTGTACCGACAACACCGCCGCCATTGCCGCCGCCCGGGGGGCTGTGGTATATGAGCGCCAAAATCAAGAGCAGGTGGGAAAAGGCTATGCCTTGAATTTCCTCTTGCGCAGGCTGGAGGAGGAGCGGCCGGAAGAGCTTTATGACGGCTATTTTGTTTTTGATGCCGATAATCTTTTAGACCCTCATTACGTCACAGAAATGAATAAGGTGTTTTCCAACGGCAATCCTGTGGTCACAAGCTACCGGAACACCAAGAACTTTGGAGATAATTGGATTACCGCCGGCTATGGCATGTATTTTT
Source organism: uncultured Neglectibacter sp. (assembly GCA_947647615.1). Classification (GTDB taxonomy): domain Bacteria; phylum Bacillota; class Clostridia; order Oscillospirales; family Acutalibacteraceae; genus Acutalibacter. The sequence goes on from CANSKS010000007.1 coordinate 4,254, forward strand.
TGAGAGAGTCGGAATATCTGAACCGCCCCAGAGATTATTTGGGTGTCAGCTGCGCTGTCTCCGGCACGGGCTTCCTGTTTTCCAGGAAGCTGCTGGAGAAGCTGGGCGGCTGGAATTATTTCCTCTTGACAGAGGACCTGGAATTTTCCGCGGACCTGATCGTTCAGGGAGAGAAGGTTGCCTATTGCGGCACCGCCATGATTTATGACGAACAGCCTACGGGCTTCCGGCAGTCACTGGTTCAGCGTTCCCGATGGGTCAAGGGGTATTTGCAGGTGGTGGCAAAACGGGGCGGCGACTTGGTGAAGGCTTTGGCCAACACCGGCCGCTTTGCCTGCTACGACATGCTCATGAACACCATCCCGGTGGTGGTGCTCACTGTGTTGGGCATTCTGCTCAACACAATTATGTTTGTGGTAGGCATAACCAGCGCCAGGCAGGAAATGGGCATTTTCTTTACCTCACTTATCCTCAGCTGCCTTAATTCCTACTTTTTCATGTATTTTTTGGGCCTTACGGTGCTGATTACAGAGTGGAAAAAAATCCGGTGCAGCCGCGGCAGAAAATTAAAATATTCTTTTACATTCCCGCTGTTTTTGTTCTCCTTTGGGCTGGCCATGCTGGCAGCCGTGTTCGGCAGTGCCCAGTGGAAGCCCATCAAACATACCGCCGCCTTATCTATTGGCGATCTCAGTAACCATACCCAAAAATAACAACCCCGCATTCCGGTTTCCTTTTGTGAGGAAACTTTGTGAAAAACAGAAAAAGCAAAAAAATGCCGGATTGCCTGTTTCTAAAAACGGACTCTTGTGATAGAATAAGCCTATGCCAGTATTGCGGCGTAGGCTTTTCTTTATTTATTGGTTCGTCATTATTCGCGGAAACCGGCAGTGATGGGAAAGGATGGTACAAATGGTAACCAGAGTTTTTGTGGAGAAGAAAAAAGGGTTCGATATCGAGGCTTCTCAAATGAAAGCCGACCTGAAAAAGAATTTAGGGATCTCCGGTTTGGAAGAGGTGCGCATCTTAAACCGGTACGATGTTTCCGGGCTTTCGGAGGAGCAGTTTAGCGCTGCTTCCAGAACCATTCTTTCCGAACCCAACATGGATGCGGTGTATGGAGAAGATTACGTTCTGCCGGAAGAATATTTGACCTTTGCTGTGGAGTACCTTCCCGGCCAGTACGACCAGCGGGCCGATTCCGCCGCCCAGTGCGTTCAGCTTCTGACCCAGGGAGAGAGGCCGGCGGTGCTTACCGCCAGAGTGATCGGCGTCAGAGGCCAGGTATCCCAAGAGGAGCTTCAAAAGATCAAAACATACCTGATTAACCCTGTAGAATCCCGGGAAGCCTCCTTGGAAAAGCCGGAGAGCCTGGAGCTTCAAGTGGAAACCCCGGCCGATGTGGCCCGGGTCATGGGCTTTACCGCTTGGGACGAAGCCAAAATGCAGGAATATTTCAATTCCATGGGTTTTGCCATGACCCTTTCCGACCTGCTGTTTTGCCGGGACTATTTCCGGGACGAGGAAAAGAGGGACCCCAGCCTTACCGAACTGCGGGTGATCGACACCTATTGGAGCGACCACTGCCGCCACACCACGTTCCTTACCAGGCTGGAACAGATTCATGTGGAAGAGGGCCACTTGAGTAAAGCGGTAGAAGAGGCTTTGGCGGAATATCTGGCGGTACGGGCGGAGCTGTACGCCGGAAAAGACAAGCCCGTCTCCCTTATGGACATGGCCACCATAGGCGGAAAGTACCTGAGAAAAAAGGGCCTGGTGCCGGATCTAGATATCAGCGAAGAAATTAACGCCTGTTCCATAGAGGTTCCGGTGACCATAGACGGCAAAACAGAAACCTGGCTGGTGCAGTTCAAAAACGAGACCCATAACCATCCCACGGAAATTGAGCCCTTCGGCGGTGCGGCCACCTGCTTGGGCGGCGCTATTCGCGACCCCCTTTCCGGGCGGGCCTATGTGTACCAGGCTATGCGGGTCACAGGCAGCGGCGATCCTACCTTGCCTGTTGACCAAACATTGCCCGGAAAGCTGCCCACCAGGAAAATCACCACAGGCGCTGCGGCAGGTTATTCCTCTTACGGCAACCAGATCGGCCTTGCCACCGGCCAAGTGACGGAGCTTTACGATCCCGGCTATGTGGCCAAGCGCCTGGAGATCGGGGCGGTGGTGGGAGCTTCCCCAAAAGAGAATGTAAAACGGGAGGAGCCCCAGCCGGGAGATGTGGTGGTGCTGCTGGGCGGAGCAACAGGCCGTGACGGCATTGGCGGCGCAACAGGCTCCAGTAAGGCCCATACCGAAAAATCGGTAGAGGTGTGCGGGGCGGAAGTGCAAAAGGGAAACCCGCCCACCGAAAGGAAGCTCCAGCGCCTGTTCCGGAATGCCCGGGCGGCAAAGATGATCAAGCGCTGCAACGACTTCGGCGCGGGAGGCGTTTGCGTGGCCATTGGTGAACTGGCCCCCGGGTTGGAGATCAACCTGGATAAGGTCCCGAAAAAGTACGAGGGTCTGGATGGTACCGAGCTGGCTATTTCGGAATCTCAGGAAAGAATGGCTGTGGTGTTGGACGCCCGGGACGTGGCGGCCTTCCAGGCTTTTGCGGCCGAAGAAAACCTGGATGCCCAGGCAGTGGCGGTGGTCACGAAGGAACCTCGCCTGAAAATGGAATGGCGGGAAGATAAAATCGTGGATCTCTCCCGGGCGTTTTTAGATACCAACGGCGTCACCCAAAAGGCCGACGCCAAAATTTCCGCTCCCGTTGGGGAGGATTATCGCAACAGCGTGCCCGCCGTGCTGAATGGGAAGACGGGCATGGCGGCTTTGGAGGAAGATTTAAAGCGTTTGGAGGTCTGCGGCCAAAAGGGGCTTTCCGAACGGTTTGACGCCAGCATAGGGGCAGGTACCGTGTTAATGCCCTTCGCGGGGACATACCAGCTGACGCCGGAAGAAGCGATGGTGGCGAAGCTCCCCCTGCTTTCCGGAGAAACCGACGATGCCACGGCCATGGGCTACGGCTATGTGCCGGGGATTGCCCGGTATTCTCCCTTCCTGGGGGCGGCCTATGCCGTAGTGGAAAGCCTTTCCAAGCTGGCCGCTGTGGGAGCAAACCCGCTAAAGGCCCGGCTTACCTTCCAGGAATATTTTGAACGGCTTCACGAAGAGCCCACCCGTTGGGGAAAGCCGGCTGCCGCCTTGTTGGGAGCACTGAGCGCCCAGCTGGGAATGGGGCTGCCGGCCATTGGCGGAAAAGACAGCATGTCCGGTTCCTTCGAACACTTGGATGTGCCTCCCACCCTGGTGAGCTTTGCGTTGACCATGACAAAGGCCAGCGCTACAATTTCCGCGGCGATGAAAAATCCGGGATCCCGGGTCGTGCTGCTCCCCATTCCCGAAACGGAAGAGGGGCTGCCCCATTGGGAAGGCTTGAAGGCCTATTACCGGGAGGTTTTAAAACATATAGAGGCCGGCGATATTATTTCCGCCGGTGTGGTACGGGAAGGCGGCGCGGCCGCCTGCGTGGCAAAAATGTGCTTTGGCAACCGGATAGGCTTCCAGTTTGCCCAGGGACTTTCCCGGGAAACCTTGTTTGCTCCCCGGGCCGGCGCTTTGGTGGCCGAGCTTTCCAGCCAGGCGGTGCTGGAACGGCTGGATACCGTGACCTTAGGGCATACCACCTGCCGAGATGCCATAGAATTGGAGGGGGAAACCCGCAAGGTGGAAGAGCTGGCACAGGTCTGGAACGGTACCCTGGAAAAGATATTCCCCAACTACGCGGAACCGGTGCCCGTTGCGGCAGATATCCCCCTGAAAAAGGAAAAATACCAGAAGAGCCCTGCTATCAAGGCGGCCAAGCCCAGGGTGGTAATCCCGGCCTTCCCGGGAACGAATTGCGAGGTCGATACTGCCCGGGCCTTTGAGAAGGCAGGGGCCCAGGCGGAGATTTTGGTGGTGAGAAACCTTTCTCCCAAGGATATTGAAGAGACCATAGACAGGCTGGAAAAGGCTATCCGCAGTTCCCAGATCGTCATGCTGCCCGGAGGCTTTTCCGGCGGCGACGAACCGGAGGGTTCCGGAAAGTTTATTGCTACCACCCTTCGGAATCCCAAGATCGCTCAAGCGGTTACCGACCTGCTGGAAGCCAGGGATGGCCTCATGCTGGGCATTTGCAACGGCTTCCAGGCCCTGATCAAGCTTGGGCTTGTCACCTATGGGAAGATCACGGAGCCGAAAGAGGATGATCCCACGTTGACCTTTAACTCTCTGGGCCGCCATGTGTCCCGTATGGTTTATACCCGGATCACCAACACAAAGTCCCCCTGGCTGGCGGGAACGACGGCCGGTGAGCTTTACACCATTCCCGTATCTCATGGGGAAGGCCGGTTTGTGGCAGACAGCAAAGCCTTGAAGCGGCTTGTGGAAAACGGCCAGGTGGCCACCCAATATGTGGATCCCCACGGCGTGGTCAGCGGCGACATTCAGTGGAACCCCAATGGCTCCGTGTGTGCAATTGAGGGAATTACCAGCCCGGATGGCCGCGTTTTCGGCAAGATGGGTCACTCGGAGCGGAAGGGAAAGGACCTTTACAAGAACGTTCCCGGAAAAAAAGACCAGCTGTTGTTTGAATCCGGTGTAAGATATTTCAAATAAGTTCCGCGGCCGCTGAGCCTGGTTTTGGCCAGCGGCCGCCCTGTTGCAGTTGGGACGAATGGAGGTAAGTACATGAAAGAGGTGTTAAGACGTACCTGGGCAGAAATAGACCTGGACGCCCTGGCCTGGGACTTTTCCCAAATTAGGAAGGCGGCCAACCCAAAGGCGAAGGTTTGCTGTGTCATCAAGGCCGACGCTTACGGCCACGGGGCCGTGCGTATGGCCAAGGAGCTGGAAGCCTTGGGAGCAGATTGGTTTGCGGTTTCAAACCTGGAAGAGGCCTTGCAGCTTCGCCTGTCAAAGATCGAGGCGCCCGTACTCATTCTGGGCTATACTCCGGCGGAGGAGGCGGCAGCTCTTTCCCGGCACAATATTTCCCAATGCGTTTATTCCACAGAATATGGGGAAGCTCTTTCCCACTGTGCCCGAGAAGCCGGATGCGAGCTTAAGATTCATATTAAAGTGGACACAGGTATGAGCCGTCTGGGCTTTTGCTTTCAAGATATTGAGCAGGACAGGGGAACTGTCGAAGAAATCCAAAGGGTTTGCGGGCTCCCCGGCCTGGTTCCGGAGGGGATTTTTACCCATTTCGCTGTTTCCGACGAAGGGGACGGGGGAACGGCCTTTACCATGAGGCAGTTTGGGTGCTTCAAAGAAATGCTGGAGCTGCTTCAGGGAAGAGGACTCCTCTTTCCCCTGCGCCACTGTGCCAACAGTGCTGCGATTTTTGATTACCCCTTGACTCACCTGGATATGGTGAGGGCCGGCATTATTACATATGGGCTGTACCCCTCCGACCAGGTACGGCACCGGTTGGAGCTTGCGCCGGTGCTCTCCCTTCGCTCGGTGGTTTCCCATGTGAAGACCATTCGGCCCGGGGCCACTGTCAGCTATGGCAGGGAATATTGCGCCACGAAGGAAAGAAGGGTGGTCACCGTGCCGGTGGGTTACGCGGACGGCTACCCCAGGAGCCTTTCTCCCGGCGGCGCTCAGGTGCTCATCAGAGGCACACGCTGCCACATATTGGGCAGAATTTGTATGGACCAGCTCATGGCGGATGTGTCCCATTTGGACCGGGTAGAGGTGGGGGACATTGTGACTCTCATCGGAAAGGACGGGACAGAAACTATTACAGCCGATGAGCTGGCGGGATGCGAGCACAGCATCAATTACGAAGTGGTATGCGGCCTTTCCCGAAGGGTGCCTCGGGTTTATTTGCGAAACGGAAAAGCGGACGGCATTTATAACCAGCTTTTGGCTTTCCCCGACGACCGGGGAGAAGAAAGCCGGGAAGAGAAAAAAGGGGGGCGGTAATGGTGGAACAAAGCGAGATGATCGGGCTTCTGGCAAAGGAGCTTCAAGTGCGGCCGGAGCATGCCGCGGCTGTGGCAGAGCTGTTGGACGAGGGGAATACGGTGCCCTTTATCGCCCGTTACCGGAAGGAACGCCACGGCGCCATGGACGACCAAACCATTCGCCTGCTTTCCGAACGGCTTCAATACCTGCGGGGCCTGGATGCCAGAAGAACCGAGGTAAAAAACGCCATAGAAGAGCAGGGAAAGCTGACGCCTCAGCTGGAAGCTGCCATAGAGGCAGCCTCTACCCTGGCGGAGGTGGAGGATATTTACCGTCCCTACCGTCCCAAGCGCCGCACCCGGGCCAGCGTGGCCAGAGAAAAGGGCTTGGAGCCCTTGGCACAGCTGCTGTTTTCCGGTCAAGGGGGAAAGGCTTCCCCCTTGACCTTGGCGGAGGGCTATGTGAATGAAGAAAAGGGCGTGGAGACCCCGGAGGAAGCTCTGCAGGGCGCAAAAGATATCATAGCGGAAGACCTTTCCGATGATGCCAAGATCCGCCGCCGCTTGCGGGACCAGCTGCAGCGCACCGCCGTGCTTTGTTCTCAGGCTGCCACAGAGGAAGATACGGTATACCGGCTCTATTATGAATTTGAAGAGCCGGTAAGGAAGCTGCAGAGCCATCGGGTGCTGGCCATTAACCGGGGGGAAAAAGAAGAGGTGTTGAAGGTTTCTCTCCGGACGGAGGAGGAAAAGGCGGTTTCTACCATATTGGAAGGCGCCGTGAAGCCGGGCCATCCCTATGAGTCCCTTTTACGGGAGGTTTCAGAGGACGCCTGGAACCGGCTGATCTTCCCTTCCCTGGAACGGGAGGTGCGCAACGACCTTACCGAAAACGCCAACGAACAGGCCATTCATACGTTTGCCCTGAACCTGCGGCCTTTGCTGATGCAGCCCCCGGTCAAAAACCAGGTGACACTGGGCTTTGACCCGGCTTACCGTACCGGCTGCAAGCTGGCGGTGGTAGACGGTACAGGCCGGGTGCTGGAAACCGGGGTGATTTATCCTACGAAGCCTCATAACAAAGTGGAAGAGGGAAAAAAGATCCTGCGGGCCTTGTGCGACCGCCATGGGGTAACCTGCATTGCCATTGGCAACGGCACCGCCTCCCGGGAATCGGAAATATTCGTTTCGGATTTTTTAAAGGAATATGGGAGAAAGGTCTCCTACATGGTGGTCAGCGAGGCGGGGGCTTCCGTGTATTCCGCTTCGAAATTGGGCGCGGAGGAATTCCCGGATTACGATGTTTCCCTGCGCTCTGCCGTTTCTATTGCCCGCAGGCTGCAAGACCCCTTGGCAGAGCTGGTGAAGATAGACCCCAAGGCCATTGGCGTAGGGCAGTACCAGCACGACATGCCCCAGGCCAAGCTTTCCGAAACCCTGGACGGGGTGGTGGAGGACTGCGTCAACGCCGTGGGCGTAGACTTGAACACTGCTTCCCCCTCTCTGCTGCGCCGGGTGGCCGGGATTTCCCAGATGGTGGCCAAAAACGTGGCGGCCTACCGGGAAGAAAAGGGCCGTTTTTCCTCCCGGAAGGAGCTTTTGAAGGTTCCAAAGCTGGGACCTAAGGCCTTTGAACAATGCGCCGGATTTTTGCGGGTGCCGGAAAGCGAAAATGTGCTGGACCATACCGCGGTACACCCGGAATCTTACCAAGCGGCGGAAAAGCTGCTTTCCCTTTGCGGCTACCAGCTTTCCGAGGTAGGAAGCCTAAAAGATTTGGACGGCAGGCTGAAGGCTTACGGACCGGAAAAAGCGGCGGAAGCCTGTGGGGTAGGCTTGCCCACTCTGCGGGATATTGCGGCGGAACTGCAAAAGCCTGGCCGGGATCCCCGGGACGAGCTGCCGCCGCCCCTGCTGCGCACCGATGTGCTGGAGCTGAGCGATTTGAAGCCGGGCATGAAGCTTACCGGCACGGTGCGCAATGTGGTAGATTTCGGTGCGTTTATCGATGTGGGCGTTCACCAGGATGGTTTGGTCCATTTATCCCAAATTTGCGAAAAATTCATTCGTCACCCTTCGGAGATCCTTACGGTGGGAGATATTGTGGATGTAACCGTGCTGGAGGTGGATCCGGTGAAAAAGCGGATCGCTCTTACCATGAGGGAGCAAAAAGGAAGAGCATGACCCGTGACGGGCCATGCTCTTTTGGCAAATAGGGCGCTGCTTGGAAGCCGGTAAAATTGTAAGGCTGGAAGCCAATTATTGGGGAGAATCTGCGTTTTCTTCCTGGAAGCACACAGGGACGCCGTTGACCTCTACACCGTCCTCCGCCCGGATCAAGATGTATTTGGCGCCGTCGATCACTCTGGTTTCCACCAGACCGCTGAATTCCGGCGACACCTGAATGGTCACATTGGGAGTACACACCTGGAAATGTTTGGTATCTATCAGGAGTTTGGGGTTCAGCTGGGCGTCATCTCCAAACTCCTCCTGGAATTTTTCGCCAAAGGCCTGGCTCTTTTCCGGGGAGGCCCCACAGGATTCCAGTACCTTTTCCACCGCTTTCTGGGAAAGGGTGAGGGGTTCCGGGGATTTGCTGGCTTTATGTTCCTCAATAATTTCGGAAAACTGGTCGTGAATGGCCTGCATCATATCGAAGCTGCACTCCTTGTCCAGGCTTTCTGCCAGCATGCTTTGGAAGGTTTCCCTTTGTTCTTCCGCAGGCATGGAGGCCTCTACATGGAACACCGCCTCGGTGAATTCCGGGTGGTTTTCTTCGGAGCTGCGGGTGTAGTAAAGGGCGTTGTAGATGTTGGTGCTGCGGTCGTCAAAAGCTGGGAACAGAAAGCCCAGCTCCGGCGGGGCCACCAGCCAGTCGGTCTTGCGGTTTTGCAGCTGGTTTTCCGGTATGTCGTAGCTCAGCGCGGGAGTGGTGGTTTTAATGGGGCAAATTGCGCACAGGAAATAGGAATAGACCTCGGAACCGGCGTCGTCCTGGCGAAAGCCATCTTTGGAGCGGTATGGCACATCGTAAGTATCGTAGGCCATTAAGATCAGGTAAGTACCTTCCCAGGCCAAGGCTTCCGAAACCAGCTGGAAAAAGCTTTGCAAGGCTTCTTCGTCCTTTAATTTGGAATTTTTCAAGGCCATCAAAAGCCGGTGCTCGGGGCTGTCCACTACCTGTTGGGTAGTAAAGGAAATATCGGTGAGATTTTTGCCTAAGGTGCCGGAAAGGGCCCTTTTCAGCACCTTCAAAAAGATTTCGGCATCCTCCTGGGGCATCATGGCCATGGACTGGTCAAACCGGGACACAATCTCCCTTTTTTCGTTGACGTAGCAACCCAACACATGGGTAATGCTGTTTTTATCGGGCTGGAATCTGCGGCGGATTTCCGCAATTTCTTTTTCGTTCATGGGTTTGGAAACGCTCCTTCCTAAAAGCCGGAAGCCTTATGGCTTTGGCGCAAAGCTTTTTTGCAAGCATGAAATTTGTGCGATACATGGGTTATTATAGCACATCGCTTGGGAAAGGGGCAAACGCTTTTTTGGTTTTTGGTTTCCGGCAGCCTGGGAGGCGATGCCGGGACTTAATTTCGCAGAGGAGAGAAAAGGCTTGTATATTGTGTGGGATTGGAACGGCACTTTGCTGGATGACGCTGCCTTATGCGTGAAAGTGATGAACGGATTATTGGAAAAACGGGGCTTGCCCCTGTTGGGAAGCTTGGCCCATTACCGGGAGCTCTTCACTTTCCCTGTAAAGGAGTACTACCGGCGCGCGGGGTTAGACTTGGAAAGAGAATCCTTTTCGGCTTTAGCGCTGGAATATATCGCGCCCTACAACCGGGCTGCTTTGGAATGCGGCTTATGCCCCGGCGCCAAAGAGGCTTTGGCCTGGCTGCAAAAGCAAGGCGCCAGGCAGCTTATCGCTTCGGCTTCCCAGGAGGATGCCCTGCGAGCCCAGGTGCAGCGCCAGGGCATTTCCGAATATTTTGAGGCAATTCTGGGCGTGAAAGACAGTTATGGCAGCGGGAAAGAAGGGGTGGCCTTGGCATACCTGAAGTCGCAAGGGGCAGACCTGGGACAGGTGTGGTTCCTGGGCGATACGGTACACGATTGGGAGGTAGCTAAAAGCCTGGGCTGCCGGTGCGTTTTGGTGGCCCAGGGCCACCAGAGCATTTCTGTGTTAAAAGGCACCGGCGCTCCGGTGCTTCCCGACCTGTTTACCCTGCCTGGCTTCCTGGGAGAAAGAACCGGTTCGGAAGAATGCCCCTGAATTTTCCGATTTTTCTAAAATCCTGCGGAAAGCTGGAAACTGCATATGGTGTTTTCTTAGGGCGTGGAGGTCTGCCTTTTTACCCCATCTTTTTATCGTCTGTAGCGGGGTTGTTGAGAAGCCTGCCCTCTTCCCCAAACCGGGAGCCGTGGCAGGGACAGTCCCAGCTGTGTTCGGCGGCGTTGTATTTTAGGGCACAGCCCATATGGGGGCAGCGGGGAGCGGTAGGAGTCAGCAAGCCTACGATAGCTTCCAGGATGTTGGCTGCCAGCTGTGGCCGCAGGACCTTCCGGGATGGCCGGAATACAGGGGCATACCGGTTTTCCTTGCCCAAGGCCAGGTCTGCCAGCAGGCCGGCGGCGGCCAGGGAGGAGGTCATCCCCCATTTGTTGAAGCCGGTGGCCACCAAAAGATCCGGTGTTCCCTTGGCATATTGTCCCACGTAGGGCATGCCGTCCAGGCTCATGCAATCTTGGGTAGCCCAACGGGCGGAAATTTTGGCGGCAGGGTAAAATTTCTTGGCAAAGGCTTCCAACTGCTGCCAGCCGCCTGGCTTTCCCGTCCGGTGACCGCTTCCGCCCAGCAGCAGTAAATTGCCGTAATTGCGAAAGCTCAGCCCTTGCTCTTGTTCGTCTCTATACATTGCGCCCACATCCGGCGCTCCCTCTAAGGCCAGCATATAGGAACGCTGCTGGTACAGCTTGAGAAAATAGCCGCCGTGCTTGTTTAAAATGGGGAAATGGGTGGCAATAATTATCTTTTTGGCGCAGATTGTCCCGCCGGTGGTGACGGCCCTTCCCGGCATGAGCTCCAGCACCTTGGTGTGTTCATAAATCCGCAGGTTTCGGGCAACGGCCCCCAGGAATTTCAGGGGGTGGAACTGTGCCTGGCCGGGAAGTCTCACCGCTCCCGCAATGGGGAAGGGCAGCGGTACTTCCTGCTCGAAAGAAACAGGAGCCCCCAGCCGTTCCAGCGCAGTTACCTCTCGTTCTATTTTTTTCCTGTTGGTGCGGGAGTAGACAAAAGCGTCTTTTTCCTGGAAGTCGCAGTCTAAGTCCCGGCAGAGCTCTTTATATTGGTTCAGTGCCGCTTGGTTGGCTTGAAAGTACAGCCGGGCCGTTTCCACGCCCAATTCCCTGGTCAGTTTTTCATAGATCAGCCCATGTTGGGACGTAATTTTCGCTGTGGTGTTTTTGGTGATGCCGCTGCCAATGGAAGAGGCCTCCACCAGGGCGTAATCGGCATTTGCCTGTGCCAACTGACGAGCACACAGAACCCCCGCCAGCCCGCCGCCTACAATTAAGATATCGGTGTGCAGATTGCCCTTTAACGAGGGAAACTCAGGCAGCTCCACGTCTTTTTCCCAAATCGAGTTCATGCCATCACCTTCCTGCCATTAGGGTGGCTTGAAGTCAGGAGATTTATGCGCTTTCCTCTTTTTCGGCTGAGCCTGGGAAAAAGAGAAAAAATTTTACCTAAATCCCTGATTTTCTATTGTCAATGACGGGAAAACGCGGTATAATAAATGTAAAAAAGTGGGGAACATCGTCTTTCGGCGGTGTTTTTCGTCTTTTTCGAAAAATCTGTGCCGCATGGCAAAGGGAAAAGGGGAGGTCGTTTTTTGAAGGAACAGTTTGTAGAAGAATACCGCCAGTATGGGGCCACGTTGCGGAAGAATTTGGTGTATGGCAATGCCGGAGGCTTTGCCTTGAAAATGGATCTGATCTATTGTGAAGAAAAGAGATTTCCGAAGTATCCCGTCATCGTTTGGGTTCACGGAGGTGCTTGGAGTGACCATGAACTGGACCGTAACTACCGTCCGGAGCTGGAGCTTTTGAAGCTGGCGAAGAAAGGCTACTTCATCGCTTGTATCGACTACCGCCTGGCGGATGAAGCTCCCTTCCCTGCCCAAATTCAAGACTGCAAATGTGCCATCCGGTTTTTGCGGGCCCATGCGGAGCCTTGGGGGTTGGACCCGGACCGCATCGGCGTATGGGGGGAATCGGCAGGAGGCCATTTGGTAGATCTTTTAGGAGCCACAGAAAACATAGCGGAATTTGAAGGAGACGGCGGGTGGCAGGAGTATTCCAGCCGGGTAAACGCGGTATGCACCTGGTATTCCCCCGCCAAGCTGGAAGATATGCCTCAGAAGGAAAACCCGATTACTGCTCTGCTGCTGGGCAACCCCACCCCGGAGGAGCTGCCCAAGAAGCTGAAATGGGCAAGCCCGGTTTCTTACCTTCACAAAGAGATGCCCCCGTTTTTGGTGATGCACGGCGACGCCGATACCTTGGTTCCCAAGGAACAGAGCCTCACCCTTTACCGGTGCCTGCGGGATTTAGGCGCCCCTGTGGAGTGCCACCTTATCCCGGGGCAGGGCCATGGCTTCTTCCGGGGCTCGGAGCCCTACCAGTTGGTAAATGACTTTTTCGATAAATGGTTTTTGGTCCGCTGAAAACAAGAAAAAATTGAGCGGTCGAGGCCAGATTCTCGCCGCTCTCAAGAAAAGGAGCGCCGGAAAACGCTTTGTTTTGCGGTGCTCCTTTTTTGCGCCTGCTCTCTTCCGAGGAACCCAGCCTTCCTTTTGAAGCTGTTGGCGGCTTATTTAGCGTAAGCGGTTCTGGTATGCCGGACGGAGCAGGGGAAATATTTTATTTCTCCTGTTACCAAATTGACGTTTCGGGCGTCTAAGTGACTCAGGAACAGGAAAAGGCGCCGTCCTGGCCAATGGTGAAAGGGGTTATTCCCATGAAAAGCAAATGGGAACTGGCCTGCCTGGTGCGGCGGGCGGCAGCTGGGGAGCAGGAAGCTTTTACCACGCTGATCGGCCTGCATAAAAGCGTGATGTATGCCACTGCCTTGGCCATTACCCGGCAGGAAGAAGATGCCCTGGATGCGATCTCCGACACGATTTTAATCCTTTGGGAAAAGCTTCCCACCTTAAAAAAGCCGGAACTTTTCAAAACCTGGATGACAAAGATCTTAGTGAATCGGTGTCGCGATACCCTCCGGCGCAAGGGGAGAGAAATTCCTTGGGCTGAGTCTTTTCCGGAAGAAAGCAGGGAGGTAGATTACGATACGCCCCTGGCCGTGCGGGAGACCCTTGCCGGTCTTCCGGAGGGAGATAGGCTTATCCTGCAGCTTTTCTATTTTGAAGATCTTTCTGTCGGGCAAATAGCGGAAGCGCTTTCTCTCTCTGCCGGGGCGGTAAAAATGCGGCTGAAACGGGGGAAAGCCCGGTTTTTGGAACAATATGAAGGGAGTGTACTGTATGAACGACCGTGAGTTTAAAGAGCTGCTGCGGGAAGAGCTTCCTTACCCGGCGCTGACACCGGAAGCAGAGAAGGCCTTTACAAGGGTATGCCGGCAGGTGGAAGAAAAGCAAAGAGCCGGAGCAGGGCACGCGGCGCGGCAAAGGGACCAAACAGGCCCCTGGGAAGAGGCGCGGCCTGTAAAAGCGCAAAAAGCTTCTATCTCTGGAAGAATTTTGAAATTTGGCTTATCCTCGGCGGCTGTTTTACTGCTTTGCGTTTCTTTTTTAGGGCTGGCCTTCCCGGCAGTGGCGGAAAATTTGCCTGGCCTGGGGCCTGTTTTCCAGGGGCTGCGTTATAAATTTGGCTTGGGCGGGAACCTTTCTACCTATCGGGGGTTGGGAGAGCAGATCCAACTGACGGCAGAGCAGGAAGGCTACCAGGTCACAGTGGCCGAAGCCTACAGTGAAGGGGAAAACATTTTCCTTTCCCTGCGGCTGGATACCCAACGGGAAGAAATTTTGGAAGCGGAATGGCTTTCTACCTATTTTTTGTACGATGAAGAGATCTGGGGGTACCAAAAAGATTACACGGTTACTGTCAACGGCCAGCTGGCCAAAATGTCCAAGGAGATTGTATTCCAAAAGGCGGAAGACCATTATGAATGCGCGGCGGTGATCCTGCTGCCGGAAAAGGTGAAAAACGGAACAAAATTGCAGGTGGAGCTGACCATCGAGGCTTTGCGGGGGTTGAAAAAGGAAACCGATTACCGCTTCGATACCATGCCGGATGTGGAAATCACGACGCCTTTAAGCCTTTCCTTCCAGGTGACGGCCAATACCAGCCGGAATGAAAAGGGGGAATTCCTTTTGGAAAAAGACGCGGTTACCCTGCTGGGGTACGAAAGCACACCCTCCTATTTTAAAGTGGAGCTCGCTTATCCCCTGCCCACCCGGGTGATGTATTCCGGGATGCCCTGTTATGGTACTGTCACCGCGGTGACGGAAGACGGCACGGAGCTCGCACCCTACCTGGAGGGAAGCGAAATGTCCCCCACTTTGGAAGAAGAGGCACTTTTAGGGGAAGAAGGGCACCATATTGCGGCCTTTTCCGGTGTTCCGGAAGGGACAAAGAAGGTGACAGTCACCCTCTATAATCTAAAAGGTGCCTACGATATTTGGATAGACGGCGGCTCTATGGGCAGCTATGTGTTTGGGGAGTTTACCCTGGACCTGGAGAATGGTACGGCGGAAGCCACCAGCCAGTATGTCCAAAAAGGCTATGAGCTGTTCCCGGTGGAGGAATATGTGGAAGAGCAGAAAAAAGGGCCCCAGTTTCAAAACCATATGTTTGATCAAAGAATCTCCTGCGGGTATGAGGAAACAGGGGAACCCAACTGCACCTTCAGCTTCTATACCGATACGGCGGAGCCGCTGCCCTGGGGGGCGGAGGTCTATTTAGACGGCAGCCTGGTGGGGACCGTATCGCTGAACCTGGGAGAAAAGAAAGGGGCTTCCAAGAGCGTGACCTGGGAAGAAGGGACTGTGGTTTGGGAAGACCTTCAGAACAGAGAAGGCTCTTGGCACTACCACGAAACCATTCGCGGGGCATATTACCTGAATTTCTGTTACGGCAACCTGCTGGAGGATGACGAAGACATTTGGCCGGAAGATCATTCCCTTTCTTTGCGGGTCTTCCACCAAGAGACCGGGGAAACCATTTTCACCTTTGGAGATGGCCGGGAGTTGCCCGCTTACGGCGTATTTTAAAAGAAGCGAGTCATAGCATAAAAAATTCCCCCTGCCAAAAACGGCAGGGGGAGCATTTTACCTTTTGGGGGAGATCAGAGAATAATACTTTCTCCGGTCATTTCTGCAGGCTGGGGCAGGTTCAAGATCTTTAGCATGGTGGGGGCGATATCGGCCAGGCGGCCGCCTTCCCGCAGCTTACAGGGATAATTGATCACACAGAAAGGCACCGGGTTTGTGGTGTGGGCGGTAAAGGGGGTGCCGTCGTCGTCGATCATTTTATCGGCGTTGCCGTGGTCTGCTGTCAGCAAAATACAACCGCCCATTTCCTTTACGGCGGCTTCTACCCGGCCTACGCAGGTGTCTACGGCCTCTACGGCTTTCACAGCGGCCTCGAAAACACCGGTGTGGCCCACCATGTCGCAGTTGGCGTAATTGAGGATCAACGCGTCGTATTTTCCGGATTTTACAGCCTCTACCATTTTATCGGTCACTTCGTAGGCGCTCATTTCCGGCTGCAAATCGTAGGTGGCTACAGCGGGAGATTTTACCAGAATACGCTCCTCGCCGGGGTATTGCTTTTCCACGCCGCCGTTAAAGAAGAAGGTGACATGAGCGTATTTTTCGGTTTCCGCAATGCGCAGCTGGGTCATGTTCTGGTTGGAGATATATTCGCCAAAGGTATTTTCCAGAGATTCCGGCTTATAGGCCACCTCTACGTTGGGCATGGTGGCGTCGTATTGGGTCATGCAGACGTAATTCAGGGGGAAGAAGCCCTTGCGGCGCTGGAAGCCGGTGAAATCGGGGTCTACCAGGGTGCGGGTGATCTCCCTGGCCCGGTCGGGGCGGAAATTGTAGAAGATCACGGAATCGCCTTCGGAAATGGGTTTGGCCCCTTGGCATACGGTGGGAACCACAAATTCATCGGTAATTTCTTTCTCGTAGGAGTTCTGTACGGCGCACACGGGGCAGTCCGCCGTTTCCCCTTCGCCATATACCATGGCGGCATAGGCCTTTTCTACCCGTTCCCAACGGTTGTCCCGGTCCATGGCATAGTAGCGGCCCATCACAGTGGCCACTTTGCCAATGCCAATTTCCAGAAGCTTTTCCTGTAGCTCTTTTACATAGTCCTTGCCGCTGGAAGGGGGCACGTCACGGCCATCCAAAAAGCAGTGGACATAAACCTCCTTTAAGCCCAGGCGCTTTGCCATTTCCAAAAGGGCATAGAGGTGGGTGTTGTGACTGTGGACACCGCCGTCGGAAAGCAAGCCCATAAAATGCAGGGCCTTCCCCTGGTCGCGGGCGGAGGTCATAGCCTTTAGCAGGGCTTCGTTTTTATCCATCTCTCCGTCTTGGGCCGATTTCGTAATGCGGGTAAGCTCTTGGTAGACAATGCGGCCCGCGCCGATGTTGGTATGGCCCACCTCACTGTTGCCCATTTGGCCGTCGGGCAGGCCTACGTCCATACCGGAAGCGCCGATTTGCGTGGTGGGATTTTCCTTTAAAATGCGGTCTAAATTAGGGGTTTTGGCCGCCTTGATGGCGTTGCCCTGGTCGGGGGCGATGCCAAAACCGTCTAAAATCATGAGAACAAGAGGTTTCTTCATACTATACATAGCCTTTCTGTGAGATTTGTATGGAACCGGAAGAAAAGCGTCCGGGAGCTCTTCCAACAAAAGGGAGAGCCCCTGCCGTCCGGGGGACAGCCAAGGGCTCCGCTTCCCGGCGTCCCGTGGTTCTCTGGTGCTTTAGAAGGTTTTTCAGCCCTTTGTAGCGGCTTCCACAATGGCCGCGAAATCTTGAGGCTTCAAAGAAGCGCCGCCGATCAAGCCGCCGTCCACGTCGGGCTGAGCCAGCAGCTCAGCCGCATTGGCGGCGTTCATGGAGCCGCCGTACTGAATGGTGATGCCGTCGGCAGCAGCCTTGCCATAAAGCTCTGCAATCACTTCACGGATCACATGGCAAACCTCGTTGGCCTGCTCTGCCGTGGCGGTTTTTCCTGTGCCAATAGCCCAAACAGGCTCGTAGGCAATGATAACGCGTTTCAATTCCTCGGCGCTGACGCCTCCCAGGGCAATCTTGGTCTGCAAAGCCACCAGCTCGCTGGTAATGCCCTGTTCCCGCTGCTCCAGGGTTTCGCCTACGCACAGGATTACCGTAAGGCCCGCATCCAGTGCGGCACGGGTGCGGTCGTGAACAGTCACATCGGTTTCGCCAAAATACTGGCGGCGTTCGCTGTGGCCAATGATGACGATATTTACATCCATAGAAGCCAGCATATCGGCAGAAATTTCACCGGTAAAAGCCCCGCTCTTGGCCCAATGGCAGTTTTCGGCGCCAATCTGGATGTTGGTGCCCTTGGCGGCCTCCTGGGCGGCCCAAAGGTCCACATAAGGCGTGCAGGCCACTACCTCACAGCCTGCATCCTTTACTAAGGGAGCAATGGCGGTGATCAGCTCCTTCGCCTCGGCGGGGGTTTTGTTCATTTTCCAGTTGCCGGCGATTACGGCTTTACGCAAAGATTTATTCATGAGAAAGATCCTTTCTGAAAATAGAATGAAATGCTGTTTTTCGCGCCTTGCTCATGGCGCGAAAGCGGCGTGTGTAGCACGCCAAAAAGGAACCGCTGCAAAATTAAGGCATTTTACAGCGGCTCCCAGAAAAGCCATTACTCTTTTTCGTTCAGGCAGGCAATGCCGGGAAGCTCCAGGCCCTCTAAGAATTCCAGGGAAGCGCCGCCGCCGGTGGAAATGTGGGTCATCTTTTCGGCAAAGCCCAGCTTTTCTACCGCAGCTGCGGAGTCGCCGCCGCCAATAATGGAAATGGCGCCGCTTTCCGCTACGGCCTTGGCCACGCCAATGGTACCAGCGGCAAAGTTCTCCCATTCGGAAACGCCCATGGGTCCGTTCCACACCACAGTGCCGGCGCCCTTAATGGCCTCTGTAAACAGTTCCACTGTCTTGGGGCCGATGTCCAGGCCCATCCAGCCGTCGGGAATAGCGTTGGAGGCAACCACCTGAGTTTCGGTGTTGGGGTCGTATTCCTTGCCAACTTTATTATCTACGGGAAGCAGGAACTTCACACCCTTCTTTTCCGCGTTCGCCATAGTTTCCTTAGCCAGCTCCAGCTTGTCTTCCTCACAAATGGAGGTGCCAATGGAATTGCCCATAGATTTCAGGAAGGTGTAGGCCATGCCGCCGCCAATAATCAGGGTATCGACCTTGCCCAGAAGGTTATCGATCACGCCGATCTTATCGGAAACCTTAGCGCCGCCCAAAATGGCCACGAAGGGACGCTTGGGGTTCTGCAGAGCGCCGCCCATAACGGTGATTTCTTTTTGGATCAGGTAACCGCCAACTGCGGGCAGGTAGTGGGAAACGCCCTCCGTGGAGGCATGGGCGCGGTGGGCGGTGCCAAAAGCGTCGTTGACGTAAATTTCAGCCATAGAGGCCAGCTCTTTGGCAAATTCGGGATCGTTCTTTGTTTCTTCCCCGTGGAAGCGAATATTTTCCAAAATCATGACGTCGCCATCTTTTAACGCCGCGGCCTTGGCCTTGGCGTCGGGGCCGATCACGTCGGAAGCCATGATGATTTCCTTGCCCAGAAGCTTGCCCAGTTCAGCGGCAACAGGAGCCAGGGAAAACTTTTTGTTGTCGCCCTTGGCGGCTTCCAAAGCCTTGGCGGTAGCCTCGGCACGCTGGTCCTCGGGCAGCTCGTCGATCTTTTTCTTCTCTTTTTTATCCAGCTTTACGGTTTCGTTAAAGATATTGTGAGGCCGGCCCATATGGGAGCAAAGGATCACCTTGGCGCCGTGGTCGGAAAGATATTTCACGGTGGGGAGGGCTCCGACGATCCGCTTGGTGTCGGTAATAGCGCCGTCCTTCATAGGCACGTTGAAATCGCAGCGGACCAAAACCTTTTTCCCGCTGACGTCAATGTCTTCCACGCTTTTTTTGTTGAGATAGTTCATTTCCTCTACACTCCTTTATGATGTTGAAAAGTTTGTGAAAGAATGCTCAATTTACTAAAATTTATTGTATAACAGAGGCGCGGTTTTTTCAAGCCTTTTTTGCGGCAAAGGCAGGAAATCTGTGATTTTGCCCGGTGCTCCCGGCCTCCGGAAAAGAAAGTACAGCGGGCTATTCCGGGGCCTTCATGCTTTCTACCATGCTAATCCCCTTAAGCTTTCGGTGCATGACCAGGTTTACAATGAGGCTGAACAGCAGGGTGAGCAGAGCGGACCACAGGTAACTCAGGCCATAGACGGAGCGGCCGAACATGACCATGTCAATTTCCGCCGTGCGAATGACGAACTGGTGCAGCAGCACCCCCAATCCCAGCCCGGCGATGGTGCCAAACAGGGTGAGCAAAATGGTTTCCCGGTACACATAGGCAGAAACCTCTTTGTCGTAAAAGCCCAGCACCTTAATGGTGGCAATCTCCTTTTCCCGTTCCGTGATGTTGATATTGGTGAGGTTATAGAGCACCACAAAGGCCAGGGCGCCGGCAGAAATGATGAGCACAATGACAATGTAGTTGATATTTTTAATGGTGTTGGAAAAGCTCTTGGAAAGCTCGGTGGTAAAGCCGGCCCCGGCTACATCCCGGCATTTCAAAAGGGCGGTGGTGAGATGGCTTTCCTCCTCGGTGCCATTTTCCGGCAGCTTGCATAACAGGGTATTGGGAGAAGCCTCTTCCGAAAAGGCCTCTTGGTAGGTCTTCTTCGGCAGGTACAGGTAGTGGGAAACATAGTTTTCGCAAATGTCGGTGATGGTGAAGGAGGCTTCCTTTTCGTCCTTATTCCGCACGGTGATGGTATCGCCTACCTTGAGGTTGTGGCGTTCGGAGAGCTTTTCCGTAATGATGACAGAGTCTTCCTCAAAGGCGACCGGATCGTTATTTCTGCGGTGGCGGAACTGGAAATAGTCGGGAAGGCGCTGGGTGTCTTCCGGGACGAAGATCACCAGGTTATCTTCGGGGGCGCCCTTTTCGGGCACAATTTTTCCGTTGTCCTGCAAAACGGAAAGGCTTTCCGCCACCCGGTTTTTGTCGCCGAGAATGGACTGGAGCTCCCGGCCCTGAAGGGCGCTGGCATCTTTTAAAGAAATGATGAGCTGGTACTGATTCAGCTCGCCGTATTGCAGGGCCACAATGTCGGAAATGGAATCCCGCACGCCAAAGCCGGTAAGCAGCAAAGCCGTGCAGCCCGCAATGCCGATGATGGTCATAAAGAAACGCTTTTTATAGCGGAACAGGTTCCGGGCCGTCACCTTGCTGGTAAACTTCATACGGCTCCAAAGGGGTGTAACATATTCCAGGAAGATGCGTTTGCCCGCCTTGGGGGCCTTGGGCAGCAAAAGCCTTGCCGGGGCGATCTTCAATTCTGCCCAGCAGGCACTGAGAGTGGCCGCCAGAGTGCAGGCGATGGCCGCCAGGGAAGAAACCAGGGCGTAAACCGGGTTGAAGGGCGTGAGCACATAGGGGTAATCGTACATGATGTTATAGGCGCTAATAATAATGGCGGGGAACAGGTTTGAACCTACCGCCAGTCCAAAAATACTGCCCAGTACACTGGCCAGGGCGGCGTAAATCAAATATTTCGCCGCGATTTTGCCAGAGGAATATCCCAGAGCCTTCAAGGTGCCCACCTGCTGGCGTTCTTCCTCTACCATACGGGTCATGGTAGTCAGAGCCACCAAGGCTGCCACCAGGAAGAAGAACAGGGGGAACACCGCCGCGATAGCGGCGATTTTATCGGCATTGCTGTCGTATGTAGAAAAGCTCACGTTGTCGTCCCGGGTGAAAAGGTACCATTTTCCGGTTTCGATATCCCGAATTTCGGCCTCTGCGTCTTTGAGCTGCTCTTCGGCATCCGCCAGCTTTTCTTCGGCTTCGGCCCTTCCCTTGTCATATTCCCTCTGGCCCTCTTCCAGGTCCTTTTTTGCCTTTTCCAGTTCGGACATGCCGTCTTCATACTCCGCCTGGCCTTGGGCCAGTTCTTCTTCGGCGGCATTGAGCTGGGCCGTAGTGCTGTTGATGGTTTCCTGCAGGGTGGCCTGGCTTTGATCCAGTTCCGCCCTTTGGGCTGTCAGTGTGGCCTGTTGCTGCCTCAAAGAGGCAGATTGGGCGTCAAGGGCCTGTTGGTTTTTGGAAAGCTCTTCCCGGGAAGCCTGGGCTGCGGCCAGGTTTTGCTGGTATTCCGCTTTTCCGGCCTCTAAGGCAGCTCTGGAGGAAGCGGTATCCGTGCCCTGGGCAGCCAGGGCTTCCAGGCCTGCCTTTAGGGGGGCAAAGGCCTCCCCGGCCTCCGGGGCGGCCAGCTCCAGCTGGGCGATCAGCGCCAAGGCCCCGGCGTCGGAGGTGTCGGAGACCGGAATACCCAACTGGGCTGCGGTTTGCCACAGCCCCTCTTTCCCGGCTTCCAGGCCGGAAAGATTGGCCTCCTGCTCATCCAGCTGGGCCTTGGCTGCTTCCAGTTGAGCTTCCCCCTGTTGAAGCTGGGCGAGGCCCTCGTCTATCTTGGCCTGGGCTTCCTTGATTTGCTGCAGTCCGGCGTTCAGCTGGGTCTGGTAGGCGCCGATTTGGGCGTAACCGTCGTTGATCTGCTGGCGGGCGGAAGAGATCTGGCTGTAAAAGGCGTCGCGGTTCTCTTCCAGCTCTGCCCGGCCGTCTTCCAGCTGGACCTTGGCATCTTCCAATTCCTTTTGGCCCTTTTCCAGCTCTTTTTTCCCATCTTCCAATTCCAGCCTGGCGTCTTCCAATTCTTTTTCGGCCTTGGCCTTTTCCGTTTCATATTCCTCTTTGGCTTCTTGAAGCTGTTCTTCGGCGTCGCCGATGATTTCTTCATAGCGGAGCTGGGAGCGGTTCTCGCCCAAGGGCTCCAAAAGTTCAGTGAGCTCCTCTATAGCGGCTTCATAAGCACTGTCAAAGGCGTTTAGGGCACGGGCGCCTTTTGCGGAAAGATAAAAGGCTGTGTAATAATCCATGGAAAAACTTTCCGGCACGGTATAGGCCATCAGCCCCAGCCTGCCGCTGCCGGCAGTGGTGTATTCCGGCTCCATAGAGACGTAAGAGGGACCCTTTACCGTGCCCACCACGGTAAAGGTGTTTTCCACCTTGTCTTGGTAGTCTGTCTCACCAGGGTCCAGGGTGAGGGTTTGCCCCACCCAGCTTTCACGCTGGCCAATGGTCAGCGTGAGAAGCACCACACACTCTCCGGCCTTTTCCGGCATGCGTCCTTCCACCAGAGTAAGACGGTTTAAGTAGCCGGGGTTTTCCCCATCCGGGTCTTCGGGTAGGCTATGCATACGGGCGGTGTAGGAATCGCCCGCGGAAGAGATCAACACAAAATCGCTGTCGTACACGGGCATGACAGCTTCTACCTGTTCCAGCTCTTCGACGGCTTGAAGGTCTTCCTCCGTAAGCCCCAGGGTGGAAACGACGCGGTAATCGTAGAAGTGCGCCTCGTCGTAGTAGACGTCGGCGGAATAGCGCATATTGCCGGGAGAAGATAGCAGCCCGGCCAAAAAGCCCACGCCCAAGGCCACAATGGCGAAAATGGCCAAAAATCGGGAAAGGGTGCTGCGAATGGTGCGAAATATCGTCTTGGGATATGTTTTTTTCATAATTTCACGTTTCCCCCTGTTCCGGCTTTTGAGTTACCATTCGATTTCTTCCACCGGGGTGGGGTGGGGATTTACTTCGTTGGAAATGGCCTGGCCGCTTTTGATGCGGATCACACGGTCGGCCATACCGGTGAGGGCGCTGTTGTGAGTGATGACAATTACGGTTCGGCCGGTTTTCCGGCAGGTGTCCTGCAAAAGGCCCAAAACAGCTTTTCCGGTGTTGTAATCCAAAGCGCCGGTGGGTTCGTCGCAAAGAAGAATCTTGGGGTTTTTGGCCAAGGCCCTGGCAATGGCTACCCGTTGCTGTTCCCCACCGGAAAGCTGGGCCGGAAAATTGTTCAAACGTTCCCCAAGGCCTACACCTATGAGGGTATCCTTGGCGTCCAGGGGCTCCCGGCAAATCTCGCTGGCCAGCTCCACGTTTTCCAGGGCAGTTAAATTCTGGACCAAATTGTAAAACTGGAAAACAAAGCCCACGTCGAAGCGCCGGTAAACGGTGAGCTCCTTGGCGCTGTAGCCGCTAATCTTGTTCCCGTCCAGCAAAATGGTGCCCTCGTCGCAGGTGTCCATGCCGCCCAGCATGTTGAGCACGGTGGTTTTCCCTGCGCCGGAGGGGCCTACAATAATGCAGAACTCGCCTTTCTCCACATAAAAGCTGATATGGTCTGCGGCGGCAATTTTGTTTTCCCCCATGGTGTAATATTTACAGACTTTTTCGAATTCAATAAAATGCGACAAGCCGCGTCCTCCTCCTTTTTCCCATTACTCTGTTTTATTCTGCGGAAAATTTTTGAAATAGGTTTCTCGGAATTGTGAATAAACCGTCAATTTTAAAGGAATTCCGAACCGGGATGGCTTTTCTTGGCGGCGGCCCAGTCAAAAGCCCGAAGCTCCCCTTTACATTGCAGCTGGGGGTAATCCCACTGGCGCAGCACTTCAAAAACACCAACGGCCACGGAATTGGAGAGGTTCAGGCTGCGGGCCCGGTCCATCATGGGGATGCGCACACAGGAAGCAGGGTGCTGGAACAGCAGCTCTTCCGGCAGCCCGGCCGATTCTTTCCCAAAGAACAAGTAGCACGGATCGGGGTATGCCGGGTCCGAATGGCGCTTTTCTGCCTTGGTGCTGAAGAAGAAAAAATTTCCTTTGTTTTTTTCGAAGAATTCGGGAAGACTGTCATAAGTGAAAAGCGACAAGTAGCTCCAATAATCCAGCCCCGCGTGACGGAGTTTTTTATCGTCCAAAGGGAAGCCCAAGGGCCCCACCAAATGCAGGGAAGCGCCAGTGACGGCGCAGGTGCGGGCAATGTTGCCCGTGTTTTGGGGAATCTCCGGTTCTACCAAAACCACATGTAAAGAAGCCAAGGAAAACACGACCTTTCCGGAAAATCAAAAAGTGACGCGGCTGCCGGCGAATTTCCAAACAAGCCCTGGCATAAAGCGCAAAGGAGAAGGGAATTATGAAATTGTCCACAGTTTTCAGACTGCTGAAATTTATCATCTTTGTTTGGAGGTTCAAAGCTATGTACAAAAATACCATGAACGCAGCCAAGGGTATTGGCATGGGGCTCTTAGCAGGGGCGGCCGTGGCGGCTGTGAGCACGAAAGCCCTTTCCGGCAGCCACAAAAAGGCCAACCACATGAAGAAAAACGCAGGGAAAGCCATTCACACCATGGGAAATTTAATTGGCGACGTAGAAAAAATGCTTCGCTGAAAAAAGGCTCGTTGCAAACGCCCATTTTGCAACGAGCCTTCTCTTTTTATAACCGGGCCGGGCTTTTTTTCTTAAGTATACCATGGTCGGGAACGGAATTGCAACAAAATGCCCCTATGCCGGGAATAAAAAATTGTCAAACCTCCCGGCCGGAATGAAATCCGCATTAGCGGCAGGGAGGCCGATGCGGATCTCACACAAGCCTCCGGTACTATGGGCCTATACCTACTTCTTGCCGTTGCTCAGTTTTTCCGCCTTTGGCGGGAGCGAAAAGCGGAAAAGGGAAGAGTCCTGGCATAAAGGGGCAAAAAAGTGCCTCCGCAGCCTGTTTTGGCAGCCAGGTTATTTTTTGCTCTCTTTAGGTTCCTTGGGGATAATCCGGCAGGTGCCGTCCATGCGGGCCGTCATCAAAAAAACTTGCTTTAGGGAAAGGCCCTTTTGAGAAATTTGTCCCAATACCCACTTTTTGTCCTTTTTGCAAAGCTTTATGGAATTTTCCGAAATTTCGCCGTCGCTTACCACCACCACCTCTAAGCCCTGGAAAACAGTGGGGACGCCGGCATCCTTTGGGGTGAGAAAATCGTATTCCGGCCGCTTTACAACGCTCATCATGCCGTTTGTTTCTATGATAGCGTAGGCTACTTCCTGCAGGTAGAAAACATCGTTTTGCCGCAGCTGCTCCAAAAGGTCCTCCGTGCTCATGCGCAGCTTGCGCATTTGGCCCTGTAAAATGCGGCCGTTTTCAATTACCACAATGGGTTTTCCGCAAATAAGCTGCCGGAATTTTCCACTTTTCAGCATGAGAAAGGAAATGGAAAGCTCACACAAAACGAGAATTACCATGGGAACCAGCCCTGCGATTAAAGGCTCGTCATGCTGTTCGATGGGGATAATGGCCAGTTCGGAGATCAACAGGGTGACCACCAGCTCCGAGGTTTGCAGCTGGCTGATCTGCCGTTTTCCCATTAGCCGCACACCGGCCAGGATGAGAAGGTATAGCAATAGGGTTCGAAAAATGCTGACGAGCATGAAATGCTTCCTTTCTAAAAAAGAATACCGTTAGTATCACCACAAACCCTGTTTTTATGAAAAGCGGCATAAATGGAGAAAAAAAGGGGGAAGCTAGGAACAGTGTAATGGGAAAGGAAGCGGGCGCAATGCAGGAACCAGAAAAGATTTCTTCGGATATCGAAGAAAATAAGGCGTATTTCAAGAAACAGTTTGAAAACGCCATGGATTTCCTTTTGCGGGAAATGGAGTTTGGAGGGACCAAGGCAGCCCTGTTTGCTTTGGACGGCCTGGTGAGCAAGCAGACCATCACCTTGAGCATTTTGAACCCCTTGATGGATGCGCCCCTCATCCCCGGCAGCGGAGCGGCAAAGCTGAAATTTATCGAAGAAAGCGTGCTGGGTTCTGTGGAGCAGGCTCACGAAACGGAGCTTTCCAAAATTTTAGAGGCGCTGATGAGCGGATTTGCGGTGCTTTGTGTGGACGGCTGCGCCGACGCCCTGATCTTTGGCGTGCAGGGCTTTGCCACCCGCGGGCCGGAGGAACCTCAAAACGAGGTGATGCAGCGGGGAGCCAAGGACGGCTTCACCGAAAGCTTCCAGAATAATATGGCCATGATCCGCCGCCGCATGAAAACCACTTCCCTGAAGTTCGAAAAGCACACGGTGGGTTCGGAAAGCCGGACCCCGGTGGTGCTGTGTTACCTGGAAGGGGTAGCCTCCCCGCAAATTCTAAAAGAGGTGCGAAAGAAGCTTACAGGCTGCGATTTGAAAACCGTGCTGGGGGCAGGGTATCTTAGCGGTTACCTGGAACGGGGCCGGGGCATGTTCAGCGGCGTGGGGATTTCTGAGCGGCCCGATGTGATCTGCGGCAAAATTGAGGAGGGCAGAGTGGCCCTTCTGGTAGAGGGCACTCCCAGCGTGCTGCTGGTGCCTTTTCTGTTCGTGGAAAATTTCCAGACCTTAGACGATTACCTGACCCGTCCTTTTTACGGAACCTTTATTCGATGGCTAAAATATTTTTCTTTTTTCCTCAGCGCTTTTTTACCCGGGCTTTATGTGGCCATTACCACTCACCATCCGGAGCTTCTGCCGGAAGTACTGCTTTTGAAAATTTCGGAGTCCCAGGCACAAACGCCTTTTCCGGTGATGATGGAATCCATTTTGCTCTATTTCATGTATGAGATCATGCGGGAGGCAGGGCTTCGGGCCCCCCGGGGCCTTTCCACCACAGTGAGCATTGTGGGCGGGCTGGTAATTGGAGATACGGCAGTTTCCGCCGGGCTTGTCAGCGCCCCTTCGCTGTTGGTGATCGCCTTAACGGCTATTGCGGGTTATGCGGTTCCCCGCCTTTATGAGCCCTTGGCCATGCTGCGGCTGGCGTTTATTATTGTGGGGAATTTTTTGGGGGTATGGGGCGTCATGATAGGTCTGGGCTTCGTGCTGATGAACCTGTGTGGAGACAGCGCTTTTGGGGTGCCCCTGCTTTCGCCGGTCTCTCCCTTCCAAAGCAGGCCGGTGCTGCGGGACGTGTTTTTCCGTTCCAGCTGGAAAAACCTTGCCCGCTGGGACGCCAAGGTACAGGAAATGCCCGGCAGCCGGGAAATCGGCCAGTAGTATTGAGAAAGAGGGTATCCCAGATGGAACGCAAAACGAAGGTCAGCACTTCGCAATTCTTTTTGATGATGTTTGTATCCCGGGTAGTGGTCACCATCGCGTTGAACGCTCAGTATACCGGCGGGGAAAACCTGCTGGAAAGCATGGTTTCCTGTGTGGCTGCCATGCTGCTGGGGTTTGTGATGGCTCTTCCCGTTTTTATTTTGCATGCCCGGTACCCTTATCTCAATGTGGGCGATGTGGCCAGACTTTCCTTTGGAGGGGCTGGAAAGGCGGTGCCGGCCCTTTACTTGCTTTACTTTATTTTTTCCAACAGCGCTTCCCTGGCGCTGTTCGAAATTTTTCTTTTAGATACCATAAATCCGGATTTTTCTTCCGCCTTGGTGCTTGCGGCCATTGCTGCCGTGGCCCTTTACGGGGCCTATAAAGGCCTGGAGAGCATTGCCCGGTGCGCGGTGTGTGTGTTCGTGGTGCTAATGCTGGGAATTCTGCTGGTGTTTTCCCTGGTGATCCCAAGGTTCCGGGCAGAAAATTTGGAGCCCTTGTTTTATGGCGGGATCCGACAGGCCGTTACCAGTACCCTGTTATTTATCGCCAGGGCCTCTGTTTTTGCAGACATGGCCGTGCTTTTGCCCATGGTAAAGGGGAAAAGCGGCTGGGGCTTTTCCCTTTGGAGCTTTGGTGCAGCCGGTTTTTTGGCTCTGTTGCTGTTTTTGCTGGCGGGCTGCCTGGGAAGATATGCCTACACCCAGAATTTCCCCGTATATGTGCTGGCCTCTATTACGGAGATTCGTTCCCTGCAGCGGGTAGACGCGGTTTTTGTGGGGGTGTGGATGCTGGGGATTATCATCAAGCTTTCCTGCGATATTTATGCCTGCCGGGTTTGCCTTTCCGCTTTTTGCCAAGGGAAAAAGCCCAGGCTGGCGGCAGCGGGTGCCGGCCTTTCCATTTTGCTGCTGGGGCTTTTTGCCTCCCGCATTCCAAAACTCCAATATGTCGTACTAAACACCTGGTATTTGTTCCTGGCCACAGCCTTTGTGGGGTTTCTTGTGCCGCTGCTGGTTTTGCTGGGAGATGGGATAAGGCGAAGAGAAAAGGGGAGGGGTACCCATGAGGAAAAGTAAGGGCTGGATTTTGGCTGCTCTGGCGTCACTGCTTGTTGTGCTTCCCGGATGCGCCGGTTCTCTGGAACTTTATGAGCGGCTTTTGATCCACGGGATTGGGGTGGATAAGGGAGAAGAAGGGTATGTGGTCACAGTGCGCTCTTCTGTTTCCATGGAATCGGAGGGGGAGGAATACTTCAAAACCCAGGGAAAAAGCGTGCTGGAAGCCCTGACAAACCTTTCTCTGGGCACGGGACGGGAACCCTTTTATTCCCACAATTATCTGGTGGTTTTTGGCAGGTCCTGTGCGGAAGAGGGCCTGGAAGAGGCTCTGGATTTTTTCGCGCGCTATTACAACACCAGACCTGCGGTCAAAATGTTCCTGGCGGAAAATACCGCCGAGGAAGTGCTTTCCGTCCAAAAGGATGGAACCTACCTGAAAATGTCGGAGCTGCAGCAGCTGGCCGAAAGCAGCCGTTACAACGGGAAAAGCGTGGGCATGGACATTTTGGAATTTGTAAACGGAGTAAAGCGGGAGGGTTCTTCTCCCTACCTGCCGGCACTGCGCGTTGGGGAAAACGGCGTAGAGGTCTTCGCCACCGCCTTTTTCGACGGTTACCGGTTCAAGGATTTGCTCACCTTGGAGGAGACCAGAGGGCTTCTGGCCGTAAAGGAGCAAATAAAAACCAGTGAGGCCGTGGTCTCCGGGGAAGAATTCGGCACGGTCACCCTGTCCCTTTCCACCAAACCAGGAAAGGTAGTTTATTCTATGGGAGAAAACGGCAGGCCCCAGTTTTCCATAGAAATAGAAGCCATGGCCGACATCAGCGCCATTTCCGGCGGCAGGAATCGGCTGGAAGCCGGAGCCTATGAAGAGCTGGAAAACAGTGTGGCCAAAACGCTGCGCGGGGAAACGGAAGACGCCATACGCAAGGCCGTGCTGGAAAACCGGTGCGACATTTTTGGGTTTGGGAACCTCATTTACCAAAAATCCCCCGGCTACTGGAAAAAAGCCGGGGAAAGCTGGAAAAATGGTATGGCGGAATGTGAGTACCGGGTGAAGGTAAAGGCCAGAGTGCCCCGGCTGGAGGAGGGAGGCTAAAGCTGGTTTTCCTTTCGGTATTGCAGCGGCGTGCAGCCATAGTGACCCCGGAAGGCCCGGTAAAAGCTGCGCTGGCTTTCAAAGCCGGAATCTATAGCGATGTCTGTAATGGAACGTTGGGTGTCGGAGATCAGGGACAGGGCGTAGCCCAACCGAATGCTTTGCAGGTATTCCGGGAAGCTCTTTCCCATCTTTTCGGAAAACACGTGGGATAAATGGTATTTGCTTACCCCCAGCTCTTTGGCCAGCGATTCCAAAGACAAGGGCTCCCGAAAATTTTCCGTGATAAAGTGAACGATTTGATAGGTGAGGTCCAAAGAATCCGCCCGCTGGTTCCGGTGCAGGGAAAGCCCGGGCAGTACTCTGGCCAGCACCAGCTGTACCAGGGGACCGTACACCGGGCTCAGCTCTTTGCTGCCCTTTTCTTTTTTATATTCCGTCAAAAGCTCCTGCAGGGCATAGGACACATTGGGGTGCAGCTGGTGGGCGGGGAGAAAAGGCCGGGCAGGGTGGCTTCCTGTGAGAACAGCGCTGTACTTGCCCGTAAGGGAAGGGTCGCAAATGATCAAAGCCGCCCGGCAGCATGGGCCGCCCTTGGGCAGGGCCAGGTAACAATGGGTCTGGTTCGGGAAAATCACTGCCAGGGTCCCTGCCGTAAGGGTTTCTGTTTGCTTTCGCACGGTCACCTGGGCGGAACCCTCCAACACAAAGAAAAGCTCCAGGTGGCTGTGTTGGTGCAGGGGGAAAGAAAGATCTTCTGATGTAGAGGCAAAAAAGCGGTCGCCTCTGGTTTCAAAAAAAGGGATCATAACGAATCTCCTTCCGGGCGCTTGCGGGGCTTCCCGCAAATAAAAAATGGAGCTGTGAACAGGGCCAGTATACCAAAAAAACGGCAATTATTCAACGCCTGCCTTTGCTTTTGGTTTCTGTTGCTTCACAGCACTTGTGTTGTGGTGAAAAAAGGCCTCCCGAGGATAAAAAATCCCCGAGAGGCCTTTTGGGAGGGACCAGCTGTTACCGGCCCCACTTCTTTCGGAGAGCGGAATACCCCAGCAGAGCGAGAAAGGCCAGAACAACCAGCACTACCACAATTCCCACCAGGGAAAGGGCAGCCCATTGAGGCGGCAGCTCCCACCAATCCTGCAGGCTGCTAAAAAGGGACTTTACAGGCCACATCACCATAGAAACCACGTTGGAAAACAGAGAAAACAGGCTGTGTCCGGCAAAACTTACAACAGAAAGCAAAGCATGGAACAGGCTGCCTATGGCATCGAAAAAGAACGAGATCATAATTACAACTCCTTTTGTTTAATGAGAGGCCGAGACAATCTTGTAATAAGTGCGGGCAGTCACAAGGTAAATGGCGGCGTAAGCCATAGCGAATACCACCACACAGCCCAAAGTGGAAAGCAGGATCAATGGAACGTTCACCAGGTTCAGCATGGCCAGGATCTTTTGCAGCATGGGAAAGGCAAAGGAAAGGTGAAGCACCGCGGTGAGCAGAGGGAGAAAGAATACCAGCAAAATTTGGCTGTGAATACTTTTCTTCACTTCCTGGCGGCTCATGCCCACCTTTTGCATAATTTGGAAGCGTTTGGCATCCTCATACCCCTCGGAAAGTTGTTTGTAGTAAATAATAAGCGCCGTACCCAACAGGAAGAGAAGCCCTAAGAACATCCCGAGGAAAAACAAGCCGCCGTAAAGGGAAAGAAAGTCTTCCCGGGAAGAGGCGGAATCTTCCACTTGGAGCGACAAAAATTCTGCACCTTCCGCCGGGAAATCAATTTCGATCCGTTTCGCGAGGGCGGAGCCTAAGGCGGAAATTTGCTCCGGGTTGCCTTCTACGTCGAAGTAGTAGGAGTAGAGAGGAGACGCGGCTTCCTGCTGCCCTGGGGCGTTCCGGTATAAATTGGTGATGGCTTCTTTGTTGGGCAGCACCAAATAGTAGGATTCGTAGATCATGGCGCTGGCTTCGCCGTTAGAAAGGTCGTAATTGATCTTCCGCAGGGAAAAAGTGGTTTCGCCAATGGTGATGGAACTCTCCGAAGGAAAGGTATGTCTTGGGTCGTACATCAAAAGCTCGTTTTCCCCTAAAGTTTCCGTCTGCCCGGAAAACCGGTTGAACTCCTCCAGGGTGAAAAAGCTTAAGAAGGCATAGTCTCTGCTGTAGGTCTCTTCCGCAATCAGGGTGGTTTCTTTTCGTGCGGCCACCATGGACCAGGAGGTGTTCTCCAGCACATTCTGCGGGGAAAGGCCCAGCTTCCCGGTTTCTTCTTTTACAATTTCCTGCAGCATTTCCTTTGCCCGTTCGTTGGGTTCCCGGGCGGAGATGAGCAGGTTCCTGGGGTACCTGGCCCGGATGATGCTGTCCATGCTGGTATAAAGGGAAAAGGTGGTAGATACCGTTACCAGTAAAGCGGTAAAAAGGATGCAGATAGAGGCCAGCCCCGCGGCGTTTTGCTTCATGCGGTACAGCATGCCCGATACTGTAGTGAAATGCCGGGTCTTATAATAGAAGCTCTTCTTCTTTTTCAAAAGCTTCAGCATAGCGGTAATGCCGGTGATGAATAAAAGGTAGGTCCCCAAAATTACCAAAATTACCGCAATGAAAAAGAAGGTGAGGGCCTCAATGGGGGATGTGATGGTCACGGCCAGGTAATAGCCCGAGCCCAGCAGCACGGCTCCCAGCAGGGCCAGCAGCCAGTGTGCCTTGGGTTCTTTTTCCCCTGTCTCGCCTCCGTGAAGCAGCTCGATAGGCTTTGCCAGCCCCACCTGTAAGATGTTGTAGCACAGGGTGAAAAGGAAGATACCGCAGAACAAAATAACGGTAGAAAGCACCGCAGAGGCAGGCACTACAAAACGAATGGGAATAGAAAGTCCCAGCACTTTGCCCAAAGCCAAAAACATGGCCTTGGAAAATAAAATGCCAAGCCCTAAACCCAGGCCAATAGAAAGCAGGCCCATCAAAAGGGTTTCCCGGAAAATAATTTTGGAAATATGTCGTTTTTCCATGCCTAAAATATTGTAAAGGCCCAGTTCCTTTTTCCGGCGCTTCATAATGAAGCTGTTGGTGTAAAACAAAAACAGTACGGCGAAAAGCCCAATGACAAAAACACCCAACTGCATCATGGAAGCCACGGAAGCTCCGCCGTACATTTGGCTTTGATCGATCCCGGGTCCTAAAGCGCCCATAATGTAAAACATCATGGCAATGCCGGTGGCGGAAAGCAGGTAAGGTACATAGACCTGCCGGTTCTTTTTCAGGTTGGTAAAAGCCAACTGCCAGTAAAACCCTTTACGCATGAGCCGCTGCCCCTCCTTCCTCAGGCCTGGTGGTGATGACGGTGAGGGCGTCGGAAATTTTTTGGTAAAGCTCGTCGTTTGTCATATGGCCTCGGTAAAGCTGGTGGAACACTTGGCCGTCTTTAATGAACAACACCCGGCTTGCGCAGCTGGCGGCCCGAATAGAGTGGGTAACCATCAGCAGGGTTTGCCCATCCCGGTTGATGCCGGAGAAAATTTTCATGATCTGGTCGGAAGAGCGGGAATCCAGAGCACCGGTGGGTTCGTCGGCCAAAATGAGCTGTGGGTTTGTGATAAGCGCCCGGGCGATGGCGGTGCGCTGCTTTTGGCCCCCGGAAATTTCGTAGGGGAATTTTAACAGGATATCGCTTATGCCCAGCTTTATAGCAATGGGGTCCAGCCGCATGCGCATTTCGTCGTATTTTTTCCCGGCCAGCACCAAAGGCAGGAAAATGTTATCTTGCACCGAGAAGGTATCCAGCAGGTTGAAATCTTGAAACACGAACCCCAGGTTATCCCGGCGAAAGGCAGAGATTTCTTTTTCACTCAGGGTGACAATATCACGCATGTTCAAAAACACCGCGCCGCCGGTGGGCTTGTCCAGTCCGGCCAAAATGTTCAGCAGGGTGGTTTTCCCGGAACCGGATTCTCCCATGACAGCTACGAATTCCCCGTTTTCTACGGTGAAGCTCACGTCGGCCAGAGCCTGCACGCAGGATCCGCCAGCGCGGGTGGCATACACCTTTTTCAAATGCTCTACGTTCAAAAGCGCCATATGTTATCTTTCTCCTTTTCTTGGGGCAAGCCATTCTGCCCGGCAGGTTTCTTTTCTTTCTGGGAAAAGTATAAATTTCATTTCTTACAAAAATCATAAGACGTCCTTACAAAAGGAAAATCCAGTCTTACATTTCTGTAAGGTTGGCTCCGGGTTCGGCGGCCGTCCAGGAATTCTGAGAGCCCGGGAAGCATGGCGGAAATCGAGGGCGCAAAACCAAACTTTCTTTTTTCTTGTTTTTTCTTGTGGAAACAGATATAATAATGAAGTATATACTTTGGCCGCCGAAGGCAGCGGGGACCGCTGCACCCCCGGCGGACCGGTTTGTTGTTTTCTTTTCTTTAGAAAGGATATTGTGCCCATGAAGCGAAATAGAAAAGCCCTTTGGCTTTGTGTTGTGACATTGGTTTTTTTCCTGAGCGGATGCCAGGAGAAAAAACAGGAAAGCTCTCTGCCGGTGTCCGGGGAGCCTGAGATCCAAGTGACGCTGAAAAACCGTGGGGAAAAGGGAAGGCTGGTGGTGGCCCAGGTGGACTGGGGAGCCGAGCGCACTGCGCTGCTCCAGGAAATTGCCGAAAAATACCGGGCAGATTTCCCCAATACAGAAATTGAAATACGTTCGCTGCCCGACGAAACAGCAGTGGAAAAGCTGGTTGCCTCTGGAGAGCAGGTAGACCTTTTAGAGGTGACAGAAAAAGAAGCGGCGGCCTGGGCAAAACAAGGGCTCCTTTTAGATGTGGCGCCCTATATGGAGCTATGGCTGGAAAGCGGAACTCTTTCCAGCGCGGCAAAGCAGGCCTCAAAGCCTATGGGCGGGAACCGGGTGTACTTAATTCCTCACAGCACTGCCCAGCAGGTGTACTATTACCGCGCCGATTGGTTTTCGGAATATTCTCAAGCTCATCCCGAGGAAGATGTTTTGCTCATCCCCACCACCTGGAAGGAAATGGAACGGGCGGTAGGAGCCCTTTCGGACCGAGGGGCCGGGCTGGTGGTGGCGGGAGATTCTCTGCTGGACTATATGAACGCCCTAATTTGGAGTACAGTCCCCACCTCCAAGCTGGCGGATGTCAGCGCCGGCTATTTCGCCCGGCGGGAGGGCTATCCCACTGTATTTACTTTGGAAGAGGCCCAGGCGGGCCTGGAACAGTTTCAAAGGATTTTTTCTGCCGGGCTGTCAAAAGATGCCTTGGCCCAAACGGCAGAAGAGGCCCGAAAGGAATTTTTGGAGGGGCGGGCCGCCATCCTTTTGGGGGACCGGGAGGATGCCGCCTATGTGAAGGAAATGCCGGAGGGAACCTGGGGTGTCCGTCCTATTCCTCGGGGAGATTCGGGCCTTTCCGTTATCGAAGACGAGTTTTCCGGCTGGGCTGTGGCCGCCGCTGCGGAAGACCAGGAGCTGGCCGTCCATTTTCTCTGCTTCCTTTCTAACGCGGATAACAACACTCATTTTGCCAAGGAGAACGATTCCGTGCCCGTGCATGTCCTGGCTCCCAGCTTCGACGCTTTCTTTTCCCAGGGAGAGCAGCGGGTGTATACGGAAATTTTGAATCATGCCGATTGGTACCAATATGCCGCCATGCCTAAGATGTACCAGGCCTATTCCGGCTATGAACAGCTGGCTTCGGAAAAGCTGCGGGAGCTCCTGAGTGGGGATCTCACCGCCGGGGATATGCTTTCCTGGCTGGACGGGTACTGGTCTGCCGCCCTGGACCAGGAGGGCGCTCTCTGGGTTTCTCCCGAAGAGGAAGGCTAAAGCCGCCTCTTGAGGGGGGAAGGGAAAACTGCTATAATAAAACGTCTCTCCCGAAGCCTCCGAAAGCTGCGGGAGAAGGAGGAAGGAAAAAGTCACATGCTGCATGTCAAATTACTTGCTTATACACCGGAACCGGAAAAGACCGTGGCGTGCGCGGCAAAACTCTGCTACGCTGCCGCCGGAATAGATACGGTTTATGAGGGCCTTACGGAAGAAAAAACCGCTTCCTTTTTGGAAATGCTGGGGGAGATCGGCCACGAAAGCCCCATAGAACATGCCAGCTTTACCTTTGGCATAGAGGGAGTGTCCCGCTCTCTGCTGGCGCAGCTCACTCGGCACCGGCTGGCCTCCTACAGCGTGCAGAGTCAGCGTTATGTAAAAGAAGACGCTTTTTCCTTTGTTTTGCCCCCGGAGATCGAAGCCATCCCGGAGGCAAAGGCGGAGTTCCTGGCTGCCATGGAGGAAGACGCCCGCCATTATGAACGGCTTACCGCGCTTTTGCGGGAAAAACACGAAAAGGCCTTTTTAGCCCAGGGAGAGGAACCAAAAAGCGCCGCCCGAAAGGCAGAAAAAAAAGCCATCGAAGACGCCCGGTTCGTGTTGCCCAATGCTTGTGCCACCAAGCTGATCTGCACCATGAATGCCAGGTCCCTTCAGAATTTCTTCACCCACCGCTGCTGCGCCCGGGCCCAGTGGGAAATCCGTCAGTTGGCCGTGGAAATGCTCAAGGAGGTAAAAGCTGTGGCGCCCCACCTGTTTCAAAAAGCAGGTCCTCCCTGCTTGCGGGGAAGCTGCCCGGAAGGGAAGATGAGCTGCGGCCAGGCTCAGGCAGTGCGGGAGCGGTTTCTTGCTCTAGAAGCAGAGCCAAAATAAGCTTACGGCAGAGGGGGAAAAGAAAATGAGCCTTGTAGTGCTGGAAGGATTGGACGGAAGCGGGAAGGGCACGCAGGCCCGGCTGCTGCTGGAAGCCCTGCAGGAACAGGGAAAGCCGGTGCGCAGGGTCACTTTCCCGGATTACGCTTCCTCTTCCTCCGCTTTGGTGAAAATGTATTTGGCAGGGGAATTCGGAGAAGAACCGGATTCGGTAAACCCTTATGCTGCCAGCGCATTTTACGCAGTAGACAGGTTTGCCAGCTTTCGGAAGGACTGGCAAAGCGATTATCAAAAGGGGACGCTTATCCTTTGCGACCGGTACGTCACCTCCAACATGGTGTACCAGCTTGGAAAGCTGCCCCAAAGCCAGTGGGAGGACTACCTTTCCTGGGTGGAAGATTTGGAATATGAAAGGCTGGAGCTGCCCAGGCCGGATAAGGTGATCTATTTGGATATGCCTGTGGCGGTTTCTCAAAAATTGATCTCCCGCCGCTATGAAGGTGACGAGGAGAAAAGGGATATTCACGAAAAGGATTCGGCTTTTTTGGAAGAATGCTCCCGAAGCGCGGCCTTTGTCGCGGAAAAGTTCCAATGGCAAATCGTGCCTTGTTCGGCCGGGGGAACCCCGCTGTCCAAGACGGAAATACACCGGGCGGTTATGGAGTGCCTCGCCGGTATCTTATAAAGTTTACGGTTGGCGGTGCGGCTTTTTGAAAGCGCCGCCGGCAGAAAGGATTTTTTATGGTTTATGTGTTTTTAGCGGAAGGCTTTGAAGAAGTGGAAGCGTTGGCGCCGGTAGACCTGCTGCGCCGGGCTGGAGTCAACGTGATAACGGCAGGTGTGGGTTCGAAACAGGTCACGGGCTCCCACGGCATCACTATAGAGGCCGATACCGTGGCCCAAAACCTGGACATCCAGGGGCTGGAGGCCATTGTGCTACCCGGCGGGCTTCCTGGGACTCTTAACTTGGAGGCCTCCCAAGAGGTAAGCGCCATGGTGGATCATTGTGCGCGGCAGGGCGTCCTTATCGCCGCCATTTGTGCCGCACCCTCCATTTTAGGCCATAAGGGCCTTTTAAAGGGGAAAGAGGCTACCGCCGCCCCCAGCTTCCAAAAGGAGCTGGAAGGGGCCGCCCTTTCGGATGACTATGTCTGCCTTTCCGGGAACATACTAACTGGCAGAGGGATGGGTGTAGCCACTCAGTTTGGGCTTAGGCTGGTGGAGCTGTTGGTTTCCCGGGAAAAAGCCCAGGAGCTGGAAAACGCTATCCAATGGAAGAAATAGCCCGTTCCAAGGCAGAGCTGCGAAAGCAGTATTTGACCTTGCGGAAACAGCTTGCAGATAAGTTCAGAAAAGACCAGGCCATTTTCCAAAATTTGATTGGCTGGGAGGGCTACCGGAAAGCCCCTTGGCTGCTTTTGTATTTGAGTACGGAAGAAGAGGTGGATACCACTAGGATTTTGGAAGAGGCCCTTTCCCAAGGGAAGGCGGTTTATGCCCCTGTGTGCCGGGCGGAGGAAGAGGGGAAAATGGATTTTTATCGGGTGCGCTCTTCCGGGCTGTTGGCTCCTGGTGCTTACGGGATTTTGGAGCCGCCTCGGGAAGAACCCATGCCCGGACAGCTGCCCCCAGGCTCCCTTTGCCTGACGCCCGGACTGGCCTTCGACCAAAAGGGCTGCCGGTTGGGTTACGGGAAAGGGTATTACGACCGGTTCCTGCAAAGGGGGCAGGTACTGGCGGCAGGGCTATGCTATGAGGCGCTTTTTGTACAAAACCTGCCGGAGGGGCCTTTTGACCAACGGGTAGAAGCGGTGATTACGGAAAAAAGCTTTTATAAATTGCGGGACAGAAAGGAGTGACCTTCCATGGATCAGCAAAACGGAGCCCCTAAGGGCAATGTCCCAGGCGGGGCAGAAGGGGAGAACCGGAACACGGGTGGATTTAAGCTGGAAATTGACGAGCGGCAGTTGGCCACAGGACCGGTGGAACTCCCGGATAATCGGAAAAGAAGGGCCAGCCACGGGGCGCCCTCTATGACCCGAAAGATCTATTATACGGAAGAGGAAAGAAAAAAAGAGGAAAAGGCCCACAGAAAACGGAACAGGCTAAAAGCCAGGAAAAACAAGAGAGTGTTTTCTTTTGTCTGGCTGGCCATGGTGCTGCTGGTGTCCTTTACCCTGGCCAGCTACCTCATTGGCGGGGCCAATGATTTCTTCGCGGTGGGCCGCAACCAGGGCATCGCTGAGGTGGAAATTCCCGACAAGGTTTCTATCGAGCAGCTCACAGAGCTTCTGCTGGCAAAGGGCATCATTGCAAAGCCGGAATTTTTCCAGCTTTACTGCAAGGTGACTGCCGACGAAGAGCTGTTCGTAGGAGGCAAATACCAGCTGGATACCAACCTGGATTACGAAGATATCATCAACCGCCTTCAGGGCGGCGAAGAGAATTTGGAATCGGTGCGAATCACCTTCCCGGAAGGCCTTACTGCTTTAGAAGTGGCGGCTCTGTTGGAAGAAAACGAGGTTTGCCAGGCTCAGGATTTTCTCACGGCTTTAAACGAGACAGATTTCAGCAATTATTGGGCGATTTCCGCTATGGGAGAGACCTCCGGGAAATATTATAAATTGGAGGGTTACCTGTTCCCCGACACCTACGATTTTTATAAGGGGGAAGAGCTGGATTCCGTAATTGGAAAAATGCTGAACAACTTTGGGGACCGTCTCGGCAAAGAACTGAAAGAGCAAATTGAAAAGTCCAGCATGACCTTGGATCAAATTGTCACGTTGGCTTCTATTATTCAGGCGGAGGCAGCCAATTCCCGGGATATGCTGGATGTTTCCGCGGTTTTGCACAACCGTTTGGACTTTGGCGCCGACTATGGCATTTTCGCGTTGGAATGCGATTCCACCATCTATTATCCCTATAAGCGGGCTTCCGATGTGCCGGAAACCGGTGCGGTTCCCCACGGGAATTACAACACCTACAATAACTCGGGCCTGCCTGCGGGTGCGATTTGCAACCCGGGCAGCGACGCTATTCGGGCGGCTTTGAACCCCTCTGCCGAAGGCGATGCTCCAGACTACCTTTATTTCTGCCATGCGGACGACGGTACGGCTTATTATGCCACCAATGAGTCGGATCATATCGACAACCAATACGCGGCGGGGTTGATAGAGTAATGACTGGGAATTTTCGCTTGCCGGCAAGGAAGCCGGAGCTGCTGGCCCCCTGCGGAGACCGGGAACGGCTGCTTTCCGCCGTGCAATATGGAGCCGATGCGGTATATTTGGCGGGGAAAAGCTTTGGAATGCGGCGGGCTCCCTCCAATTTTGACGAGGAGGGGCTGGCCTGGGCGGTAAATTTCTGCCATGAGCATGGGGTAAAGGTTTATGTCACTTGCAACACGCTTCCCAGGAACTGGGAACTGCCGGAGCTTCCCGGCTTTTTGGCCTATTGCCAAAAGATAAAGGTGGATGCCTTTATTGTGACGGACCTGGGTGTGCTGGCCATGGCAAAGCAATATGCCCCCCAAGTAGAGCTGCATGTATCTACCCAGGCGGGAGTGGTGAATTATGCGGCGGCCAATGCTTTTTACCGGTTGGGGGCCAAGCGAATTGTGCTGGCCAGGGAGATCACTTTGGATGAGATCCGGGAAATTCGGGAACATGTCCCGGCGGACCTGGAACTGGAGGCTTTTGTCCACGGAGCCATGTGTATGTCTTTTTCCGGCCGGTGCTTGATCTCCAATTATCTCACCGGGCGGGACGCCAACCGGGGAGAATGCGCTCAGCCCTGCCGGTGGGAATATTTTGTCACGGAGAAAAAGCGGCCGGAGGAGCATTTTCCCTTGGTGCAGGAACCTGAGGGCGCCTACCTGTTCAGCTCCAAGGACCTATGTATGATCGGTCATTTACCGGAGATGGCCGCTGCCGGTATTGGCAGCCTGAAAATTGAGGGCAGGGCTAAATCGGCCTATTATGTGGCTTCGGCCACTGCCGCCTACCGCAGGGCCCTGGACTTTTTGTGGGAACATCCCGGGGAACCTCTGCCGGAGGACATTTTGGAGGAAACCGAAAAGCTTAGCCATCGGGAATATAGTACCGGCTTCTATTTGGGCGGAGAGCCGGGCCAAATCCCAGGAGATGACAGGTATGTCAGAAATTACGAGGTGGTGGCGGTCTGTGAGGAAAACGTCAACGGCCTTGTAACCTTAAGGCAGCGGGGAAAGTTTTTTCGAGGTGAAACGGTAGATGTGCTCCAGCCCGGGACCGCTCCCTTTACCGCCGGGCTGGAAGAGATTTGGAACGAAAACAGGGAGCCTATCGCTTCCGCCCCTCACGCGGAAATGAAGGTTTATTGGCGCACCGGCGCGCCGGTTGTGCCGGGGGCATATTTGAGGGTGAAGCGCGCCGGGCGGTAAACCCGGGAGCAAGTCCTGTTCCCTTTATAAAATCGTCGAGCCTGCGGGAAACTTTGTTTTCTGCAGGTGTTTTTGTATTAAAAATCGAAAAGGCGGGCTGGGATGGCGGAGGAGCCTGGGGCAGGGAAATTTTTCCCCGCCGCCTTTTGGCCGGTTCTGCCATGTTTCCCGGTGTTTTCGCATATCTATTGGGAAGACCAGAGAAAAAGAAGGAAGGATGGTTTATCATGCGGAAACGGAAATTGGCGGGAATTTTGGCAGGGGCCTTTCTGTGGGCGGCGCTGCTGCCCGGTTTTTTTGCCGGGGCGGAGGAGTTGGAGGTCACAGCTCCCTCCACGGTGCTCATGGAGGCCTCCGGCGGAACGGTGCTGTTCGAAAAGAATTCTCATGAGGTCAGGCCCTGCGCCTCTATCACAAAGGTGATGACTTTGTGCCTGACCTTTGACGCCATAGAAGCGGGAAAATTTGCCCTTACCGATACGCTTACGGCCTCGGCCCACGCTGCCTCTATGGGCGGTTCCGATATCTGGCTGAAGGAAGGGGAAGCCATGACGGTGGATGACCTTTTAAAGGCCACCGTCATCATGAGTGCCAACGACGCGGCAGTGGTGCTGGCGGAAAATGTGGCCGGAAGCGAAGA
The DNA here is from genome assembly GCA_947647615.1 of uncultured Neglectibacter sp. GTDB lineage: Bacteria > Bacillota > Clostridia > Oscillospirales > Acutalibacteraceae > Acutalibacter. The sequence continues at coordinate 45,415 of CANSKS010000007.1, forward strand.
AGCTTTTGTGGCTCAAATGAACGAAAAAGCCCGGGAACTGGGCATGGAAGATACGGTTTTTAAAAATTGTAATGGCCTGGACGAAGAGGGGCATGTGACCAGCGCCCACGATGTGGCACTGATGAGCCGGGAACTGCTCACCCACCCGAAGATCTTCGACTATACCCTGACCTGGATTGATTATGTGCGAAACGGGGAGACCCAGCTTGTAAACACCAATAAGTTAATCCGCAGCTATCAGGGCATCACCGGGTTAAAAACGGGCACTACCTCCAAGGCAGGCAGCTGCATCACGGCCACTGCGGAACGGAATTCTTTGGGGCTGATCGCCGTGGTGTTGGGGGCGGAAAACACCGAAAACCGTTTCCGGGACGCAGCTGCCCTGTTGGATTACGGCTTTGCCAACTGGTCGGTCACCGTGCCGGAGCTGCCGGAAATACCGGAGGTGCCGGTAAAGGGAGGGATGGAAAAAACCATTGCCGCCAAGGTAGGGGAAGCCCCGAAGGTGCTGATGAAATCTTCGGAGGCGGGCTCTCTGGAGGGAACAGTGGAGCTTCGGGAGAATTTAGAGGCGCCTATTGGGGTTGGAGACGTCATAGGCCGGGTAAAGTACAGCGCAGGCGGCAAAGTGCTGGCGGAGGTCCCCATTACCGCGGCGGAGGACGCCAAAAAAATAACCTTGTTTTCCTCTTTCTGGTATTTACTGCAAGGAATTTTCCAGTATTGAACGGATTCGGAAAAATTTGTGCCGGAAAACTCAGGAATTCCCTGGGTTTTCCGGGAGCGCGGAAGGTGGTGTGGGAATTTTTGCCGGAAAAAGGTTGGAACTTTTCGTAAATATCGGCCTGGCCAACTTGCAAATTTTCTCAAGTTATTGTATGATTAAGGAAAAGCAGGACAATTAAAATTCCAGGAGGTTTTTATAATGCCAGTAAGATTGGAAGATGGCTATCTCAAGGGTTTTATTTCCGGCCAGGAATTTAAAGCCATAGAGCCACAAGTAAAAACTGCCCATGAATTGCTTCATACCGGCACGGGAATGGGAAACGATTTCCTTGGCTGGGTCACTTTGCCTACCGATTACGACAAAGAAGAGTTTAAAAGGATTAAAGCAGCGGCGGAGCGGGTAAAAAAGAACTCCGAGGTTTTTGTGGTTATTGGTATTGGCGGTTCTTACCTGGGCGCTCGGGCGGCCATTGAATTCTTAAAATCGAATCATTATAACGATTTGAAAAAAGATACTCCGAATATCTATTTTACCGGCAACAGTATTAGCTCCACTTCCCTGAGCGAGCTGGTGTCCATTTGTGAAGGGAAAGATATTTCCATCAATATGATCTCAAAATCCGGTACCACTACGGAGCCTGCTATCGCGTTCCGGGTGTTCCGGGAGCTGCTGGAAAAGAAATATGGCAAAGAGGGCGCGAAGGAGCGTATTTTCTGTACCACCGACAGGGCCAGGGGCACCTTAAAGCAGTTGGCCGACAAAGAGGGCTATGAAACCTTTGTGGTGCCCGATAATGTGGGCGGACGTTATTCTGTGCTCACGGCTGTGGGGCTTTTGCCCATCGCGGTGGCCGGGGCCGATATCGACGCTTTGATGGCCGGGGCGGCAAAGGCCGCCGAAGCGTACAGCCGTCCTTCTTTGGAAGAAAACGATTGCTACCGTTATGCGGCCATTCGGAACATCCTTTACAATAAGGGAAAGCAAATCGAGGTCATGGTGAGCTACGAGCCCCGTTACACTATGATGAACGAATGGTGGAAACAGCTTTACGGGGAAAGCGAAGGGAAGGATAACAAGGGCCTGTTCCCGGCCTCTGTGGTCTTTTCTACCGACCTGCATTCTATGGGCCAATATATCCAGGATGGCCGCCGTATTTTGTTTGAAACCGTCATGCTCATTGATCAGCCCAAGTATGAAATTGTTTTGGGGAACGATCCGGAAAACGTAGACGGCTTAAATTACCTGGAGGGGCGCAGTGTGGCCTTTGTAAACGAGAAGGCCTTTGAAGGCACTGTGCTTGCCCATAACGACGGAGGCGTACCCAATGTGGTGCTGCGCGCTTCCGACTTTTCCGAAGACACGCTGGGCCATATCATTTACTTCTTTGAGAAGGCCTGTGCGCTTTCCGGCTATTTGCTGGGGGTAAATCCCTTTGACCAGCCCGGAGTGGAGAGCTACAAGAAAAACATGTTCGCCCTGCTGGGAAAGCCAGGTTATGAGGAACTCAGGGCAGAACTGGAAAAACGGGTTTTTTAAATAATTTAGGATTAGGTAGTTTTTACTTTCATTTTTGAAGGTAAATAATATATAATAAAGGAGAGCTGTATCATGATCACTCTTTTAACTGGTAAAAAAGGCTCTGGAAAAACAAAAAAGCTTATTGATTTGGCAAACACTGCTCTGGAAAACACCAAGGGCTGTGTCGTTGTGATCGAAAAGGGTCTGAAGCTTACCTACGATATTTCTCATGCGGCCCGCCTGGTAGATTCCGACGCCTACAGTATTCAGGGCACGGACATGCTTTTTGGGTTTATCAGCGGCATTTGCGCCGGCAACTATGACGTTACCGATGTGCTGGTAGATTCTACCTTGAAGATCACCGGCACCGGCGCCGAGATCATAGAAGAGCTGGTGAAAAAGCTGAAGAAGCTGGGAGAAGAGGCCAATACCAATTTTGTGCTTTCTGTTTCCGCCGCAGAAGAGGAGCTTCCCGCCTCTCTTATGGAGTATGTTATGAAATAAGACCCGAATGCGTCTTCCGTGAAAGGCAGCGCGGGGCCCGGGAACTTGGCAAAAGGCGGTTCTCTTACCGGGCTGCGGCCAAGCCCTGCGGCGTTCAAGTGGTTTTTGATGGGGTGCTGTGTTTTTGACGGCGCCCCATTTTTCCCGGGCTTTTTCTAAGCGAAAGGGGCTTGACAACGGCAGGGGAACTCTTTATAATATATCAGTACGGCATGAGGTATGGTTATGTTGATGGATTTAAAAAAATTTTTTCTTTCCGATGACTTTTCCGATACCGTGGAGTACGATCTGGATCTTTCTCAGCTGGATGTAAGCGGTGTCAAGCCCTTCCCAAAGCCGGTAAAGGTTCGTGCGGTGTTTCAAAGCTTTGCGGGTTCTGTGGTCCTGGAAGCTCACCTGCACTACCAGATGGTAATGCCCTGCGACAGGTGCTGCGGGCTTACCACTCGGGAAGAGATCGTGCGTTTTTCCCATGTTTTGGTGCGGGAGCTTCAAGAGGAAGAGGACGATGCTTACCTTCTGGTTTCGGAAGAGAGGCTCGACTTAGATGAACTCCTTTCGGAAGATATCCTGCTCAATATGCCCAGCAAGTTCCTTTGTTCGGAAAGCTGCCGGGGGCTTTGTCCTCACTGCGGCACGAACCTGAACAAGGAGCAGTGTTCTTGTGGGCAGGAAACAATAGATCCCCGCCTGGAGGTGTTGAAGGGCCTTTTGGCGGAAGAAGAATCCTAAAATACGGAATTTTATTGAAGGAGGTGCTACTTATGGCAGTACCCAAGGGGAAAGTGTCCAGCGCAAGACAAAACAAAAGGCGTTCCAACGTGTGGAAGCTTCAGGCTCCCGCCCTTATGAGATGTCCCCAGTGCGGAGAATACAAAACACCTCACAGAGTTTGCGGTAATTGCGGCTATTACAACGGTAGAGTCGTTGTGAAGAAAGATGCCTAATTTTTGTTTGAAATGGGAGAAGGGAGATGCATCGCGTGTCCCTTCTCTTTTTTATTTGAGGCCGCCTCTGTTTTTGGGCGGTGCTTTTGCTTCCGGTTTTTACAGGAAAGGGGAAATGTTTGTGTCGCTAGGTACGGTAAATGCCCGCGGGTTCCAACTGTTGCGGGATTTTGAGCAGATTAGGCAGTTTATGGTAGAGGTCTACCATAGGGACTGGAGAAACGGCGTTCCGGCTCCCTTTTTTGAGTATGCCCTTTCCAGCAGCTGGATGGATTTGTCCCATACTCACAGGTTTCGTATTTGGGAAAAAGAGGGCAAGACTTTGGCCTTCGTGTTCCACGAAAGCCCTGTAAGTGACATTTATTTTTCCCTTCGGCCGGGGTATGAGGAACTGGCTCGGGAAATGCTGAGCTATGCGGAGGCTTTTATGCCCAGGGAAAAGGGAAAGCAGCGAATGGTGCTTTTTGCCGGGCAGAAGGCCTTGGAAGAGGCAGTGCAAGAGGCGGGCTACCAAAAAACCGATGGCTATAACCATATGGTGTACGACTTTCAAACTCCCTTGGAATTTCCCCTTCCAAAAGGCTACCGGTTTGTCCGGCCGGAAGAGTTGGACCCGAAAAAGGCGGCGGAATGCTTTTGGAAGGGCTTTGACCATGAAGCGGAGGAAGGCCCCTTTCACGGAGATGGAGAAGACACCCTTCGGGTGATGCTGGCTCCCCATGCCACGCCCTGTTATGCGGTGGCTATTGCCGGGGAAGGGGAAGAAGAGTACGCCTGCTTTGCGGGCATGTGGTGGACACCGGAAAACGACCTTGCCTACATGGAACCCTTGTGCACCGTGCCGGAGCACCGGCATAAGGGCTTGGCGGCTGCGGCCCTTTCGGAGCTTTACCGCCGCATGAAGCCCCTGGGCGCCACCCATATGACCGGGGGCGCGAACCCCTTTTACCGGAAGATCGGCTACAAACCCTGTATTGAATGCGGGTATTGGGAAAAGAGGTAATTGCTTTGGCGGTAAAAATTGACACGGTAGCGTCCAAAAGCCGGGCTCAGCGGGCGGGAATTTTGCCGGGGGACATTCTGGTTTCCATAAACGGGCACGAGATCACCGATGTGCTGGACTACCGTTTTTTTGAAACCGAACGGCAGCTGCGGTTAAAGTTGGAAAGGAACGGAGAAAGCTATGAACGGGAGCTTCAAAAGCCCCAATACGCGGAACTGGGCCTGGGCTTCGAAACCTATTTGATGGACCAGCAGCACTCTTGCCGGAACAAATGTATTTTCTGTTTTATCGACCAGCTTCCCCCCGGCATGCGGGAAACCCTCTACTTTAAGGACGACGACGACAGGCTTTCCTTTTTATTTGGAAATTACATCACCCTGACGAATTTAGACGACCGGGAGATTAACCGTATTTTGCAAATGCGGATCAGCCCTATTAATGTCTCTGTGCATACCATGGACCCGGAGCTGCGGTGCCGGATGATGAATAACCGGTTTGCCGGGGATTCCCTGCGCTACCTTTACCGGCTGGCGGAGGGAGGCATCCGGCTCAATTGCCAAATTGTGCTTTGCCCGGGGATAAACGACGGCCTTGCCTTGGAACACACTTTAAAAAAGCTCTTTGAACTGGGAGAAAGCCTTTTGAGCGTGGCCTGTGTTCCCGTGGGCCTCACCAAATACCGGAAGGGGCTTTTCCCCCTTATCCCCTATAACCGGGAAACGGCAAAAGCGACTCTGACGCTCATTGAAGATTTTGGAGAACGGTTTTTGGAGGAACGGGGCAGCAGGGTAGTATACCCTTCCGATGAGTTTTACCTTTTGGCTCAAAAGCCATTGCCCGATGTAGATTTTTACGAGGACTTCCCCCAAATAGAAAACGGTGTGGGGCTTTTGGTGAACCTGCGGGAGGAATTCCGGGAGGCTCTGGAGGACCTGGAAGCCCTTGTCCCCTTGGAAAAGCCCCGTCAGGTTACTATGGTGACGGGGGAGGCCGCCTGTGGCTTCTTGGATTCCATGCTTGACGAATTGCGGAGAAAATGCCATAATTTAATTGTATCTACCATTCCGGTGGTAAACGAGTTTTTTGGGGGAACGGTAAATGTTGCTGGCCTTGTCACCGGGGGCGATATTTTAAAGACTTTAAAAGGAAAAAAATTGGGCGATGCCTTGCTTGTGCCTTCCGCTATGCTTAAGGCTGGAGAAGATATCTTTTTAGATGATGTCACTCTAAAAGGTCTTTCGGCGGAGCTGGGCGTTCCGGCGGTAAGGGTGGAAAATACCGGAAAAGCTCTTTTGGCCGCTTTGCTGGGCCTGCCCGCTCCGGAAGAGGGCGGCTGGCAGAACTGTTACGAGGGCGCGGGAGAACTGCCAGGATAGGCGGTTCTCTCCACTGTGGAAAGGTGTGATGTTTATGGGAAAACCCATCGTGGCCATTGTGGGAAGGCCAAATGTTGGAAAATCGACCTTATTCAATAAAATTGTGGGGCAAAGGCTTTCCATTGTGGAAGACACCCCCGGTGTCACCCGGGACCGGGTGTTCGGAGAAGTGGAATGGTGCGGGAACAAGTTTTCCGTGGTAGATACCGGCGGTATTGAGCCCGCCAGCAAGGACGTGATTCTTTCCCAAATGAGGGAACAGGCTCAGCTGGCCATAGAATCTGCGGATGTCATTATTTTGGTGACGGACCTGCGCTCCGGCGTTACCGCTACCGATTCCGACATCGCCGCTATGCTGCTGAAAAGCGGCCTGCCCGTGGTGCTTTGCGTGAATAAATGCGACCAGGTGGGAGCGCCCCCGCCGGAATTTTACGAGTTTTACAACCTGGGCCTGGGGGACCCCTATATGGTTTCTTCCGTACATGGCCACGGAACAGGAGACCTGCTGGATAGAGTGTGCGAATTTTTAGATTTTTCCCAGGAGGAGGAGGCCGAAGGGGAAATCATCAAGGTGGCCGTGATCGGTAAGCCCAATGTAGGGAAATCCTCTCTTGTGAACAAGGTCTCCGGGGAAAACCGCTGTATTGTTTCCGAAATAGCAGGCACCACCCGGGACGCGGTAGACACCACCATCGAAAACCAGTTTGGCACCTTCACTTTTATCGATACCGCCGGCCTGCGGCGAAAGAGCAAGGTAGAAGATACCATAGAGCATTACAGCAACCTGCGGGCCGAAATGGCGGTGGAAAGGGCCGACGTTTGCCTCATCCTCATCGACGGGGTGGTGGGCTTCACCGAGCAGGATTCCAAGGTGGCTGGCATCGCTCATGAGGCCGGAAAAGGCTGCATTATTGTGGTAAACAAGTGGGACGCCGTGGAAAAGGACGACAAGACCATGCAGGAAATGCGGGCAAAGCTGGAAAAAGATTTTTCTTTTATGTCTTATGCCCCTATCTTATTTATCTCCGCCAAAACGGGACAGCGGCTGGACAAAATGTTCCAGCTCATTTGCCAGGTGGCTTCCAGCAATGCCATGCGGGTTACCACAGGCATGCTCAACGACGTGCTGGCCCAGGCCACAGCCAGGGTACAGCCGCCTACAGAGAAGGGAAAGCGCCTAAAGGTCTACTACATGACCCAAGCCTCTACCAAACCTCCCACCTTTGTCTGCTTCTGCAACGACCACGAGCTGTTCCACTATTCCTACCAACGCTACCTGGAAAACCGTATTCGTGAAACCTTTGGGCTGGAGGGTACTCCGGTGCGCATGGTCATACGGGAACGCGGGGAATCTGACAATAAATGACAAAAGGGGAGCTATGATATGTTTATACCGGAAATTCCGGTCCTCATTTTTTCCTTTGTACTTTCTGCCCTTTTCGGCTACCTTTTGGGCAGCGTGAACTGTTCCATTATTCTCACCAGGATTTTTAAAGAAAAGGCCGATATCCGCAAATACGGCAGCGGCAACGCGGGCATGACCAACGTGCTGCGAACGGTGGGAAAGGTGCCGGCCGCCCTTACCTTTGTGGGGGATTTTTTGAAATGCGTGGCTGCGGTGCTGCTCTCCATGGCGCTGTTCTCTTTGGCGGGCCTTCTCACTGGCGGCAGCTATGGCCCTTATGTGTTTGGCGCAGCCAAATACGCGGCGGGGGTGGCTTGTGTGCTGGGACACATTTTTCCGGTGTATTACGGCTTTCGCGGGGGGAAAGGAGTGGTAACAGCCGCCGCCATGATCTCCCTCACCGACTGGCGGGTATTCCTGCTGGTGCTGGGTACTTTTGTTCTGCTGTTTGCCCTAAAACGCATTGTCTCCCTGGCTTCGGTGACCTGCGCGGCCACCTACCCTGCCTATACTTTTTTGCTCACCTTTTTAGATTATTATCAAAAAGAGATGCCCCTCTGGTATTTGCTGTTCGCTGTTGGTGCTGCCCTGTTTGTGGGTGTTACCGTGTTGGTGAAGCACCGTTCCAATATCGGCCGTTTAAAGCGAGGCGAGGAAAAACCTGTGGTATTCGGAAAGAAAAAATAGCGGAAAAAGCTTGAAAACATCAGTTTTCGAGCTTTCTTTTGAAATTTTGGTCCCAAGTCCAAAGCAGATCTGCCAGTTGGAGTTCCTTTGAAATTTCAATTTGGGGAGCTGCCTCAAGGCCCGCCGTAACGGGAAGAGCTTTCCCTGTCTTCTTTTTCGAAAATTCGGAAAGATGGGTTTTCCGAATGAAATCAAAACCCCTAGTTTACTAGGGGTTTTGATTGGGGCTGCCGCCCCAAATCCCGCCCCGAAAGCCCCAGTTTCGAAATTCACCTTGCGGTGAATTTTATTGAGGAAAGCTTTCCCTATTTTTCTTAGAAAAAGCTGGGGGAAAGCAATCTGCCCCCAAAACTCGTCGGTTTCGCACGAGAGGAAGACCAAATTGGGTTCCAATAGGTTTCCCAAGGTCTGCCCTGACGGGGGAGTTTTCGCAAAAGCGAGCTGCTTTTCAAATAACGAACAAAAAAATTTTTATACTTTCGGAATTTGTAGGGATAATGCCGCAACGCCTGCATAATATTGACTTTTCATTGCGAATGTATTATTATAGGGAACAGTCAAATACTAGTTTTGTACCAGGAGCTCTTTCAAAAAGGTCTGTTTTTTACAGTCGTTAGGAAGTGTAAATTTGGAGAAGTATGTTATTAAAGGGGGCAATCGCCTGACCGGCGAGGTGACCATAAGCGGGGCGAAAAATGCTGCGGTAGCTATTCTTCCCGCCGTGATCCTTTCGGAGGCCCCTTGTAGAATAGAAAATATCCCAGATATTTCCGATGTCAAAACTCTTACCTATATTCTAGAGGAAATGGGTGCTCAGGTGGAATATTTAGACCGCCATACGGTGGAAATAGATCCCCGGCCCATTACAACAGAAACAGTTTCCGCAGAGATTGCCCGGCGTATTCGGGCTTCTTATTATTTTATCGGCGCGCTTCTGGGCCGCTGCCGCCGGGCCGTGGTACCTTTGCCCGGAGGCTGTAATTTTGGGGTTCGCCCCATAGATCAGCACTTAAAGGGTTTTGCCGCTCTGGGTTGTGAATATAGCCTGGATAACGGCATGATCTCGGTGACCGCCCAAAACGACCTGCACGGCGCCAGCATCTACCTGGATGTGGTCACTGTGGGCGCTACCATGAATATTATGTTAGCCGCAGTGAAGGCCAGAGGCCTCACCATTATTGAAAACGCAGCCAGAGAGCCCCACATCGTGGATCTTGCCAACTTTTTGAACACCATGGGCGCCGACGTGCGGGGTGCCGGGACCGATACCATTAAAATTCACGGAGTCCAAAAGCTGCGCGGCGTAACCTATTCCATTATTCCCGATCAAATTGAAGCCGGAACCTATATGGTGGCCGCCGCAGCCACCGGGGGCGATGTGACAGTGAAAAACGTGACCCCCAAGCATTTGGAATCCATTTCCGCCAAGCTGGTGGAAATGGGGGTTACTGTGGAAGAGGGAGACGACACCGTCCGCGTGGTATGCGACAAGCCTTTGCGTAAGTGCAATGTAAAGACCATGCCTCACCCGGGTTTTCCCACCGATATGCAGCCTCAAATCACCACGCTGCTGGCAGTTGCTCATGGCACCAGTATGGTCAACGAAAGCGTTTGGGAAAACAACCGCTTCAAGTATGTAGACGAGCTCCGACGGATGGGAGCGCAAATCACGGTGGATGGCAAAATGGCCATTGTAGAGGGCGTCGATAAACTGAAGGGCGCTCCGGTAAGGGCCTTGGACCTTCGGGCAGGGGCCGCAATGGTAATTGCCGGGCTCATTGCCAAGGGCTCCACTCAGGTGGAGGATGTACAGTATATTGAGCGGGGCTACGAAAATATCGTGGAAAAATTGGTGAAGCTGGGGGCAGATATTTACCGCCGGCAGGAACCGGAGAAAACCGTAGATATGCTGGGTTAAAATTCAGAAAGCGACGGAGGAAGGGCGAAAGAGGCTTTCCTCCTTGAAATAGAAACCCGTCAGGGAAGTATAATCAATGGGGAAGCCTTCTAAAAAAAGAAGCTTCCCCATCTTTATGGAGGATCCTTATGGCGCGATTGTGTCCGTTATTCAGCGGAAGCTCGGGAAACAGCTATTACATAGGAAGCAGAAGCGCCGGCCTTCTGTTAGACGCCGGAAAAAGTGCCAGGCAGTTAGACCGTATGTTAAAAACCTGTGGGATTGACCCTTTGGCCATTCAAGGAATTTTGCTCACCCATGAACACACGGACCATGTGAACGGAATGCGGGTGTTCGCTCAAAAATATCGTTTGCCCGTGTTCGCTTCCCGGGGTACTTTGGAGGCGCTTTCGGGTGCGCTGGGGGAAGTGGAGGCATACCCTTTGGAAGAAGACCTTTCCCTGGCCGGTATGGCGGTACATCCCTTTCGAACCTCTCACGACTGTGCAGAATCGCTGGGCTTTCGCATCCGTATGGAAGACCAGCGGATTTTTGCCCTGGCTACCGATTTGGGATATCTGTCCCAGGAGGTGAAGGAGAACCTTTTAGGGGCCGATATGGTGGTGCTGGAATCGAACCACGATGTGGAAATGCTGCGGTGCGGCCAGTATCCCTATTATTTGAAGCGGCGTATCCTTTCCGATCTGGGCCATCTTTCCAACGCGGCCTGCGCGGCCTTTTTGCCGGAGCTGGTAAAAAGCGGGGGAAGAAGGTTCCTGCTGGCCCATTTGAGCCGGGAAAACAACACGCCGGCCCTGGCTCTTTCTGCGGCCCTTTCGGCTTTGGAACAGGCTGGCTACACCCGGGATATAGATTTTTCCCTGGAAGCCGCAAAAGTGGAAAACAGCGACGGGAAAACGGTGATCTTTTAAAAGGGGGTACTACCTATGGTTACAGTGCGCCTGTTGTGTGTTGGAAAGCTAAAGGAGAGCTATTGGCAAAAGGCAGTGGCCGAATACGAAAAACGGCTTTCGCCCTTCTGCCAGCTTCAAATAAAGGAGCTGCCCGAGGAACGTCTCCCCCAAGAGCCCTCGGCGGCCCAGGTCCGGGCTGCTTTGGAGCGGGAGGGGGAATCTCTTTCCAAGCAGGTTCAGGGCGCTGTGTATCCCCTTTGTATAGAGGGCAAGGAGCTGGATTCTCAGGGCCTTGCGGGGCTTTTGGAAAAGGCCATGCTTTCTCCTGGGGCTCTCACCTTCATTTTGGGAAGCTCCTATGGGCTTTCGGAAAAGGTAAAATCTCTGGGGCCGGGAATTTCCATGTCCCGGTTGACCTTCCCCCACCAGCTGGCCAGGGTGATGCTCTGCGAGCAAATTTACCGGGGTTTCCAAATCTTGAATCACACCAAATACCACAAATAAAAGAAAGACATCGCAAAATTTCTTTTGCAATGTCTTTTTCGCTCTGAGGGGGAGGTTAAATGTCTAGCTTTAAGTCGCCTTTTTTTACCCAGCCCAGCTTTTCCACCAGGTAATGAATGGCCAAGGAGAAAATAGCGGGGAGGATAAAGCAAATTAAGATAAGGCCAATCCAGTCCATGGGCGTGATGGCTGCCTTGGTTCCCGCGGCAATATCACTGAGCCAACCGGAATAAACACCAATCTGGCCTACCAGGCCGCAGGTGCCCATGCCGCTGGAAATGGGAGCGCCGTTCATTTCCATTCGGAACAAGCAGGTGGCAAGAGGGCCGGTAATGGCAGAAGCCAAAGTGGGGGCAATCCAAACCCGAGGGTTTTTTAGAATATTGGGGACCTGAAGCATGGATGTCCCCAAACCCTGGGCCACGAGACCGCCCCAGCGGTTTTCCCGAAAGCTGATGACCGCGAACCCCACCATTTGAGCACAGCATCCCGCTACGGCCGCTCCGCCGGCCAGACCGGTGAGGCCGAAAGCCGCGCAAATGGCCGCACTGCTAATGGGCAGAGTAAGGGCAACGCCCACCAGCACAGAAACAAAAATCCCCATGAGAAAAGGCTGCAGCTCCGTGGCCCAAATGATCAACTGGCCCAAACTGTGGGCGGCAGATCCTATGGCGGGAGCACAAAGGTAAGAAAGCAGCGCGCCAGAAAGGATGGTCACCGAGGGCGTTACCAGAATGTCGACCTGGGTCTTCTTGCTGACCAACTTTCCGAGCTCCGCAGAGACAATGGCGATCAGCAATACGGCCAGGGGGCCGCCCTCGCCGCCCAAAGTGTTGGAGGCGCTGCCCACTGCCGCCAAAGAGAATAAAACCAGAGGCGGAGCCTTCAGCGCGTAGCCAATGGCCACGGCCATGGCAGGACCGGCCATGCTTTTGGCAAAGGTGCCAATTTCTTCCAGAATGGGCCAGCCCAGTTGGGTGCCCAAGGTGGAAATAATAGTACCGATGAGCAAAGAAGCAAAAAGCCCTTGGGCCATAGCGCTCATGGCATCTACAAAATAGAGCTTACAGTAATTTTTTACGGTGGTCCAAACATTGTTTGGGGCCTTTTCGGAAACTTGTTGTTTTTCTTCCAAAGCAAAAATCTTCCTTTCGCCTGGGAAAGGAAAGAGACAGCGCGGGGAAAGCGCCGGGTTTTCGCCGTTCCTTGAAAAGGAACACGTCAACGCCAGGCAAAAAGCCGCGTTTCCCCTTCCTTTTCAGAGCTTTTTTATGGTAGAACAGGAAAATCTATTTTAGCTATGTTGCTCCAAAACGCCGTCTGTTTTCCAAAGAAAAAATCGCCGCCGAAGGTTTTCCGGTTTTTTTGGTCGTTCTTTCTTTTTCATGGCAGTATGCCGTTTTGGAGCCGTTTAGGGTTTTAAGGTATTGATATAGTACCATAAAAAGCCCGGGTTTGGCAATTCCGATTCCCCATAGAGCCATTGCACAAAAGAAACAGAAATTCAGTGAAAATGCCGGAGATGCGGCCGGAGCTCTGTTACAAATAGGGGCGCATATTTTGCGTAAGCGTGTTTTCCAGGCCAATCAGGTCCTGAGCGATGTCTTTTGCCCGCTCCTCCGCCGCCTCATATTGGTTCAAATAGCGGTTTAAAGATTTGATCCCCATGCCGCATCCGTCGGTAATGAGGCTGGCGGCAGCCTTGTTCGGGTCGGCCTCCGCCGCCAGCTTGAAGTTGGTTTTTACCCAAGACATGGTTTTGGCCAAGGGGTTGGGCTCTTTGCCCCCGTCGTGGTACCGGTTCAGCAATTCATGGGTGCGGTCTCCAAGCCTTCCGTGTTCTTTCCGGGATTTTTCCAAGGCATCTCGCAGCTTCTGATTTTCTATTTTGGGCAAAACCTGGTCAATGGCCTCCATTCCCATTTTTATTCCGGCGTTGCATTCCCGCAGCAGCTTAATGGTATCTCCTTCTATCATTGCGCAAACTCCCTTCCAAAATTAAGATAAAAATAGTCTTCCCCTATCTGCTGCCTTTAACCAATCAAAATCCCGCTTCACCTTTTGCTGCTATCTAGGAAGATGAAAATAAAATTCCAGGAAAACACCTCTCAGATGAATTTTGGGCTTCCTTTCATTTCGTTGTATGTTATAATGGCATTGTTGTTTTCTCGGATATTTTTCACGCCGCCGGGACAAAGGGGAGACTTTGGCTTCCGCTGTTATGAAAAACCATCTCGTGAGTTCTTTTGAACGGAAGCAATCACCTGCGGTGTCTTGTTATCCGGGTGGCCATCACAGTACGGAATAGGAAAAGAAAGCCTTGTTATCTCAAATAAAATTACAGAAAAGAGGATGGCAATGATGAAGAACAAAACCTACACAGGGCAGCAGCTCAATTACATTGGGTTCCCCTTAGGCGGCATAGGCGCAGGTATGTTTACCGTAGAGGGTACCGGGGCCTTTTCTGCCTTTTCCCTGCGCAACGCCCCCAATGTCAACCTGGAGCCTTGCTTGTTTTCCGCGGTTACCGTAAAGGGCAAAAAGAACCTTAGCCGCGTTCTGGAAAGCCAGGTTCCAAAACATAAAATTTACGGGGCAGCTACCGCGCCCCTCGCGCCGGTACCCTATGAGGAAAACTTTGCCAGGGGAACCGGGGTCCCCGGCAGAACTTACGGGCTGCCCCGGTTTAAGAATGCCGAATTTTCCACTCGGTTTCCCTTTGCGGAGATCTGTTTTGAAGACCGGCAGTTCCCTCTCACGGTTTCTTTAAAGGCATGGAGCCCCTTTACGCCGCCCCATGCAGATGATTCCAGCTGCCCTATCGCATACCTGGAATACACCTTCGAAAACAACCAAACAGTGCCTCTGGAGGCCGTTTACTATTACAGCTCCATGAATTTTATGGCCCAGGGCAATGGTGTCCGTTCGGTTTACCGGACAAAGGATGGCTTTGTGCTGGCCCAAGAAGGCACCCCGGAAGCGCCTTGGGACCGGGGCTTTTACACCGCCGCCATCCATGACCCGGCGGTAAGGGTAAATACGGCCCTGTTCCGGGGCGGATGGTACGATTCTCTCACCATGCTTTGGAATGATATTCAAGCAGGAAAGTCCGAAGAAAAAGACCGGGAAAACGAAAGCGATTACCCCAATCCCGGGGGAAGCCTCTCCCTGCCATTCCGGCTGGCTCCGGGAGAGAAAAAGACCATTGTGGTACAGTGTGGATGGTATGTGCCGGAATCAAAGCTCAGGATAGGCCATACCGACCAGCAGGAACCCTATACCGACGCTCAACTCCTAGGCCTGGAGCGGTATGCACCCTGGTACACCACCAAATTCCGGAACATAGAAGAAGTGGCCGGGTTCGCTGCTTCCCAGTACGAGAGGCTTCGCAAAGAGACGTTGCTGTTCAGCGACACCTTCTACACCTCCACCTTGCCCGATATTGTCCTGGAGGCGGTGGGAGCCAACCTGAGCATTTTGAAATCCCCCACCGTACTGCGCCAAACCGATGGCCGGCTGTGGTGCTGGGAGGGCTGCTGTGACAGCGTAGGCTCCTGCCACGGTTCCTGTACCCATGTCTGGAACTACGCCCAGGCTCTTTGCCATTTGTTCCCCTCTCTGGAGCGCAGCCTGCGGCAGACGGAGTTCTTCGATTCGCAAAATGAAGAGGGCCACCAGAATTTCCGAAGCGCGCTGCCCATTGGAGAAACCAGCCACGATTTCCATGCCGCTGCCGACGGACAGTTGGGAGGAATTGTAAAAGTTTACCGCGATTTTCTCATTTGCGGAGATTTGGACTGGCTAAAAAAGTTATGGCCCCGGGTGAAGACCTCTATGGATTACTGCATTGGCCTTTGGGACAAAAAACGGGAGGGCGTTTTAAAGGAGCCTCATCACAATACCTACGACATAGAATTCTGGGGCGCCGACGTGATGTGTTCTTCCTTCTACCTTTCTGCTTTGAAGGCCATGGTGGAAATGGCGGCGCTGCTGGGAGATGACGGTCGGAGCTACCGGGAGCTTTTGGACAAGGGGACGGCCTACCTGTCGGAGTACTTGTACAACGGGGAATACTTTTTCCAGGAGGTAGAGTGGAAAACCTTGCAGGAGAAACCGGGTCAGGCCGCTATAAACGATAGGATTTCCCCGGAGGCAGAGGCCCTGATCGCCCAGGAGGGTCCAAAATACCAGTATGGAAAAGGCTGTATTTCCGACGGCGTACTGGGCTTTTGGCTGGCGGAGGTTTCCGGGCTGCCGGAGGTAGGCGACTCCGAAAAAATCAAAAGTCATTTGAACAGCGTGCACCGCTACAACTTGAAGAACAATTTGTTGGAGCATGCGAATCCTCAACGGCCGGGCTATTGCTTGGGTGAGGAAGCGGGGCTTTTGCTCTGCACCTGGCCCCGCGGGGAAAAGCCTGCCTTACCCTTTGTGTACAGCGACGAGGTTTGGACGGGTATCGAGTACCAGGTAGCTTCTCACCTGATGTTTGTGGGAGAAGTGGAGAAGGGCTTGGACATTGTGCGGGCCTGCCGCAGCAGGTACCAAGGAGATGTGCGCAATCCCTTCGATGAATACGAGTGTGGTCATTGGTATGCCCGGGCCATGGCTTCCTACGCCTTGTTGGAGGGCATGACGGGGGTTCGTTACGACGCTTACCGCAAAATTTTGTATGTGGCTCCCAGAATAGAGGGAGATTTTGAATCTTTCCTGGCAACCGACACGGGCTACGGTCTGGTGGGTGTAAAAAACGGCAAGGCCTATTACAAGGTGGTTTCCGGTTCTATTGAGGTGAAAGAAATCCGGGAGGGAAGCAGCCGCTAAAAATAAAGCCGAAAGGTAAGGCCAAAATATAGAGAGCATGGGAAAAAGGCGTTCGAAAAGGGAACGCCTTTTTTCTCGCCGGGCCGTTGTAAACGGAAAAATAGGATAAGCCGGAAATTCCCAGGGGAAGCGAAGCTTCAAAAAGGACTGGCGCTTCCAAAAAATGAAGAAAGAGAAGGTGTGGGGCAATGAACCGCAAATTGGAAAAGACAGTGAAAGATTCCTATACGGAGCAGGTGCAAATTTTATCGCAATCTACCTTAAACGGTTACAACCGGTTGTTCGGCGGCCAGCTGATGCAGTGGATTGACGTGGTAGCGGCGGTGGCCGCCAGGCGCCATTCCGGCTGCAATGTGACCACTGCCGCCGTGGACCACCTGCGGTTTGAGGGCCCTGCTTATGCCAACGACACCATTGTGCTGTGCGCGTTTCTCACTTACACAGGGCGTACCTCTATGGAGGTTTGTGTAGAAACCTATGTGGAAGAGCTTTCCGGCCAGAAGCGGCTGATCAATGTGGCCTATTTGGTCATGGTGGCTCTGGACGAAGAAGAACGGCCCACAGAGGTCCCCAGACTGTTGCCTCAGACAGAGAAAGAAAAAAGCAGCTGGGAAGCGGCCAAAGCGAGAAATGCCCTTCGAAAGCAAAACAGGGGAAAGTAAAGGACTATGCAACCCCTGCCAGCCGGGCCCCGGTGGCCACCAGAAAGCACAGGAAAAGGCCGCAGGCAGTGGGGATAAGGAAAGCGGCGGCGGTCCATTTCCAGCTTTGAGATTCCTTCCGAATTGTCAGGCAGGTGGTGGAGCAAGGCCAGTGCATCAGGGAAAAGAGTATGGTGCAGGCGGCGGTGACCCAAGTCCAGCCGTTTTCTACCAGCAAAAGCTTCAAGGAGGCAAGGTCGGACATTTCCACTAAGCTCCCTTGGGCCAGGTATGCCATTAAAATGATAGGCACAACAATTTCATTGGCAGGAAAACCCAACAGGAAGGCCAGCAGAATTACGCCATCCATCCCAAACACCCTGGCAAACGGGTCTAAAAAACCGGAACAATGGGCCAGCAGCGTCGCGCCGTTTATGGTCACGTTGGCCATGATCCAAATGATAAGCCCGGCAGGGATTGCCACAGTGACGGCCCGGCCCAGCACAAACAGGGTGCGGTCAAAAATGGAACGAACAATCACTTTGCCCACCTGGGGCCTGCGGTAAGGGGGAAGCTCCAGAGTAAAGGAAGAGGGGACTCCCTTCAGCAAGGTCTTGGAAAGGAATTTAGACACGGCAAAGGTCATGAAAATCCCCAGCAGGATCATGGCCAGCAGGCTCAGGGCGGAAAGCAGAGAAGCCCGCAGCCCTCCCGCTACGCCAAGGAAGAACATGGAGCTCAAGGCGATCAGGGTAGGGAAGCGGCCGTTGCAGGGTACAAAGCTGTTGGTGAGCATGGCGATGAGCCGTTCTCTGGGGGAATCGATAATACGGCAGCCCACTACCCCGGCGGCGTTACAGCCGAAGCCCATGCAGGTGGTGAGCGCCTGTTTGCCGCAGGCACCGCATTTTTGGAAGCATTTGTCCAGGTTAAAAGCCACGCGAGGCAAATATCCCAGATCTTCCAGCAAAGTAAAAAGCGGGAAGAAAATGGCCATGGGGGGCAGCATCACCGAAACTACCCATGCCAGAGTGCGGTACATGCCGTCTACAAGCAGGCCGATGAGCCAGGGTGCAGTATGCACCGTGGAAAGGAACCGGCGGAGCTGTTCGCCTACCCAAAATAGAGCGGTACTGAGAAGCTGGGAGGGGTAGTTCGCCCCGCTGATAGTCAGCCAAAAAATGGCCAGCAAGGCCAGCAGCATTAAGGGGAACCCAAAGAGCTTGCTGGTGAGGATTTGATCGATTTTTTGATCTCTGGCCCGGTAATTTTCCTTTTCGGTAACCACCGTGGCGGCTGCGATCTCTTCCGCACGGCGGACGATGCTGGAAACCATGTCGTCTTGAAGCTGTTCCGGGCTGAACTGTGCCTGTTGGAGCAGGCTTCGGGCTTCTTCCAACGCCTCGGCTATGAGGGGCTGGGAGCTCAGGGAGAACCCCAAGTGCTTTTCCGCGGAGGCCAGCAGAGTCCGGTCTCCCTCCAGGAGTTTTAGGCTCAGCCACCTTGCCGGTATGGAGTCCCCGCAGGCTTCCCTTACGGCGGGGCACAGGAGTGCCAAGGCCTTTTCTGTAGGGGGAGAATAGGTGACGAGGGGGGCTCTTTCCGGAGCAGGAGATTCCGCTACGTCCTTTACCGCAGCCATAAGCCGCCCCAACCCCCGGCGGCTGCGGGCAGAGGCCCCTATTACCGGGACACCTAAGAGAGTAGAAAGGGCCTTCAGGTCTACGGAAATTTTTCTCCGCTTGGCTTCATCCATAAGGTTGACGCATACCAGGGCCTTGGGCGCAAGCTCTAAGGTTTGCAATACCAAGTTCAGGTTTCGTTCCAAACAGGTGGCGTCACACACCACAATGGCCGCGTCACTGCCGCCAAAGCAGATGAAATCCCTGGCCACTTCTTCCTCTGCCGAATGGGCCATGAGAGAATAACAGCCGGGCAGGTCTACCATAACGTAGCCCTGGTTTTGAAAAACGCAATGCCCTTGGGCGTTGGTGACAGTTTTTCCCGGCCAGTTCCCCGTGTGCTGGTGCATGCCGGTAAGTTCGTTGAATACGGTGCTCTTCCCTACGTTAGGGTTTCCTGCCAGGGCGACAACCCGGTCTTCTTCCTTTGCCTTACAAATGATAAGTTCTGTACCGGCAGCTTTAATACCCGTTGAGTCCTTTGAAAGCCCCATAAAGCTTACCCTCCAATTTTATTGTGGATAAAGGCGGCGTTCTTGCGGATCTCGCCGCCTAAAAACAAAAAGGGCTTGCTGCCGTTGTGTGGCGGCAGGCCCTTTGACGTTACGGTTATTCTAGGAAAACACCGGCGGCGTCTTCGCCGCGAAGAGCAATCACCGCGCCGCGGATGAAATAGGCAGCGGGATCGCCCATGGGACTGACGCCAAGACACTGGACCTGGGTCCCTGGAATAAGGCCAATGTCCTGTAGCCGGCGCCGGATAGCGCCGGCTGCGCCCAGGTTTTGCACAACGCCCGTCTCGCCTTTTTTTAAGGTGTTAAGGCTCCGCATAGTTTTGCTCCTGAATGGTTGTGGTAAATATTCTGTAGGAAAAGAGATGGTCTTCTCTTTACTATATTCGAGGCCTTTGAAACTTGTGACAAAAATTAGGGAGGGCAAAAGTGAAAAATGGCCTTTCGGAGAAGTGTAGGCTTGCAATTTTCCAAACGGTATGGTAAAATAGCAATATAATGAAAGGTGAGCTGTGGCGTGTGGCCTTTTGCCCGCCATTTTGGTGAGATTTTCCAGAAAGGGGATTGTTATGACTGTTTTTTGTGAGGGCATTGGCGCTTAAAACAGAATAGGGGTGCATAACGTTGAGGGAATATCCCTCGTGGTTGTGGTACCGTTTTTTAGTAACCTTTTGTGAACACGATAGCTTTCCCGTGGCAGCACACTGAAGGGTGTGTTCTTTTTTTGCCTGAAAACAAAAACCGCAGGAAGCGCCCACAGCTCAGGGGTTGCTTTCCGCGGTATTTTTGCGCCTTTTTGAAGACCGGAATCAAAATAACCCATTTTATAGAAAAACAGGAGACACAGTATGAAGAAGCAGTTTAGAAGGCCGATTGTGCGCTGACCGGGAGGTTTGCGTGAAATTTGTCTCTGCCAAACCTCCCAAAAGCATGGAACCATGACTTTTTGGAGGAATCATTCGTGAATAGAGAAAATAAGAGAAAGCAGTACGAAAAAGGATATTATAAAACCCATGCCTGTGAAGAAAGCTTCATTTGTAAAGTGTGCGGCAGGCTGGTGACGCCGGAGGGAGCCGGAAGCAGTCACCGCAACCATTGTCCCAACTGCCTGAGCAGCCTGCACGTGGATGTAGAACCCGGCGACCGGGCGGCCGATTGCGGCGGTGTGATGGAGCCCATCGCGGTCTGGGTACGGAAAAACGGCGAGTGGGCCATTGTGCACCGCTGCCGCA
Organism: uncultured Neglectibacter sp.; assembly: GCA_947647615.1. Taxonomy (GTDB): domain Bacteria; phylum Bacillota; class Clostridia; order Oscillospirales; family Acutalibacteraceae; genus Acutalibacter. Next base: position 65,788 of record CANSKS010000007.1, read on the forward strand.
GGTGCGGCGCTCTTTCGTCCAATCGTGTGGCGGCAGACGACAACCCCATGAAGCTGATGTCCATTGCCATGAAGCCCATGGCCCTGCCTCCCTTCCCCCTGGAAAAAATAGAGGAGATGACCAGGCAAATGGCAGGCGACGGCAATCTGGGTAAGATACCGTGAAAAGAATCCCAGCCACTTCCTTTTGAAAAGGAGGTGGCTGGGATTCTTTTTTGAAAACTAATTGCGCCGCCAGGCTTGGGGTACAAACAGCATGAGCATGGGGAAGATCTCCAACCGTCCCACCAGCATGTCAAAGCTTAAAACTACTTTGCTAAAGCCGGAAAAAGCGGCATAATTTCCCGTAGGGCCTACCAAATCCATGCCGGGGCCAATATTGTTGAGGCAGGCCATCACTGCGGTGATATTTGTTTCTAAAGAAAATTCATCTATAGAGATCAACAGCATGGAAAGGGCGGCAATGAGGATGTAAACCGTAAGGTAACTGTAAGCGCCCTGTATGGTATCTTCTTCTACCAACTGGCCATCCATGTGAACCTGGGTAATGGAACGGGGCCGCAGCATACGGAGCACGCTGCGCCGGGCCGATTTGAACAGCAGCAGCACCCTGGCGGCCTTTATACCGCCGCCGGTGGAGCCTGCGCAAGCGCCGAAGACCATCAAGATCACCAGAAGCATTTTGGAAAACCCAGGCCATAGGTTAAAGTCTACCGTGGCAAATCCGGTGGTGGTCATGATGGAAGAAACCGTGAAAGCCACATGATGAAGGGCTTCCCCAATATGCCCCTGGAAAGTGGGCAAAACATTTATTGTGATAAGGGCAATGGAACCCAGCATGACAAACAGGTAAAGCCGGAGCTCATGGTTTTTCAGCACCTGGGAGAACTGGCGCAGGATCAGCAAATAGAACACGCTGAAATTGATGCCGAACAGGGCCATAAACACGGTGCAAACTGTTTGCAGGTAAGGGCTGTAGCCCGCCATGCTGTCGTTTTTTATGCCAAACCCGCCGGTGCCTGCGGTGCCAAAGGCAGTACAGAAGCTGTCGAAAACGGGCATGCCTCCGGCCAGCAGGAACACAATTTGGATTAGAGTGAGGCCAATATAAATGCTGTAAAGGATCATGGCGCTTTTTTGCAGCCGAGGTACCAGCTTATCCACTTGGGGACCGGGGCTTTCTGCCCGCATAACATGGAGCAGGGAATTTTTTCCTTTCCCCATGGGAGCTACTGCCAGCAAAAACACCAGTACTCCCATGCCGCCCAGCCAGTGGGTAAAGCTGCGCCAGTACAGCAGCCCCATGGGCATACCCTCAATTTCGGTAAGAATACTGGCCCCTGTGGTGGAAAAGCCGGAAATGGTTTCGAACAGGCAATCGATAAAATTTGGAATAGCGCCGGAAAACAGGAAAGGCAGAGCGCCAAACAAAGAAACGGCAATCCAGGAAAGAGCCACCGTCAAAAAACCTTCTCTGGCCCCAATCTCTTTTGTCTTTACCCGGTAAAGGTAAGTGGAAAGGCTAAAAAAGCCACAGAGAAGAATGGAAAGGCCTATGCCAAACGCAGCGGCAGTTTCCCCCTTTACTAGAGAAATGACCAAAGCGGGAACCAGGCAGGCCCCCTCGATGCGCAAAATATAGCAGATCAGGTATAAGATCATTCTACGGTTCATGGACTTATGCTTCCTCCGTAAAAATCTCGCTTAAATCGTTAATGAGGCGGTCTGCGTCGGCCACCACGATAACGGTATCTTCTTTTTCAATGGTGTCGCTGCCCGTGGGGATAATGATGCGGTTTCCCCGGGTAATGCAGGCCAAAAGAGTGCCCGGCTTTAAAGAGAGCTGAGCAAGGGGCTTGCCCAACTGGGGAAGCTGTTTGTTAGCCCGGAATTCCAAGGCTTCTACCCGGTCGTCCACGATTCTTGTGAGAGTGAGCGCCGCTTCCCCTTTCCGGTTTTCCATAGCCCGCACATAGCGCACGATATCGTTGCAGCAAAGGTCCTTGGGGCTTACCACACAGTCGATGCCTTTGTCTTTCAGCACCTCGGTGAATTCCGTGCGGTTAATTTTGGTGATCACCTTAAAGACACCAAGGAAGTTCGCGTACATAGAAATGATGAGGTTTTCCTCGTCAATATCGGTGAGGGTAACCACTGCATCGGTTTGAGCAAGGCCTTCGGTGTCCAGCACATGCCGGTCGGAACCGTCGGCGTGGATAATGGTGGCCTTAGGCAGCATGTCTGCCAGCTGGTTGCAGCGCTGTTCGTCAATTTCCAGCAGCTTGACGTTGACGCCGGTGGCGATAAGGTCTTCCGCCAAATAAAAAGCGATGCGGCTTCCTCCCACAATCATCACATCCCGTACCTTTCTTTGGGGAATGGCCAGGTTTCGGATCAGCCGGGCGAGGTCGCCGGAAGAAGCGGTGACAGAAAGCTTGTCCCCGGCCTGGAGCCGGAAATTGCCGTCTGGGATAAAGACCTCACTGCCCCGTTCCACGGCGCAGACCAACACCTTCACCTTTACCGCCCGGTATAAGCCGGAAAGGAGAATACCAGCCAGGGGACTGTCCAGTTGGAGGATCAATTCCACAATTTCTACCCGGCCCTTGGCAAAGGAATCGCGCTTCAAAAAAGAGGGGAACTGCAGCAGCCGGAAGATCTCGCTGGCGGTGGCCCGTTCAGGGTTAATCATTAAATTAAGACCCAGCTCATCCTTTAACAGGTGCATCTGGCTGGCATATTCGGGGTTTCGAATGCGGGCAATGGTACGGCGGCAGCCCAGTTTCCGGGCTACGATACAGCATAAAATATTGATCTCATCCGCCGAGGTGGCGGCGATGAGCAGGTCGCTGCTGCCCACATTGGCAAGCTGCTGTATTTTTAAGCTGGCTCCATTCCCGTGGACTACATTGACATCTAAAGCCTGCTGGGCCTCCTGCAATACCATTTTGTTGCTGTCTATCACAACGATGTCATGGTTTTCCTTGGAGAGCTGCTCCGCCAAAGCAGAGCCCACCTTGCCATCGCCTACGATCACAATTTTCATAAAAGTTTTCCTTTCCCAAGAAGAAGGTGATACTCCCGTTTCGAGCGCCGAAGGTAAGGGCGTGTTCCCAAAAACCAAACGGGCCCGAGCCGCGTTTCGGACTTGGCCCCACAGGAGAGGTAAAGGGCCGTAAAAGAAAAAGCAGAAAAACAGCAAAAAGCGGATGCTTCCTGCCGTTTTTAGCAAAGTTCATCTTGAGCTATGGTATCACAAATAAGAGGCAAGAACAAGAGAAATCTTTTCTCATTTCTTCTGTGGAACTTTATGCGGAAATCACAAAATTTTTGGTTCCCGAAAGCAAAGAAAAAATCGCGCCCGAGGCTTTAAGCGGGCTCTTGCTCTTCCGGCAGTTGGGAGGTGCAGTGGGGGCAGCGGGTAGCTTCTAAAGCGATTTCGGAACAGCAGAAAGGGCACACCTTTGTGGTGGGTGCGGGGGGGGCGACCGGAGCTTCTTTTTTCCGGTGGAGCTTGTTTATGGCCTTTACCAATAAAAACAGGGCCGCTGCTACCAAGAGAAAATTAATGATAGCAGAAATAAAAGCGCCATAGTTCAGCTTGGCCTCCCCGGCGCCAACATTAAAGGTGATGGAAAGAGCAGAAAAATCCAACCCTCCGGTAATAATACCTAAAATAGGGTTAATCACGTCGGCTACCAGGGAATTGACAATGGCGGTGAAAGCACCGCCAATAATAACGCCTACAGCCATATCCAGCACATTGCCGCGGGAAATGAAGGTTTTAAATTCCTGAATGATCTTCATGGGGGAGCCCCTCCTCAAATATAAAATTTCTTTCTCTAATTGTGACATAGAAAGGGGGATTTGGTCAAGCTGTTTTTTTACAAGAAAAGGAAAGCTCCTTATTTGACTAAAATGGAAAATTATTTTTTAAAACCCTTGATCTTTTGGTGTGTTTGGCTATACAATAGAACCGGTTTCAGGGTTTTCCCGATAAAAAAGAGACGATGGTTTCCAGGATGTTTTTCGGAAATAAATGCGCCGCGAAGGACGTAAAAATCCTCTGTCTGAGCAGTTTTGAAAACTCTTTTGTTTATAATTCAAAACTTATGAATTTTAAAAATATTCTTATAAACGGTATTGACATTCTCGCGAATGTGTTGTATGATAAAAACAACACAAAGGGAGGTGGAACATGGGAACTTATTTAAGAGAAGAGGTCTATTTTCCGGGAACAGTGGTAGAGCGCCAAGGGAAAAGCGCTCAGGAGTTTTTCGACGGCCTCTTTTTTGCCACAAAGGGCTTGATGCTTTCCCAAGTCCGGGAGATCACAGAGCTGGAAACCCCGGTCATACAAAACTGGGTAAACCGGGGCTGGGTGCAGAAACCGGTAGAAAAGAGGTACCAAAGGAACCATCTGGCACGAATTTTACTTATCAACGTGCTTCGGGATGTGACCAGGCTGGACACCATTGTCCAGCTTCTGACCTACCTAAACGGCAGTGTAGATTGCCGGGAGGATGACAGCATTTCGGAATCGCAGCTTTACTTTTATTTCTGCGACATTTTAGACACCGCCGGGTATGATTCTATCTTTTCCGGTGAACTGGAGGGGCTTATTGAGGCCCGGGTGGCAGATTACCGGGAACCTTTCCCAGGCGGCCGGGAGAAGGTGGTGAACGCATTAAAACTGCTCTTGATTTATTACGCGGCTGCCCGGATAAAACTAAAAGGAGACTGCCTTTACCGGCAGACTATTTTGCCCGGGCAGTCCTGAAAGGCTGAAAAAGTTTTTTGCCCAAAGGAATGGGAAAAATATGGTTTTACAGGCAACATATTACTTCTGTTTTATTTTAGAAAGGAGGTATTTGCTATGCTGGAATGGTGGGAAGGGCTATCCCTTGTCAGCCGGATTCTCGTTTGTATTGCGGTACCGGCTACGGCCGTAATGCTGCTGCAGGCAATTTTGGTGCTTTTGGGCCTGGGCGGAGGCGACGGGGACCTGGACGGCGATATCGGCGGGGATATGTCCGAAGGGTTTGATGTGGATTTTGACGGCGAAGGGGAGATTGCCCTAGAAGGTTCTGCCGGTTTTGAAGCCCCGGACGGGGATGGCACCGGAGACCCTGCGGAAAATGATGGTTTGGCCCTTTTCAGCATCCGGGGGATTGTGGCGTTCTTTTCCATTGGAGGCTGGGCGGGCCTGGTAGCGGATCGAGCAGGAATTGTTTTACCCGGTGTAGTCTCCATTTCGGTGGTGGCAGGAGCCATTGCCCTGTTCGGTGTGGCTTGGATTATGCAGAAGGCCATGCAGCTACAGGAGGATGGCACCCTGGAGTTGAAGCACGCTCTGGGTAAAACGGCTACCGTCTATTTGCCCGTTCCGCCCAAGGGCCAAGGGAAAGGGAAAGTGGAGCTGCTCTTTTCCGAAAGTCTGGTTGAGGTGGATGCCGTAAGCAGCGGTGACCGGCAGCTTCCCACAGGGGCCCAGGTAACGGTGTGTGCCCTGGCGGATGCCACCACCCTTGTGGTGCAGCCTCTTGTGGTCCAATCCGCTGCAGCAGAAGCGCAACCACACGTGACACAAGCCCCTTTGCCGGAGCAATCCTTTGCGGTGTTGAAAAAAGAAGAGTAGGGCATGAAAAAGCGGAGAAGCAAGCCCGCTAGGTAAGCTTCCCGCCTGAAAAAGAAAGAAAGGAAGGTTCTATTATGGAACATTTTGAGATTGTTATGCTAATCACTGTCATTGCGCTCCTGTTGTTTACCACAGCCATTGTCATTTTTTCCCGGTACCGGAAATGTCCATCCGACAAAATTTTAGTGGTATACGGCAAAATTGGCACCAACAAGGACGGCACAGCCCGCAGTGCCAAATGTATTCACGGCGGCGCGGCGTTTATTGTGCCCATTATCCAGTCTTACGCTTACCTGGACCTGACGCCCCTTTCCATTCAGGTCGACCTGAAAAACGCCCTTTCCAAGCAAAATATCCGTATTGACGTGCCTTCCCGGTTTACGGTAGGAATCTCTGTGGAAAACGGTGTGATGCAGAATGCTGCGGAACGGCTTCTAGGGCTGAAATTGGCGGAGATACAGGAACTGGCGAAGGATATTATTTTTGGCCAGCTGCGCTTGGTAATTGCCACCATGGACATTGAGGAGATTAATACCGACCGTGATAAGTTCCTGACGGCTGTTTCCAACAACGTGGAAACAGAGCTCAAAAAAATAGGCCTGCGGCTGATCAACGTAAATGTCACAGATATTTCCGATGAATCCGGTTACATTTCCGCTTTGGGTAAGGAAGCAGCTGCCAAGGCTATCAATGACGCCAAGATCTCGGTGGCAGAGGCCAACCGTTCCGGCGATATTGGTGAAGCAAACGCCCGCAGGGAGCAGCGTATTCAGGTCTCTTTGGCAGATTCCGAAGCTATTCAGGGTGAAAACCAGGCCCGGGCCCAAATTGCGGAATCCAACGCTACCTTGAACGAAAAAGAGGCCGAAGCCCTGCGCCGCTCCACCGCTGCAGAAAAAATCCAGGCTGCCCGGGCTTTGCAAGAGGCCTATGCTGCCGAACAAGAGGCAGAAAAAGCTCGTTCTGCCCGTGACGAGGCCACCTTGGAGGCCGACGTCATTGTAAAGGCCGAAATTGAGAAGCGCCAGAAGGAGCTTCAGGCCGAAGCCGAAGCCGAACAGATCCGTCGCCGTGCCCAAGGTGAGGCCGATGCTATCTACGCGAAAATGGAGGCCCAGGCCCGAGGCACCCAGGAAATCCTGATGAAGCAGGCCATTGGCTTCCAGAAAATCGTAGAGGCCGCCGGAGGCAGCGCAGAAAACGCCATGCGTTTAATGATTGCCGATAAGATCGAGGAATTGGTGAAGACCCAGGTAGAGGCCGTAAAGAACCTGAAGATCGATAAGGTCACCGTTTGGGATGGCATGAACGGGAAAGACGGCACCCCTGCCACGGCAAATTTCCTTTCCGGGATGATGAAATCTATCCCTCCCATGAGCGAGATGTTCGACATGGCAGGTATGGAACTGCCCGACTTTTTGGGAAAGAAGAAGGCAGAAGCCGCTCCGGCGCCTTCCGAAGCCCCCAGGGCCTTAGAGCCCGAAAAGACTTAAAAATTGCTTGAGAAAACCGATCCCCCCACAGAACTCTGTGGGGGGATCGTCTGCTGCCGGAAAGTTTTTGCAAAAGGAGGGCTCAGAGGCCGGTTAGTCCCCTGCGGTGAGGGCGGATCGGGCGGCCAGGATAAAGCGGGGACGGTCCAAGGGATCGGGGCCCAACCGTTCCCTGCTGCCGCCCACTCCGGGCGGACATTCCTGGTAATGGGAAAACCGGGAGCCGCACAGCCCAAGCCCGTTGGTGGCGGCGGCGAATTCCGCGGGAAGGTCGAAGGTTTCGGAAGCGGGAGCCAGTGCAGAAAGGCGGAAATACCCTTCCGAAATTTCCTGCTCTCCCAACTGCCCCCGGCGGGCCACCAACAGGCTGATGGCTTTTCCCAGGTATTCCTCCGGGGCGGTGAGCTCCAGCTTCACAATGGGCTCCAGCAGCTGGGAGCCTGCCCGGCGCAGCCCGTCCAGAAAAGCCATGGGGGTGGCCACAAAGAAGTCTAAGGGGTGGGTATGGACATGGTGAGATTCCCCATCGGTCAGCGTGACCTTCAAATCGGTAACCTCCCAGCCAAAAAGGCCTTGAGAAAGAGCCTCGTGCAGGGCAGTTTCCACATGGGCCTGGTAACGGTAGGGGAGCCGGTTGGGGGAAACCTTGCTTTCGTACTGTGCTCCCTGGCCTCTGGGCAGAGGCTCCAGAAGAAACTTGACCACAGCCCAGCAGGGCTTGGGGGCCAGGTAGGCTTCAAAGCCCTCGGCCGGCTGCTTTGGCGTTTCCCGGTAAATGACCGAAGGTTCTTCTATCCGGGCGTTAATGCCCCACCGTTCCCGCAGTTGGGTTTCCAGCACTTCCATTTGAATCTTCCCGGTCAGCCGCACCCAAGCCTCCCGCTTTTCCCGGTTCCATTCCAGCTGCAGGGCAGGATCTTCCTCGCAAAGGGCCTGCAGAGCAGCCATTAGGGCGGGGGCCTGGCTTACTTCTTCCGTCCTGACCTTTACCAGCATGAGAGGCTCACAGAGCCGGTAGCTTCGCAGGCCGGGACAGGGAGTGCCCAGCAAGTCTCCTGCCTTTACAGAGGAAAGCCCAAATACCAAAGCGATTTCGTTGGCTTCGGCGCCTTCCGCGTCTTCCGCTTTTCGCCCTATGACCTTGCGGACGCGGGTGATTTTTTCCTCCTGGCCTCCCGGCAGGACAATGGGCTCCCGGTTTCTTATGTTGCCGGAAAAAAGCCGCAGGCAAGCGGCTTTCCCCATGACAGGATCCCTGGTCACCTGGTAAACCCGAGCGCAGAACTCTGTTTGAAGGGGAATCGGTTCTTCTAAATATAAAGTAAGAGCGTCCAAAAGCTCCTTTACCCCCAGCCCATATTTAGACGCGCCCCATAGTACCGGAACCAGCTTGGCACGGCTCACGGCCTTTTGAAGAGCCGAAGGCAAAAGGGCAAGAGCCCGTTCCGGCGTTTCCAGGTAGGTCTCCAGCAGGGCTTCGTCCCCGCAAGCCATCACTGCCTGCTCCAAATGATCTCCCTGAAAGTCCAGTGGGGACAAACGGCAGGATGGGCCGCCCTCATCCTCTATTTGGGAGAGGGGGAGGCAAGGCAGCCCTAAAAGCGCTTGAGCCTCTTTCAAAGCCGTTCCGCTGCGGCTTCCGGAACGGTCGCATTTATTGAGAAATAAAAAGCAGGGGAGCTTTGCTTCTTTTATGGATTCCAGTAAAATGCGGGTTTGGGCCTGTACACCCTCCACGGAAGAGATCACCAGCACGGCCCCATCTAAAACGCTTAAGGAACGTTCTACCTCGCTGAGAAAATCGGAATGGCCCGGCGCGTCAATAAAGTTTAGCTGGGTGTGGTTCCAAAAAACAGAGGCACAGGCAGATCTTACCGAGATCCCCCGCTGACGTTCCACGGCCAAGGTATCGGTGCTGGCAGTGCCTTCGTCCACGCTTCCCAGAGTTCGAATGGCACCGGAAAGGTATAGGATCTGCTCGGTAAGAGTAGTTTTCCCGGCATCCGCATGGGCCACGATTCCGAGATTTATGGTTTTCCGCTTTTTCACCGAATAGTTCTCCTTTTTGGTGTAAAATTCCTGCAATGTGGATTCATTATACATCCCTTTTGCCTTTGAGGGAAGCCCCTTCCCACATGGCTGCGCCATGCTGCCTTCCATAAAATTTGGCGTAAGGCAAATTTGGCAGGGGAATAGGAGCTCGCAGTTTTTCCTTTCTGCTGCCTTCCATAAAATTTGGCGTAAGGCCAATTTGGCAGGGGAATAGGAGCTCGCGGTTTTTCCTTTCTGCTGCCTTCCATAAAATTTGGCGTAAGGCCAATTTGGCAGGGGAATAGGAGCTCGCAGTTTTTCCTTTCTGCTGCCTTCCATAAAATTTGGCGTAAGGCCAATTTGGCAGGG
>CANSKS010000008.1 GCA_947647615.1 uncultured Neglectibacter sp.
CAACACATTGTTACACACAGAAAGTCCCATAAATTAGGTGACAATCAAGTTGATCAACGCTCCGGTAGAGCCTACTGCTGCCAAAGCCTGGCTTCCGGCAAACCGGCCCACCACCACAATATCTGCCGCATTGAACAGCAGCTGCAAAATACCGGAAAGGGCCAGGGGAATCGCAAATCTGACAAGCTTTCCCAGCAGCGGCCCGTCGGTCATGTCCACCTCGTAGGTCCTTCTGTGACCGCCCCTCCCCAAAAAATGTAGCCTTCTCAAGGAACTCGCCTCCGTTATGTTTCTCCTATACCATAAACATTCTAAAAACCTGCCAGAGGCTTTAATATCCCAGTGTTTCCCCCACCAGGATCACCCGAATTCTAGGCGTTCTTTGGTACCCGGTGACCACATACTGGCAGCACATCCGCCTTTCCGAACGGCAGCCCGCCGTCATGTCTTTCCCTTCTGCGCAGCAATGCCCAAGCTCCTCACAGGGTGTCCCTGTGTGAAGCCGCTTGGCGTTTAGCGGCGCCGCCACACATTTGACCCGCTCTACGGCAGCCGGAACATCCGGCACCAATTTATTGCAGCCTGCCACTACAATCACCCTTTTAGGACCGTAGATCATGGCGGCCACCCGGTTCCCGTTGCCGTCTACCTGGTAGATTTCTCCCTTTTCCGTAATGGCGTTGGCGCTGGTCAGGAACACATCGGCAGCAAATGTCTTTTGATATACCTCTTCCGCCGGGATCTGCTCCCGGTCTAAAAACCGATATTTCCCGCTTTTCATCAAGTCCCGCACGCCGCTTTCCACCAAAGTGACCGAACCCCCGCAGGAGATGACCTCTCCCTCTCGAAGCATGGCGGCCACCTTTTCCACCGCCTCCGCCTTTGTGGCCACATAAATAGCCGGCATCCCATTTTTTTGCAGCGCCTCTAAAGTCCGCATGACCTGTTCCTCGGTCCAAGCCGCTTTTCGTTTTTCCATGGGGCATTCTCTCCCTTCTTTTCCCCTATTGTACGCTCCTAAGAGTAGGAAAGCAATAGCGGCAGGCGCAAAAAAGGCAGCAACCCCACCTTCTCCAGTAAGAGGGAGCTGCTGTCCTATGCTTTTGTCTGTGATTTTGTAAATGGATTAGGCATAAAAGCCCCGGAACAGCTCTGTCACGGTTTCTTTCTGTTTCTTGTTGGCCTCTTCGTTCTTTGTGTCGGTATAGATTAATAGGTACCTTTCATTGAGGCTGAGCACAACGGGAACCTCTTTTTCCAACACCGTAATAAAGCCTTTTTCCTTTGCGCTGTTCCAACAGCTTTTCCCCGTTTCGTCCAGGTTCTCCGTATCGAACTCGTAAATCTCTACCTGTACAGTACTGTTTTGATACCGGAACTTATACCGGAACCCCCCGACAGCGCCGATTTCTTTATAAGACATTTCCACCTTTTCTCCGGCCACCGCATAGTTGCCTTCCAAATATTTGCACAGGCCTTCTAGGCTGTCCTCACAATCCTCCAGCTTCACCGGAGGCTTGGGAGTGGCGACAGGCTCGGCGCCTTCTTCCCCGGAAACCTGGGAAGCCTCCATCTCTTCCGGCAGCACTAGAGTTTCTATCTGCTCCACCGGAGCGCCGCAGGCGGAAAGGGAAAGAACCAGCAAAACAGCCGCCCCAAGGGCGAAAAGTCTTTTTAACATAGGAAGCAGCCTCCATTATCGCAAAAATAAAACAAAACAGCGCCGGTCCCATCTACGGGAATTCCGGCGCTTGCTTTGGTGACCCGGACGAGAATCGAACTCGTGTTACCGCCGTGAAAGGGCGGTGTCTTAACCGCTTGACCACCGGGCCATATGGTAGCGGCAAATGGACTTGAACCATCGACACTTCGGGTATGAACCGAATGCTCTAGCCAGCTGAGCTATGCCGCCATATGTGCGCTTCACCCTATAAGATGAAGCGCTAATAATTATAACCTGCAAGACAAGCTTTGTCAACTAGTTTTTCCAATTTTTTTTAAAAACCAGCATAAATTAATCGTGCATAGAATAGTTGGGCGCTTCCTTGGTAATTTGAATATCGTGGGGATGGCTTTCCTTTAGGCCTGCGCCGGTAATGCGCACAAACTGAGCTTTTTCATGCAGTTCCTGAATGGTAGCGCATCCGGTATATCCCATGCCGGCCCGCAGACCGCCCACCATTTGAAAAATAGTATCCGCCAAGGGTCCCTTATAAGGCACCCGGCCTTCTACGCCCTCCGGTACAAACTTCTTCTGTTCGCCCTGGAAGTAACGGTCGCCGCTGCCCTTGCCCATGGCTCCCAGGCTGCCCATGCCCCGATATACCTTAAACTGGCGCCCCTGGTAAAGCTCGTACTCTCCGGGAGACTCCTTACAACCGGCCACCATGGAGCCCAGCATAACCACACTTGCCCCGGCAGCCAAGGCCTTTACCACATCGCCGCTGTATTTGATGCCGCCATCGGCAATTACGGGAATACCGTGCTTCGAGGCCTCCAGCGCAGCGTCGTACACCGCGGTGATCTGGGGCACACCGATTCCGGCCACTACCCGGGTGGTGCAAATAGAACCGGGGCCTATCCCTACCTTTACACAGTCGGCTCCTGCCTCGATCAGGGCCTTGGCGCCTTCGGCGGTGGCAATGTTGCCGGCAATCACCTGCAGGGAAGGATATGCTTTCTTCACCTTGCGCACAGCCTCCAGCACACCGCTGTTATGTCCATGGGCAGAATCCAGAACCACAGCGTCCACCTGGGCCTCCATCAAAGCGGCGGCCCGCTCCAGAACGTCCCTGGTGGCACCGATGGCAGCCCCACACAACAGGCGGCCTCCATTGTCCCTGGCGGAATTGGGGTATCTTACTGCCTTTTCAATATCTTTAATCGTAATCAGGCCCTTAAGCCTCATTTGCTCATCTACAATAGGCAGCTTCTCAATGCGGTGCCTGCGAAGGATCTCCTGGGCATCCTTCAAGGTGGTACCCACGGGAGCAGTGACCAAATGGTCCTTTGTCATCACGTTTTTTACGGGCTGGTCAAAATCGTCGCCCTCCATGAATCTCATGTCACGGTTGGTGATAATCCCCACCAGTACGCCATCCTGGCAAATAGGCACCCCGGAAATTTTAAACCTGCCCATGATTTCATCTGCTTCCCGCACCAGGTTGTCCGGCCCTAAGAAGAATGGGTTCACAATCACGCCGTTTTCCGAACGTTTTACCCGGTCCACCTGGTCGGCCTGAGCTTCTATGCTCATGTTCTTGTGAATGATCCCGATGCCGCCTTCTCTGGCAATGGCAATGGCCATGTCCGACTCTGTGACGGTATCCATAGCCGCCGTCATAATAGGAGTGTTTAGCTTGATGGTCTTGGTAAGATTGGTAGAAAAATCGACCTCACTGGGCAGCACGTTGGATTCTGCGGGAATCAGCAAAACGTCGTCATAAGTGAGGCCTTCCTTTAGGAACTTTTCTTGATAATCCATTGTCAGCATAAACCACACTCTCTTTCTTCACATGATATTTTCCAATTTTTATAAGTGTTAATTATAGCATCGCGGCAGGGGAATTGCAAGCATTTTCAAGGATTTCCGCGGGCTTTCCTTTGCATCCGCCGCTCCGCAATTTTTTGCAGGCTTGACCATTTATTTTTGCAAAAACCATTGACAGCCGCTTCCTGTCTGATATACTCTTTTTGTTGCGAAATTCTTCCTCATTGGCGGCAAAAAAACTAAACAGTTTAGGATGGTTCCACTTATGAAAAGAAAGCTCCTTCGAAAGCCCGGCCCTGGTGTTTTAGAGGCAATTAATCTCTCAGGGTTAAACGGTGTTTATTGGTTTGCCATGTCCTTCAGCACCTACCAGGCCGTCTATTTACAAACCCATGGGTTTTCCGCATCCCTTATGGGCCTGCTTAACGCTCTGGGGTCTGCCGTGGCCATTGCTTCCGTTTCTTTTTGGGGTACGGTCAGCGATAAAGTCGGTTCTGTAAAGAAAATCCTTGTGATGAGCCTCACGCTGGGCGTTGGGCTTTTTGCCCTAATTCCCTTTCTGCCTGTGGAAAAGTCCTATTCCACCTTGCTGTTTCTCATCTATATTCCTGCCATCAATTTTTTCCGGGGCTCTATGACAAATCTTACCGATAACATCTTGGTCAGGAACTGCAGCGAGCTTCGCCTGAACTTTGGTGTGATCCGCAGTGTGGGTTCCTTCCTTTACACCGTGGGCGGCGTGCTCATTGCGGCATTGGTTCCCTACGTGGGAATTCCCGCCACCTTCTGGCTTTCTGCCCTGTGCATGATCCCCGCCATCTTCTTTGCCCTTTTTGCCAGGGATCCAAAGTCCCGGCCGCCGAAACGGAGTGCCAATGGAAAGGTTGAAAAGCTGAATTTTGGTGCTCTCTTCCACAATTACGCTTATATTTCTTTTCTGCTATTTGCATTTTTGTTTTACACAGCTTGCAGCTGCGAAGGAAACTTTGTGCTTTTCTTCGTAAAAAGCCTGGGGGCCGACACGGAAAAATTCAGCGTTTTTTCGGCTTATCGTGCCCTTTTCGAAATTCCTTTTCTCATTTTTTCTGTAAAGCTGCGCCGAAAATTCCCACTGAAATACCTCATCATGGCGGCAGCTGTTCTCATGGCCACAGAATGCCTCTGTTTTTCTCTTTTTGCCCATTCCTTTTTTTCTATTGTAGCCTTCAGCACCTTCTTTGGTTTGGGAAATGGTCTATTTTTAGGGTCCGCCCTCCATTACGTTTATGACTTGGCCCCCGACAATTTAAAGGCCAGTGCTCAGGCTTTCTTTGTGGCTATGCAATCCACCGCTGGTATTTTGGGAAATCTTTTGGGCGGAATGGTGTTCGATTCTGTAGGAGCAAAGCCCTTCTATCTCCTGGTTTTCTTCCTTTATATTTTGAGCATCCTTATTTTTGCCGGTTCTTTTCTAATCGAAAAAAAACGCGGCCAGAAAGCTGCCGCATTGTGAGTTCTATTTCAACCCATAGCTATTTTCCCGGAGCAAAGTTTGAAAGGAGAAGGCCCTATGCTGTATTTGGAAACCCCACGTTTCATTTTGCGCGATTATGTTCCTTCGGATGAAGAAGCTTACTTTCATTTGAAGAGCGATCCCAAAACCATGTACTACCTTCCAGATATTCGCCTGTTTACTCGGGAAGAGGCGCGCCAAGATTTCGGGGCCGTTTTGGCTGACCTGCTGGCTCCCCAAAGGAAGTTTTATTTTTTTCACATGGAAGAAAAAAGCACCCGGGAGCAGGTGGGCAGCATAGGCTACACAGTAACTCATTTTACTCCTGTAGGAAAGCTGGTAGGGGCAGGTTATTTTATTTACCCAAAATTCTGGGGCAGGGGGTATACTACAGAAGCCTTCCGAAAGGTTTTGGAATTTGCTTTTACTCAGAACGATGTTTATCGCCTTTCCACCGGCTGTCTGGCGGAAAACGTAGGCTCTGAGCGCGTTATGCAAAAATGCGGTCTCATAAAGGAGGCCACACATCTCGATTCCGAATGGCATGATGGGAAACTGAAAACCAGGTTGGAATACCGCATGCTGAAGTCGGAATGGAACGCTCTGTCTTCCGGGAAATCCCTTTGAGATCAATGCTTTTCCTCCTTCAGCTATATAGAAAGATTTTATCGTGAAAAAGGCGGGACATGGCAAATTGTCATATCCCGCCTTTCTTTTTTATCTATAAAGCAATTCTATATTTCGAAAATTATCGAATCGCTTCTTTTCCTCCCATGTACATTCTCAAAGGCTCCGGAATTTTTATGCTGCCATCCTTTTGCAGGTTGTTTTCTAAAAAGGCAATCAGCATTCTGGGAGGCGCCACCACGGTATTATTTAAGGTGTGGGCGAAGTAATTTCCTTCTTTTCCTTTAATTCTTATTCCGAGCCTCCTTGCCTGGGCATCCCCCAGGTTGGAGCAGCTCCCCACCTCAAAATACTTCTTTTGCCTGGGGGACCATGCCTCTACGTCAATGCTCTTTACCTTTAAATCTGCCAGGTCACCGGAACAGCACTCCAAAGTACGCACTGGAATTTCCAGAGAACGGAAAAGCTCTACGGTATAGCCGTACAGTTTATGGAACCAATCCATACTGTCCTCCGGCTTGCACACCACGATCATTTCCTGCTTTTCAAACTGATGGATGCGGTAAACACCCCGTTCCTCAATGCCGTGAGCGCCCACTTCCTTGCGGAAGCAGGGGGAATAGCTGGTCAATGTTTGGGGAAGCTGGTCTTCCTGCACAATGGTATCTATAAATTTGCCGATCATGGAATGCTCGCTGGTGCCGATCAGGTACAGGTCCTCCCCTTCGATCTTGTACATCATGTTTTCCATTTCCGCAAAGCTCATGACGCCCGTCACTACATCACTGCGGATCATAAAGGGAGGTACGCAATAGGTAAAGCCCTTATCTATCATAAAATCTCTGGCATAAGAAAGGATAGCGGAATGGAGCCTGGCAATATCTCCCATTAAATAATAGAAACCGTTTCCGCTGGTTTTCCGGGCACTGTCCAGGTCTATACCGTGAAAACGCTCCATAATATCTGTGTGATAAGGCACCTCATAGTCGGGAACCACGGGCTCCCCAAACCTTTCCACTTCTACGTTTTCACTGTCGTCTTTTCCTATGGGCACGGTGCTGTCAATCAGATTGGGGATCACTAACATCCGCTTCCGAATTTCTTCGGTCATTTTCCCTTCCTGCCGCTCCATTTCCTCCAATTCCCCGGCAATAGCGGCAACTTTCTTTTTGGTCTCTTCTGCCTCCTCCTTTTTCCCTTGGCCCATCAGTTTTCCAATTTCCTTGCTGATGGTATTTCTTTGCTGCCGCAGCTCGTCTCCCCTGGCTTTGGAAGCGCGGAACTTGGCATCCAGTTCTATGACCTCATCTACCAGTACCAGCTTTTCCTCTTGGAATTTTTTCCTGATGTTTTCCTTTACCAGGTCCGGTTCCGTCCGGAGCAGTTTAATATCTAACATTTTTCGTCCTCTTTCCTGATTTTTATTTTTTGGGAAGGATTACTCCTTGCCGTTCAGGCGAAGCTCCTCCATCAAATTTTTTAAATCTTCTTCCCCATAAAATTCAATTTGTAAAACGCCTTTTTTCTGGGTTCCTGCCACTTTTACCTTTCGTCCCAAATATTCCCCCACCGCCAGCTGGGCCTCTTCATAATACTGGTTTTTGGAAAAAGCGTTCTTTTGGGAAGGCTTCTTTTCTTCATTCAGCTTTTTAGAAAGATTTTCCAGTTCCCTGACTGAGGCGCCCTGCTTTGCCTTTTGAGCTCCCAGACGCATGGCCTCTTCGCTTTTAAAGCTCAGCAGTGTTCTGGCATGGCCGGCCGAAATTTCCCCGTTTTCCAACATCTGCTGGATCTCTTCCGGAAGATTTAAAAGTCTAAGTGCGTTGGTTATGGCAGGCCGCGATTTTCCCACCGCTTTGGAAACCTCTTCTTGCGTAAAATCTTGAGTCTCGATTAAGGTTCGGTAACCCTTGGCTTCTTCTAAAGGAGTGAGGTCCTCCCGCTGCAGGTTTTCGATCAGGGCGAAGAGCATTTCTTCTGTATCTGTCATTTCCCGGATCACGGCGGGCACTTCGGAAAGCCCCGCCATCCTTGCGGCACGCCAGCGGCGTTCTCCTGCTACGATCCGGTATTCCCCGGTGAGCATAGGGCGCAGCAGAAGCGGTTGCAGCACACCGTGCTGGGAAATAGAATCGGCCAATTCAGAAAGGGCTTCGTTGTCAAATTCCTTTCTGGGTTGGTCACGGTTGGGCTCTATTTCGCTGATCTTTACAGTGACAGCGCCTTCGGCCTCTTCTGCCGTATTCTCCGCAAAAATAGCATCCAGCCCTTTTCCAAGTCCCCTCTTTTTCAATGTTTAACTCCTCCGCCTCATTTATTGTTCTTTAAAATCTCGCTGGCCAACTGGTCATAGGCTTCCGCTCCTCTGGAAGCCCTGTCGTAATAAAGCACCGGCTGTCCAAATCCCGGCGCTTCCGAAAGGCGCACAGTCCTGGGCACTACTGTCTTGAACACCTTTCTGGGAAAATACTTTTTTACCTCATCTACTACCTGCTGGGTCAAATTTAACCGGCCGTCATACATAGTAAGCAATACGCCTTCAATATCCAGACGTTCATTGTATTGCCGTTTTACCCGACGAACTGTATTGATCAGCTGGGAAAGCCCCTCCAGCGCATAATATTCGCATTGTATGGGAATTAAAATGGTATCTGCCGCATTTAACGCGTTGGTGGTAATGAGTCCCAAGGAAGGGGGACAATCGATCAAAATATAATCGTAATCTCCTCGGATAGCCCCTAAGGCATTTTTCAGCATGGCCTCCCGGTTTTCCAGGTTGGCCAACTCCAACTCCGCAGCGGCCAAATCGATATGGGAAGGGAGCAGACTTAAATTGTGAAAAGAGGTTTTCACCACCGAGTCTGCGGCCTTTGTGCCATTGATGAGTATGTCATAAACCGTTGCTTTATTTTCTCTTTTGTCAATTCCAACGCCGCTGGTGCTGTTTCCCTGAGGGTCTGTATCTGCAAGCAGTACTTGTTTTCCCTTATCCCCCAAGGAAGCCGCTAAATTCACTGCGGTAGTAGTTTTCCCAACTCCGCCTTTTTGGTTGGCGACAGCAATTATCTTTCCCACGAAAAATCTCCTAGCCCGCTAAAGACAGCGGATTTCTTTGTTTTTGACGGTGTTTATTATCATATCACAAAACTGCTGTTATGAAAAGTACCCTTTCCCTTTTTGGCAGTTTCGTCTTATGATCTATGTTTCATGTGAAACATTCGCCGTCTGCTCCGGTTTTTTCTTCAAGAAGCGATGGCGTAGGCCAGCTCTAAGGCAATATCGAAATGCCCCACATCATGTTGGGTGCCTTTTTCCTCTCCTGCCTTACGCCGCTCATCCCACTGAGGTGCATCTAACAAATCGCCGCTTGTGAAAAAGGTGTAAAACTCTAACCCTCTGAAATCGCACATTGCCTGCAGAGCGGCGCATTCCATTTCGACAGAAATGCACCCTTCTTCTTTACGCTTCTTAAAATTGTTTACCGTCTCCCTATAAAAGGAATCTGTTGTCCAAGTTTTTCCCTTCACATAGGGTATCCCATTTTCCTCCATGAACCTGGCCACAACATCTGCATTTTTAATGGTGATATAGTCCTTTGCAGGCGCATAATGGTAAGATGTCCCTTCGTCCCGGTACGCCTCTGTCGGGACCATGACTTTTCCATGGGCAATTTCTTTGTTTAAGCATCCAGCGCCGCCAAACACAAGGTACTTGTTTGTTTTTATCTCTGCCAACGAATCTTCTACTGTGCCAACACAGGCTGGCGCTCCCACATAGGTTTTATAAAAAGCAAACTTTTTTCCTTTATAATCAATCCGGTATAAAGGTGTGTTTCCTGTGGCAAACCAAAAGGAGGCGATCTCTTCGCAGGGGAAGCTGGCCAGAACAGATTTTTCGATAACATGGGAAAAAGTTAAAATGCAGGCATCCACTTCCGGCACATCGGCCTTGATTTTTGGGTTTATAATAGCTTCCGAGCAATTGTCAAAGCTATCGGTGATCATTTTCTCATTTTCCTCCCCCGGCGAACAAACTTTGGGACTCTCTGTGTGGCTATTGTACCATAATCTCCCCTTTTCTTCAAGCTTCGCCAGCAGGGCTTTATGGGAGAAACCGGGTTATCATTTGAGCACACAAGACTGGAGCTCCTTTTTAGCTCGCGATATTGTATAGGATGCTATAATGGAAAGCGTCTAAACACAATGTTGCCTTTTATTATAGCCTGTCCCATTGTATGATTCTATGCAAAAAATGGAATTGTAAGACAAATCTCACAAGATTTTATAAAATGGATTATCACAGCAAAAAGCAGGAAGAGAAGATAGATAAACTTACAGCAAAATCCCTGACTAATGCTATAAGAAAAGATCTGCTTTATGAAAGTCCAGCCGCAGAAGGAAGAAAAGGAGTCGCTAAAAATGAATGCAAAACAACGTATGAAAGCCGCAATGGCTGGGGAAAAGCCAGATCGGGTTCCGCTTATGTGCCAGTTTTCCCTTGGATATCTGGCACAGCACAGCCATATGGACTTGATCGATTTCTGGTATACTCCTCATGGACTGGCAGAAAGCTATATCCGCGCGGCGGAGCAATACCATTTCGACGGTATTTTAGTGAGCATTACGGGCAGAAATCCAGAAGAAAAGAATGCCATCCAGGAGGTGCAAGATGCCCCCGATGGATCAAAACTGGTGGTCTTTCGCACGGGAGAACAATATATCGTTCCCTACAATGATTTTCCTTACCCGGCAAAAAAAGAGCAAAATGGCAAGCCCTCGGGCCTTGCGGGTATTTCGGTGGAGAATCTCCATTTGCCGATGACAAAGGAGGAGCTTCCGGCCTATGAATTCAATATACTGGAGGAGATCCTTGAAAGAAAAAAAGATGAGCTTTCCATACACGGAGAAGTGGGGACTTGTTTTGAGCTTTACTTAAAATTATTTGACACATGGGAAAATGGCCTTGTATCGCTTTTGGATGAAGAGGAAAAGGCCCTTTCCCTCATGAAATACATGAATAAATCTGTGATCCTGCTGGCTCTGTCACAATGCGAGCTTGGGATTGACGCGTTAAAACTTAGTTCGCCTTTTGCGGGAGCAGGTTTCATTTCCAGGGAGATGTACAGCAAGTTTGTTTTGCCTTTTGAAAAGGAAGTCATTGTGGCGGTGCATAAACAGTACGGAATTCCATGTTATATCCATACTTGCGGAGCCATCGGCGACAGATTGGATTTGCTGGTGAAAACCAATATAGACGGCTTGGAATGTTTAGACCCGAAGCCTTTAGGGACGGTAGATTTAGAAGAAGCTGTTGCTGAAATTGGCAGTAAAGTATTTATCAAGGGCAATTTAGATTCCGCAAACGAACTCCGCTATGCAACGTCGGAGGAAGTAATTGAGATCGCCCGCCGCAGGCTGGAGATCGGCGCAAAATGTCAGAAAGGCTACATTTTAAGCACAGCATGTTCCATTTCTCCCGATGTTCCGCCAGAAAACATTTCCGCCCTGTATAGCTGTATAAAAAGATATGGAGATAAATAAGCTCCCTAAGCGAAAAGACGGCAGTCCGCTTTGCGGCCAGCCGTCTTTTCTGTGGGAAATGAATAAGGGAATGGGTTAAACTTGTACTCTGGTTAATTTTGGGATACGCACCGTGCACTCGATATATTCATCTGTTTCCTTACGTTCTGTTTGTGCCTGTATCCCTGCGGTTTTCATGGCATCTACCGCATGGTCAATCGTATTGATGAACAAACGGATGTCCTTCGCTACAAAGGTACGTTTGGCTTTCTTTTGCTTTTTGGGTTCTTGAAGGGAAGAGGCAATCAATTCCTCCGTCTGAGAAACATTCAGCCTTTTTTCTATCACCGCCCGCAGAACCTTTTGCCGCAAGGTGATGTCGTTGACGCGCAGTAAAGCCCTGGCGTGGCGTTCTGTCAGGTCATGCTCCAAAATTTCCGCCTGTTCCTCCGGACTGAGCTTTAGAAGCCGGATTTTGTTGGCCAAATAAGATTGGCTCATCCCAAGCCGCTTTGCTGCCTCTTCCTGGGTGATCTCCCATTCACGAAGCAAATTGACAAGAGCATTGGCCTGCTCAAACATCTGGAGGTCTTTTCTCTGAATGTTCTCGAGCAGCGCCAGCACGGCGCTGTCGCTGGCCTCGCAATCGGCCACCACCGCCGGTATTTCCCTTAGCCCCGCCATTTTGCAGGCGCGAAGGCGCCTTTCTCCGGCAATCAAATAATAAACGCCGTTTTCCTTTCGGACAGTGATTGGCTGTAAAAGCCCATTTTCGGAAATACTCTGCGCCAGCCCTTTCAAATCTTCTTCTCGAAAGACCTTTCTGGGCTGGGAAGGGTTTGGCATGATCTTCTCCGTCTGGAGCTTGACCAATTTTATTTTGTCCTTAAAAAACATCATGCTTGCCTCCCTTACAACAGAAGTCTATCATAGAAGAAGTGCAGGTTTTGTTGAACGAGGTCGGCCAAAAAATTTTTTCCAGCTTCTGAACTATGACCAAACAAAAAGGAGACACTTCTAAAAGTACTTTTTAAAACCCTTAACCTCTTCAAAACCCAATGCATGGTAAAACTGATGGGCTCCCTTTCTTTGGTTTCCCGAAACCAAAATTTCGTAATGGCAGTCCATGCTTTTCCCCCATTTTTCAATCTCCTCAAACATTCTCTTTCCCACGCCTTTTCCCTGGTACTCCGGAAGTACCGCCACATTTTCCACCAACAGAATGGGCTGGCAGGTATCGCAAATATCTTCAAAAACAACACCCAAAAGGCTGCCGCAAAGGACCCCGCTTTCTTTTTCAAAAGCTGCAAGCAGGTACTTTTGCGGGTCCTGGTTGATCTTCTCCACCAACCGCCACATATTTTCCCGGTCGGCACTATGGTCGCTAATCACCAGCATCACTTTATCCAGGGCATCTAAATCTTTCTTTTCTGGCTTTCTAAAAATCAAATCCATAACATTTTTTCCTTTCTATGCTAAGGGATGCTTTGCGATGGTTCCCCCATGTCTTGGGTACCTTTTTGGAGTAACCCTCATTTTGGGCAGAAGCAAAAGACTTCTTGCTTCCCCGTTTGGCAAAGTAAAAGCTTCTGTTTTCGGCTTTCCGCCTCCTAATTCCGCAATGGCATTCGTAGCCTCCAGCAGTTCTCTACTGGCTCCGGGGCCCTTCATCGCCACAAAATATCCGCCTGTTTTCACAAAAGGAAGGCAATATTCACATAACACATTCAAAGGCGCCACTGCCCTGGCAACGGCAATATCGTAGCTTTCCCGCATTTGCTTCTCCTGCCCGGCCTCTTCGGCCCGCTTGTGGATGAAAACTGCCTCTATTTTTAAAGCCGCACAGAGCTCTTTCAAAAAAGAAAGGCGCTTGTTCAGGCTATCCAGTAAGGTAAGGTCCAAATCGGGCCGCAAAATCTTCAAAGGGATTCCGGGAAATCCCGCGCCGGTGCCCACATCAATCAGCTTTGCCCCCTGCTTTGGAGGAAAAATCAAAAGCAGGGTCAAGGAATCTAAAAAATGCTTTTCCAAAATTGCCGAAGGCTCTGTAATCGCTGTCAGGTTCATCTTTTCATTCCATTCCAACAACAGTTCCATATAAGCCTGGAAATTTTCGGCCTGGGAAGGGCTGATTTCCAAGCCCAATTTTTCGGCCTTTTCTACAAGCTCCGCCCTAATATCTGTCAATTTATTTTCTCCCTTCCTTTTCCCATCAGCCAAATGAGAAGCACGGAAATATCGGCCGGGCTGACCCCAGATATTCTGCCGGCCTGCCCTATGTTTTCCGGACGCACCCGGTTAAGCTTCTCCACAGCCTCCAGCCGCAAGCCTCGAATCTCATGGTAATCTATCTCTTCTGGCAGAGTTTTTCGTTCCAGGCGGCGCATTTCTTCAATGTCTGCTTTCTGGCGCAGGATGTATCCCTCATACTTCAATTCGATCTCCACATTCTCGAAAACAGCTTTGTCATAGTTTGGTCTTTCCAAATCGATCTCTTCCAGATCGGCATAGGTAATTTGCGGGCGCTTTAAAAGCTCCGACAAACGAATTCCCGTAGAAACCGGAGATGTTTCATGTGAAACAAGTATGGCATTCAGCGCCTCTGAAGGGGGAAAAACCGTACTTTTCACTCGTTTCAATTCTTCTTCCTTTTGGCGCTGTTTTTCGGAAAACCGTCTCCATCTATCGTCAGGGATCAAACCAATTTCCCTTCCCAATGGAGTCAGGCGCTCGTCTGCATTATCCTGGCGCAGCACCAGCCGGTACTCCGAACGGGAAGTCATCATGCGGTAGGGGTCTGCCACTCCCTTAGTCACCAAATCGTCAATCAACGTGCCAATGTAAGAGCCTGCCCGGTCTAAAAGAACAGGGGGCTTTTTTTGGACCTTTCTTGCCGCGTTAATTCCCGCAATAAGGCCTTGAGCGGCTGCTTCTTCGTAACCTGAGCTACCGTTAAACTGCCCAGCTCCATACAAACCGGGAAAATTTCGAAACTCCAAAGAGGAATTCAGCTGCAAAGGATCGCAACAATCATACTCAATGGCATAGGCGCTGCGCATGATCTGAGCCTGCTCCAACCCTAAAATAGTATGGTAAAAGGCGATCTGCACATCTTCCGGGAGAGAAGAGCTCATACCTTGCAAATACATTTCCTCCGTATCCAGTCCGCAAGGCTCAATGAACAACTGATGCCTGGGCTTTTCCGGAAAACGAACCACCTTATCTTCTATACTGGGGCAATAACGGGGACCAATCCCCTCTATAGATCCGCTGTAAAGGGGAGAACGATGTATGTTCTTCAAAATCACCTGTTTTGTTCTGTCATTTGTCCAACTGACATGGCATACAGCTTTGTTTTCCAATTTTTCCATAGTATCGTAAGAAAAGGGGATCACAGGTTCATCCCCCTTTTGCTCTTCCAATTTTGAAAAATCGATGGAAGAACGCAAAACTCTGGCAGGCGTTCCCGTTTTGAACCTGCGCAGAGAGATTCCAAGCTTTTCCAAAGAGTTAGGCAAAAAGGCCGCTGGGAACATGCCATCCGGCCCACTTTCATAAGAGACATCCCCAATAAAAATTTTCCCACCCAAAAAAGTACCAGTGGCCAGAATTACAGTAGAAGCTCGATAAACAGCTCCCATCCTGGTGACGGCTAACCAGACTCCATCTTCTCGGGTAAGGTCCACAATCTCTGCCTGACGAAGGGAAAGGTTTTCACAAAGCTCCAGCTTATGCTTCATCATTTTGGAATAAGCATTGCGGTCAATCTGGGCTCTGAGAGAATGTACAGCAGGCCCCTTTCCTAAATTCAGCATTCGGCTTTGCAGCATACAGGCATCGGCCGTTTTTCCCATCTCGCCGCCCAAAGCATCAATCTCCCGCACCAAATGACCTTTGGCCGTTCCCCCAATACTAGGGTTACAAGGGCAGTTTCCCACCGCATCCAAATTGATCGTAAAAACCACCACAGAACAGCCTAGCCTGGCAGCGGCCAGACCGGCCTCTATCCCGGCATGTCCAGCCCCAATTACCGCCACATCTACTTTTCCCGCATCGTACGTCACAAACATTCCTTCCTTCCGTTTTCCAACAGAATCATCCCGTACTATTTTCCTACACAAAAATTTTCAAAAACTCTATCTACAATCTCTTCCGAAACATGTTCTCCAGTCAAAGAAAAAAGCGCAGATAAGGCATCTTCCACACAAACAGTGATCGCGTCAAAGGTGAGCCCGCCATCTAAAGCCGTTTTTGCCTCCTCAATGGCGGAAAGGGCCTGCTGAACATCATGACGCTGTCGTTCCGTACATAAAATTCCCGCTGAGGGATCAAAAGTCTCAAGGCGCAAAAGCTTTTTCAATTCCTGTTCTAAATTTTCCAGCCCTGAACCTGTCATGGCAGAAAGAAACACCACATGGGAAAAGTTGGCTGCGATCTTTTGAAGCTGTATGACGTTTTCCAAATCCTTTTTATTTACCACAGCAATGGAAGGTACTCCATGCAAAAGCTCCATCAGCTGGAAGTCTTCTTCTTCCAAAGGTTGGGAACCATCAAAAACCGCCAACACCAGCTGGGCCATTTTCAGCTTTTCTTTTGTGACCGTTACTCCAATGCTTTCTACCGGATCATCCGTTTCCCGAATCCCGGCAGTATCTGCAAGTCGCAAAGGAATTCCTCCAAGCAGCACAGTTTCTTCCACTACATCCCGGGTAGTTCCGGCATATTGCGTCACAATAGAACGCTCACAGCCAGCCAAAAGGTTCATCAACGTAGATTTTCCTGCATTGGGCCTTCCGGCAATCACAGTATATAACCCTTCACGAAATATCTTCCCGCTATCGAAGCCAGAAAGCAGGGCACAAAGCTCTTTTTTCGATGTTTCCAAAACAGAACACAACTCTTCTTCTTCTATTTCTGGAACCTCTTCTTCCGGAAAATCGGCCCAAGCAGATAAATGAGAAGCAAGCCCCATCAGCTTTTCTCGGACCATTCCAATCCTTTTGGAAAGCCTGCCGTCACTTACCGCCTCTGCGGCCCGGAAGGCTTGCTCCCCGCTGGCGCCAATGATCCCCATCACCGATTCGGCTTGAGCCAAATCTATTTTTCCATGAAAAAAAGCCCGCCGTGTAAACTCCCCCGGTCCGGCGGGTTCCGCCCCAGCTTCTAGAACCTCCCGCAGAACCCTTTGTGTCACATAAAGGCCTCCATGGCAAGAGATCTCTGCCACATCTTCACCAGTATAGCTCTTTGGTCCCGCAAATAGCAAAAGCACGGCATCATCTAACTTTTCCCCGTTCCTTGAACAAACTTTTCCAAAGGAAGCGGTATAACCTTTCATATCCGCCGCCCTTTTTCCACTTTTTGCAAAAAAAACTCGATCGGCAATTTTTCTGG
Organism: uncultured Neglectibacter sp.; assembly: GCA_947647615.1. Classification (GTDB taxonomy): domain Bacteria; phylum Bacillota; class Clostridia; order Oscillospirales; family Acutalibacteraceae; genus Acutalibacter. Next base: position 16,523 of record CANSKS010000008.1, read on the forward strand.
CATCCGGGCCGGAAACACGAATAACACCAATACCGCCGGGAGCCTGGGCGGTAGAAATAGCCGCAATCGTAGTGCCTTCCCTCATTTGTTCTCTCCACTTCCAAGCATATAACTTTCCAATTTCTTTTAATAGCCTCACAAAAAACAGGGTGGCCTGCTCCGACCACCCCGCCTGTTCTTACTTTTTTGCTTCTATCTTGCCATAAATCGGCGCGCTGGGGTCATCGGCTTTAGGTCCCCCAGACCTTGGCGCCACATTCTGCCTTGAAGCCCCGCCTCGAGAAGAACGAGGATTCCGTCTGTCACGGTCATAACCGCCCCGCCGGCCGTCTCTTCCAGAGGAACGCCGGTTGTCTCTTCTTTGAATCCGCTCTCCGCCTTCCGGACCAATTACCACATGACGGGCCAAATCCTCCCCCTCGCTCCAGGATTTTGCCCCTTCCACCGTCTGAACAGCAGTATGGATAATACGCCGTTCATAAGGATTCATTGGCTCCAAAGAAGAATTACGACCGCTTTTCACCGCTCTCAAGGCCATCTTTTTTCCAAGAGATTCCAAAGTTTCCTTTCGTTTCTCCCGGTAATTTCCCACATCCAAGGTGATACGGTAATAAGAGTCATCTACATGGTTAGCCACCAGAGAGGCCAAATACTGAAGGGCATCCAAGGTCTCTCCCCGGTAACCGATAATAAAGCCAATGTCCTCCCCCTCTAAAGTGAGGGCGGCCCCAGCTTCTTCTTCCTGAATTTGAATGTTTACCCCAGGGAAGCCCATTTCAGCAAGCACCTTTTTCAAATACTCAGCAGCTTCCTGGGCAGGGTTATTTTCTTCCAAATAAGCCCTTACTTTAGCGGGACTTCCGCCAAAGAGACCAAAAGTCTTTTTTGTAGGCATTTCTAAAATTTCAAATTCTGCTTCTGTAGTATCCACCCCTAATTCTTTACAGGCATTCAAAAAGGCCATCTCAACAGTTTCACCAGTGGCAATTGCTTCTCTTGTCATAACAAATTCACTTTTCCTTTCTTCTGAGTGGAAATAAAGCCAACCTATTTTATTTTTTGTTTCCCAAATAATCCGCTGTATTTTTAGAAGGTCCTCCCGGCTTTTTCCCGGACTTTTTTTGAGGCAGCTGCTTTTGCTTGGCTTCTTTTTGCTGGTTCGCCTGGGCAGAAGAAGCAATGCGATCGGCAATTTCTTTCTGAGCCGCTGCAGGAAGCGGCCGAACGTTTTCTTCACTTAACTCCAAAGTTAGGGCTCTTCGCGCTTCCGTCATAGCCGTCATCTGGTTCAAGCTAAAATACTTATTGGTAATAATGCTCTGAGCAAAACTGGTCAAAGAAGAGATCACCCAATAAAAGCCAACAGCCGCAGGCATCGTATAGGCCCAATAAACACTGATCAAAGGAAACACATACATCATAACCTTCATACAGCCCGACTGCCCCTGTGTCCCATTACCGGAAGTTTTTGTCATGTAAAACTGATAAGCAAAGCTACTTACCAGAGATAACAGGGGAATAAGCCATAAGAAAGAAAAGAAATTCGAATTCTGGGGAGTCGCCAAAAGATCAAGACCTAAAAATTTAAAACCCTTGGAAAAAAATTCCATCTTTTCCATATCAGCCGCGCTGAACATGGTTAAGTTTCCTTTTAAATAATCGAAATTCCGCATAATCTCAAGCTCTGAATACATATTAGTAGAGCCCGAGACCATTCCTGGAAGCTTGGAGATATAGTCGGTAGCCTTCGCAATAGCATCGCTGGAAATATGCAGTGTATTGGACAAAGGCAAAATTACGGAATAATAAATGCCCAACATAATTGGGAAAGGCAATAAAGTGGTCAAACAGCCCGCCCCAGGGTTGACGCCTTCCTTTTCATAAAGCTTTGCCAACTCTTCATTGTATTTTTGCTTGTTATTTCCATACTTTTTTTGCAGCTCTTGCTGCTTTTCGGAAAGCTTTGCTTGAGAGGCCATGCTTTTTTGCTGTTTAATAGATGTGGGAAACAACAAAATTTTCAAAATAATCGTGAACAGGATAATGGCTACGCCGTAATTACGCAAAATGGTATAAAGGAACCAGAGCAGATAGCCAAGAATACTGCCAAAAAAATTAAAAATTGCCATGTTGGTCTTTTACTCCTCTATGTTCAGCCCAGGGGCCTTTTTTCCTTTCCTTCTTTTCCGGTACCGGATCATATCCCCCCCTGCTCCAGGGGTTACAGCGCAAAATACGAAAAAGGGTTAGCAAACCGCCCTTCACAGCACCAAAACGTTCCACAGCCTCCAAGCCATATTCCGAACAAGTGGGAATATATCGGCACATTGCCGGTTTTCTAGGCGAAATAGCTGCCCGATAAAACCGAATTGCCCGAAGCAACAACCGTTTCATCATTTATTTTGCTTCCTCTTCCATAGAAAAGCTCGTTGGCCTCAATAAACCAGCTGCAATAAGTTGTTTTTCCATATGCCTTCTCACATCATAGCTTTTGGCATAAGGCGTTTTTCCGCGGGCCACCAATATTAAGTCATTGCCGCTGAAAATTCTGGGAGAAAGTTCTCGAAATGCTTCCCGAAGTACTCTACGGGAACGGTTGCGCAAAACTGCGTTTCCTATTTTTTTACTGGTAGTAATTCCTACTCGTACACTTTTACTCTTCTTATTTTTTAACACATAAATAACCAACAAAGGGGTGACAAAGCTCTTTCCCTTGCTGTAAATTTTTCTAAATTCGTTATTTTTGCAAATCGAAACAAAATCTCCCATAAACTTGTCCCAAAATCACCACAAAACAAAGAAAGGCCACGCTTAGGTGACCTTTAAAGACATCGTCAATAAGAAAGACGTGCTCTGCCCTTTGCTCTGCGGCGTGCAAGTACCTTGCGTCCATTCTTGTCAGCCATTCTTTTTCTAAACCCATGCTCCTTCTTTCTATGGAGCTTCTTCGGCTGATAGGTTCTCAGCATATAAAAACCCTCCTTTCGAGAGTACTTCCCTTGCGAGATAACATTATAACTTAAAACTCACCTCTCTGTCAACACAATTTTTTCAGGAATTTTGGGAGTTCTTCCGAGTTTTTATCTTTTGCTTTTTCAATCTCAGTTTTCTTTCCGGCAAAAAACAGGATCCAGATCATAAAAGAATTTCAACCACTACAAATTGTGTTTTTTGAAATCTAAACAGGAAAGAAGAAAAAAGTTTGAAACAAAGCGGTTTTCATGGTATAATTTCTAGTATATATCGAAATTTTTTATTTTTTTGACTCGTCACGGTCATTTTTGCTTTGGAGGGTATTTTATCTTGGACTCATTCGATCAAACATGGGAACTGATTTGCGATTATTGCAAAGAAAAAATAACAGAAGTGGCCTATAAAACTTGGTTCAGCAGGCTCCGTCCCGTCTCTTTAGATTTTTCCAACGGCATAGCAGTAATTGAGGTACCGAACGATTTTCACAAGCAAACCTTGCTTCGCTGTTACAGTGACCTGTTAAGCGAGGCTTTTCAAAATGTATTTGGCTCCCAAATCAATTTTTCACTTTGTGTAAAAGAAGAATTAAAAAAAGAACTTGAGAAAGCAGGACCTGCTTCTGCAGATGGCGATTATGACCTTACTTTCGACAGCTTTGTGGTAGGCTCCTCCAACCGGTTTGCCCATGCCGCCTGTTTGGCAGTAGCCACAAAACCGGCTCTGTTATATAACCCCCTATTCATTTACGGCAGCTCTGGTCTTGGAAAAACCCATTTGCTTTACGCTATTTCCTGTGAGGTAAAGAAAAGCTTTCCCAGCATGTCTATTATCTATATTAAAGGCGACGATTTCACCAATGAGATGATAGAATCGATCAAACACGGTACCACGGCTGCTTTCCGGGAAAAATACCGCCATGCCGACCTGTTTTTGGTAGACGACATCCAGTTTATCGCAGGGAAGGAATCTACACAAGAGGAATTTTTCCACACTTTCAACACCCTTTATGAAGCAAAAAAACAAATCGTCCTCACTTCCGATCGCCCTCCCAAAGACATTGCCACTTTAGACGACCGGCTAAAAACGCGCTTTGAATGGGGACTCACCGCCGATATTCAGCCTCCAGATTTTGAAACACGTATCGCCATCATCACCAGAAAGGCGGAATCTCTGGGATTTCAAATTCCAGACAGTGTTTGTGAATATATCGCAAATAAGCTAAAAAGCAACATCCGGCAGTTGGAAGGGGCGGTAAAAAAGCTCCGTGCTTTCTATCTTTTGGAATCAAAGCCAATTAACATCGTCACAGCCCAGGCTGCCATCAGCGACATCATTAACAACGACCAGCCTGCCCCTGTCACGGTAGATAAGATTATTGAAGAGGTGGCGCGCACTTACGGGGAGATCACTTCAGAAGACATCCGTTCTCAAAAAAGAAATTCTAAAATTTCCGCCGCCCGTCAGGTATCCATGTATATTGTACGGGAAATCACACAAATGTCCATGGTGGAAATTGGACAGACTTTTGGCGGGCGGGACCATTCCACAGTAGTATATGCAATGCGGCAAATGGAAAAAAACCTGAAGAAGGATGCACATTTAAGAGGTATGGTGGAAGATATCATTAAAAATATTCGGGATAGATAAGTTATTCACAATTTCTTAAACACTTCACAAACATCTTTCCACAGACTGTGGGAAACAAAAAAAGATTTCACAGCTCTTCTCCTTCTTTCCACAACGGCATCGGAAAAGAAAAATACGGGAAAACCCCGGAGAATTCCCAAAAAACAAAGTTTTTCACATATCCACATCCCCTAATACTGCTGTTAAATCTATTTATATCATAAAGAATAAAAAGAGAAGTACCCTCTCTAAAAATCTAACTCACTTGAAAGAAAGGATGCTACCCATGAAATTTACCGTCAACAAAAGCGACATTTCAGAAGCCGTCACCAACATACAACGGGCGGTTTCTTCCAAAACTTCTATTCCCGCTCTGGAAGGAATTTTACTCAATGCTTCCGAAAACCATCTGGAGCTTTGTGCCTACGATTTAGAGCTGGGTATTACCACCACAATCCCCGCCCAAATCGCAGAAACGGGAAAATCTGTACTCAGCGCCAAGTACTTTTCGGAAATCGTCAGAAAAACGCCGTCAGAAACCATAACAGTAGCGGTGGACGAAAAGAATATCGCTTCCATTGAAAGCGGTTACAGCAAATTTACGATTATTGGAATCTCAGCAGAAGAATTTCCGGAGCTGCCAAAGCCTACCGATGCAATGGGAATTGAACTTCCTTCCGCCCTTCTAAAAAGTATGATCCGGCAGACATTGTTTGCCGTAGCCGAAAGCGACGCAAAACCCATTCATCAAGGAAGCCTGTTCCAGTTAGAAAACGGAAAGCTGGATATGGTCTCCGTAGATGGTTACAGACTTGCCAAACGCACGGAACAGGTGAATTTTAAAGAAAGCCTTTCTTTTGTGGTTCCCGGGAAGACATTAGGAGAAATTTCCAGAATTTTAAAAGACAACGACAGTACCGTAGCCATCTCTGCAGGAAAACGCCATATCCTTTTTAACATCGAAAATTATACGGTCATTTCCAGCCTTCTGGAAGGTGAATTTTTAAATTATAAAGCCGCTATTCCCGCAGAAAGCAAAACCGACGTGGTGGTGCGTACCAGAGAAGCCATAGAAAGTGTAGAGCGCGTTTCTTTGTTGATCACAGATCGCTTAAAGAGCCCCATTCGCTGTTTATTTGCCAACAATGAAATCAAATTGAGCTGTACTACTTCCATGGGAAGAGCCAGCGACCAATTAGATGTGGAAATCAAAGGCGATGAGGTGGAAATTGGGTTTAACAACCGGTATCTGCTGGAAGCCCTTCGAAATACGGAATGTGATGAAGTGGTCATTCAGCTGGGTGGGCCTCTCAGTCCCATGAAAATTGTTCCAAAAGAGGGCGACAGCTTCCTTTTCTTAGTACTTCCTGTCCGCCTGAAAAATGACTGAGCTTGGTAAAAGGAAAGAATGATGGAAAAAATTAAGATCAATACGGAATTTATCCGGTTAGATTCCTTTTTAAAACTTACCGGGTTAGTGGATACCGGCGGCCAGGCAAAGTTTGCGGTACAGCAAGGAGAAGTGCAGGTAAACGGTCAAGTTTGTACCATGAGAGGAAAAAAGCTTTACCCCGGAGACAATACTTCTTACCTTGGAAAAACCTTTGTTGTAGAGTGACCGCTTTTCCTTTGCCGAAAATGCAGGACGCAAAAGCCTTTATGGGTACCGAATTTTTTGATTTTGTTTTGGAAAGGATATCCTCCTCATGCAGGTCCTTCGGTTGGCAACAAAAAATTTCAGAAATTTGAAAGACGGAGAAATCGTTCCCTGCCAAGGAATCAATGTAATTTATGGGTGGAACGCTCAGGGAAAAACAAATTTGTTGGAAGCGATTTGGCTCTTTACCGGTGGACATTCTTTTCGTGGCTCAAAAGATGGGGAATTGCCGAAGCTCGGTGGTGGAAACGCCTCTCTCTCTCTAGATTTTTATAGTGAAGAGCGGGAACAAAACGCCGTTTTAAACATTGAAAATGGAAAGAGAAATTCTGTTCTCAACGGTGTAAAAAAAAAGACAGGATCCGCCTTGATCGGCAAGATCCGAGCGGTAATATTTTCCCCGGAGCATTTACTGTTAATAAAAGAAGGCCCTTCCCGAAGAAGAAATTTTATCGATGGGGCCTTATGCCAAATAAAGCCCAGCTTTGCTGCTCTGCTCAGCGTTTATAACCGTTCTTTGTTGCAAAGAAACGCCTTATTAAAAGATATTTCCCGCTACCCGGAACTGGAAGAAACGCTCTCTATTTGGGATGCTCGTCTGGCAAAGCTGGGAACAGAAGTCATTCAGGAACGGCTCCTTTATGTGAAAAAGTTATCTCCTGTTGTGGTTTCCATTTACGAAGGGATATCAAAGCATAAGGAAACAATAGAAATCGCCTATTCTTCTTCTTTAAAATCCTCTTTGAAAAGCTGGGAGCCTTCTCATGAGGAAGCCGTCTTTTTAGAGGAATTGGAAAGAACTAGAAAGTCCGATATTCGTTCCGGTTTTACTAGCCTTGGACCCCACAGAGACGATTTGGATATTCTATTAAACGGGATTTCTTTAAAGGCTTACGGTTCTCAAGGACAGCAGAGAAGTGCGGTTCTGGCACTGAAATTAGCCGAAGCTCAGCTGCTTTCTGAAAGCACGGGGGAAACTCCTATCATATTGCTGGATGATGTCATGAGCGAGTTGGATCAAAATCGGCAGGATTATTTGTTAAATCATTTGTACGACAAACAAGTATTCCTCACCTGTTGCAGCCCGGAAACAATCGATCTTATGAAAACGGGTATGAGGTTTCGTTTGGATTCCGGAGAAATTTTTCAAGAGTCTATGGAAAGACAGTGAAATTTTTAGGAGCCAGTAAAATGTATTTACATCTGGGACAAAATACTATTATTCGTCAGAAGGATATTATAGGTCTGTTTGATTTAGATAATTCTACAGTCTCAAAACATACCAGGGACTTTCTTGCAAAAGCCCAAAAAGAAGGAAGGGTGGTTAATGTATCTACAGAGCTGCCAAAATCCTTTTTGGTGTGTAAGGCTGGAGAAAAAAAGATTATTTATTTATCACAAATTTCAGCTTCTACTTTGTTACGCAGATCGGGAAGCAGTCACGGAATAGATTTTGGAGTATGGTAAATTTTTAATGTAGGTCTACAGGAAAGGAAGGTAACCCTATGCAGTATCTTGGAGTTCCAACTTGCCCTTATTGTAAGAAGAGAGTAAACATCATCAGAACCTGGTCTTTAAAGCGGCAGGGGGAATATAAGTGCCCTAGGTGTGGAGGAATTTCCAATATATTTCTTTCCCCCTTGGTCTATGTCTTGGCCGCGATTGCCATTCTTTCGGGAGGCGCAATTTACTTTTTTCATAAATTCATTTTAGACGATATCTCCTTATCTACCGCTTTTCAAGTATTCCTTCCCTTTGCTGCTTTTTTCTTTTTGAGCCTTTTCATGGTTTATTTGGCAAAACCGGTAATTAAAAAGGTTTCTAGAGAGGAAATGGAGAAAAAACGAAGAAGGGGAAGTGTAGAGGAACGGAGGCGGATGGGAAATTCCGGCCGGAGAGACGGAACAGGAAATGAATTTACTGACCACGGAGATTACATGCCAAAAACGGACTACCACACAGGACCTGTTCCCATTCAACCAATAGAAGAAAGAAGTCACCTTTCTCCTCCCACGCCTGTAAGAAAACTGCCGGAAAGGCAGAATGACCTGGCACAAACTTCTGTGATTCCTCTTCAAAAAAAAGAAAGTATTTCTCACTTTTCTCCAGTGCCTCAAATAGAGCCTCCTACCCGCCATGTAGAAGAGATTCCTCCTAAAAGGGCTACGTCTGCGGCTCCATCTAGGACTTCAGTTTCGAGCAAAACCCAATCCTCAGCTAAAATTTCAACTCCGGCGCCTTCTTCACGCCTGGCCAGTGTTGAAACTGGAAAGAAATCTTCCGGTTCTACTGCAGATCCGGAAAAAAAATTCCGGGTAGTCAGCAGCGTAGAAATTCCAAGCAGTGGGGGAAATCTGTTTTCGAAATATGACGATCCCACTTATGTGGAACAACGTCTCAAGGAAATAAACAACGGAAAAAAATAGGGAAAAGCCTGCCTAAAACTGGAAAGGGACACCTTTCGTCTTTTTAGGCAGGCTTTTATTAAAAGAAGTTTTTACGGAGTTTTTCTGGCTTTTTCGTTTACAAGAAAAATAAAATGTGTTATACTATATTATAATATAGTTTGAATGAAGCAAAAGAGAACTGGACCAAATATAGGAGGGCAGCATTACTTGGAAAATAATGAAATCACAAAAGTAGAGCAGGAATATGATGGCGATCAAATCCAAGTATTGGAAGGCTTGGAAGCCGTTAGAAAAAGACCGGGTATGTATATTGGTTCTACTGGTCCCAGAGGCCTTCACCATTTGGTTTATGAGATCGTGGATAATGCGATTGACGAAGCACTGGCCGGGTTTTGCGATAGAATTATTGTTAAGATTTTGCCGGGAGATATTATTTATGTCTCCGATAACGGCCGTGGCATTCCAGTAGGCGTACAGCACAAGACAGGATTGCCTGCCGTGACGGTGGTATTTACCATTTTGCACGCAGGTGGAAAGTTCGGCGGCGGCAGCTATAAAGTGTCCGGCGGCCTTCACGGTGTAGGAGCCTCCGTCGTAAACGCTTTGTCGGAATGGCTGGAAGTAGAAGTAGTCAGTGATGGCATTCTTTATTATCAGCGTTTTGAACGGGGAAAGGCCGTTACAGATCTGGTGGAAAAAGGCCCGGTAACGGGCAGCAGAAAAAACGGTACTGATATCCGTTTTAAAGCCGATCCGGAAATTTTTAAAGAGACTACGGTCTACGAATATGAAGTTTTGCAGACAAGGCTGCGGGAACAGGCCTTTTTAAATGCGGGAGTGCGCATTGAGCTTTCGGACGAGAGAAATCCGGAGGACGTTCCTCACAGTGAGTTTTGTTATGAGGGCGGAGTCAGCAGCTTTGTAGACTATCTTAACAAGAAAAAAGCCATTGAGGTCATTCACCCGGAAGTAATCCATTTTTCCTCTGAAGCGGAAGATGGAAACGCTACGGCGGAGATCGCCTTGCAGTATACGGAAAGCTATAATGAGCTGATCCTTTCTTTTGCAAATAATATTCACACTACAGACGGGGGAACCCATGAGGATGGATTTAAACGGGCCCTAACTAGAGTGTTGAATGACTATGCCAGAAAATACAATATTCTCAAGGAAAACGATAAAAACCTTTCTGGAGATGATGTGCGAGAGGGCCTGACCTGCGTGATCAGCGTAAAGCTGAAAGAAGCCCAGTTCGAAGGCCAAACAAAGGCAAAGCTTGGCAATACCGAAATAAGCGGCCTGGTAAGCGGAATGGTCTATGAAAAGCTCACCACCTTTTTGGAGGAAAACCCCGCTACGGCCAAAGCTATTTTCGAAAAGGCACTGGCGGCTTCCAGGGCTAGAGAGGCCGCCCGAAAGGCCAGAGATTTGGCGCGCCGGAAAACCGCTTTGGAAAATTCTACCCTTCCGGGAAAATTGGCCGATTGCCAGTCCCGCAACACGGAGGAAACCGAAATTTATATTGTGGAGGGCGATTCTGCAGGAGGCTCTGCTAAAGGTGGAAGGGACAGAAAGTTCCAGGCCATTTTGCCCCTTTGGGGAAAAATGCTCAATGTGGAAAAAGCTCGGTTAGATAAAGTCTATGGCAACGAAAAGTTAATGCCCGTGGTGACCGCCTTGGGTTGCGGAATTGGGGAGGATTTTGACCTTTCCAAGCTTCGATACGGAAAAATCATTATCATGGCCGATGCAGATGTGGACGGCTCCCACATCCGCACTTTGTTGCTCACCTTCTTTTACCGTTTTATGAGGCCTTTGGTAGAGGAGGGGCACGTGTACTTGGCCCAGCCTCCCTTATTCCGTCTCACAAAGGGAAAACGCCATTACTATGCCTTCTCGGACCCGGAGCGGGACAGGCTCATGGCAGAATTGGGAACAAATTATGAGATTCAGCGGTATAAGGGCCTCGGTGAAATGGATTCCGAACAGCTTTGGGAAACCACCATGGATCCTGCCCGGCGCACCATGCGCAGAGTAGAAGTAGAAGACGCTGCCGATGCAGATGAAATTTTTACTGTGCTCATGGGCGATAAGGTGGAACCGAGGCGGGATTTCATTGTAAAATATGCAAAAGAAGCGAATTGGGATGTCTGATCACAAAAAGGCGGCAGTTGGTTTTTCTGCCTTAGGACAATTAAGAAAGCCACAGCCGGAAAATGACTTTGTTTTTGCGGGTAAAATCATGCCCTTTGTCTTTTTACGTCACTTTTAGCAAGGAGCCCTTTTCCAAAAGGCTCAGAAAGGCGAATGATCCATGGATTTTGACAAGAAAGAAATGCAAGAGTTAGAAGCGGAAAGCAATGGTGGCGGACGTGTGATCAATGTAGATGTGACAAAGGAAATGAGAAAATCCTTTTTGGATTATTCCATGTCCGTTATTGTGTCCCGTGCTCTGCCCGATGTACGAGATGGCCTAAAGCCGGTACACCGGCGCATCCTCTATACTATGTATGAAAACACTCTGTGGCCGGAAAAACCTTACCGGAAATGCGCCGATACCGTTGGTACAGTGCTGGGCCGCTATCACCCCCATGGCGACGTTTCTGTTTACGACGCCATGGTCCGTTTGGCCCAAGATTTTTCTATGCGTTACCTGCTGGTAGACGGCCACGGAAACTTTGGTTCTATTGATGGCGACCCCCCTGCCGCCTACCGATATACCGAGGCAAAGATGAATAAGCTTTCCGTAGAAATGCTGCAGGATATCGATAAAGAAACGGTAGATTTCATCCCCAATTATGACGACCGTTTAAAAGAACCTACGGTATTGCCCAGCCATTTTCCGAATCTGCTTGTCAATGGTTCTACCGGTATTGCAGTGGGCATGGCCACCAACATTCCTCCTCACAATATGGGGGAAATAATAGACGGTATGTGCAGGCTGATCGATCAGCCTGAATCATCTTTGGAAGATTTAATGGAGCACATCAAAGGGCCCGATTTTCCCACCGGCGGCATCGTGATGGGAAGAAGCGGAATTCGCGCCGCTTACTCTACCGGCAGGGGAAAAATTACAGTGCGGGCCCGGGCAGAGATTGAAGAAGACGAAAAGACAGGCCGTTCTAAGATCATTGTCACCGAGCTCCCCTACCAGGTCAACAAGGCAAAGCTGATAGAGAGTATTGCCGATTTGGTGAAGGAAAAGCGAGTTGAAGGCATTTCCAATATTGATGACCATTCCGATAGAAACGGCATGCATATTGTCATCGATGTAAAACGAGATGCTTCTCCGCAGATCGTACTGAACCATCTTTTTTCCTATACCCAGCTGCAAATCACCTTTGGCGTGATTATGCTGGCCATTGTAAACGGCGAGCCGAAAATGCTGAACCTCAGGCAAATTCTGGAAGAATATATCAAATTCCAAATGGAGGTCATTACAAGGCGCACCCAGTTTGACCTGAAAAAGGCTCAGGAACGGGCTCACATTTTAGAAGGCCTCATGATCGCCCTGGATTTTATTGACGAGGTGATCGCCATTCTGCGAGCCGCCAAGTCTATTCCAGAGGGCAAAACGGCTTTGATGGAGCGGTTTACCCTGGATGACATACAGGCTCAAGCCATTGTGCAAATGCGTTTGGGGCAGCTCACCGGCTTGGAACGCACCAAGCTGGAAGAGGAGTTGGCTGCCCTGCGGGAAAAAATTGCCGATTATTTGGATATTATCCAAAGCGAAGGAAGAAGGCTTGGCATCTTAAAGGACGAGGCCCAAGAAATGAAGCGGAGGTTCAGCGATGAGCGCCGCACAGAAATTGCTACGGTAAGCGGAGAAGTTGATATTGAGGACCTGATCCCCGTAGAGGAATGCGTGCTTACCCTGACCAATTTCGGATATGTGAAGCGCCAGAAGATGGATACCTACCGCCTGCAAAAGCGCGGCGGCAGAGGCATCACCGGCATGAACCGCCGGGATGAGGACGTGGCCACCGAGATCTTTGTTACAGGGAGCCACGATTATGTGATGTTCTTCTCCAATTTTGGCCGGGTATACCGTCTGAAATGCTACGAGATTCCGGAAGGCTCCAGAACCAGCCGGGGCATGAACATTAAAAACCTGCTTCCCCTGCAGCCGGAAGAAAAAGTGACTTCCATGATCCGGGTCACAGAATTCGACAGCGAAAAATATCTGGTCATGGTGACGAAAAATGGCGTGATCAAGCGCACGAAGCTTTCTGCCTATAATACGGCCCGAAAGGGCGGCTTAATTGCCATTGACCTGGATGAGGGCGATGTGCTTTCGTGGGTGCGAGTAACAGGCGGCAACGACGAGCTGATCGTGGCTACTAAAAAGGGTATGGCCATCAAATTCCAGGAAACTCAAGTGAGAGAGCTCAGCCGTACCGCCAGAGGCGTCCGCGTCATGCAGCTGAAGGAAGAGGACTGTATTGTAGGCATGTCAGTGCTGCGGGAAGGCGGCCTTGTGCTCACTGTGACAGAAACCGGCTATGGCCGGCTTTCCAACCCGGAAAACTACCGGCTGCAAAAACGGGGAGGAAAGGGCATTACCAATTACCATACAGAAAGGTTTGGCGATGTGGCCGCCATTAAGGTGGTAGACCTGGAAGATGATATCATTTTAATTTCCGAAGACGGCGTTATCATACGCATCGCGGCTTCCTCTATACGTGTTTGCGCCCGTCCCAGCAAGGGAGTCCGGGTCATGAAGCTCAGCGAAGGCAGCAAGGTGGTTACCTTGGCCAGAGCTCCCCATGAGGAAGATGAAGTGGACGATATAGAGATCGAAGATGACGGCACCGCAGAAGAGGGAGCCGCCGGCTCAGAAGAATTGGAGGAAGAAGGGGCAGAGGAAGCACCGGAAATGCCGGAAGAGGAAGAATAAAAAACAAGGCGCTATGACACGAAGATCACAGCGCCTTTTCTCCTTTTTCAAACAAAAGTTTTCAACATTTGTTCTTTTCCCAAAAGTCTCGCATACTATGCCGGTATTCTTTGAAGGCAGTTTTCAAATCCGCCTGTCTGAGGCCTGCTCAGGTCAAAAAGATCGTCAGCAGCGCCACACCCATTGGGGGTACCTTTAAACTGACAGAAACTTTTTCTTGATCAACTGGGATATCAAAAGTCTCACGTTCCGGTTCGGAAGCCGCCTTCAGCTCTTCCAGCTGCGCTTTTGTAACATATTCAGGGGAGCCCTGCTCACGCCATCGGGCAATGGCATTGGCATGGGTATCATCAATGCGTTCCACCTGGGCTTTTAATATGGCCCCCGCGGAGATCTTCAGGCCTTTCAGCGTGATCTGGACTTCTTCTTCCTCAATAGGATGCAGCAGGGAATGATGGTTCACCGCCAGAAGCTGCAGCGCGCCGGCGGCCGCGTGTTTTACTGTGTAAAGATCTAGCGTCCCTTCGGATAACTTTTCCTCGTAAAGCGTGTCTCCAAGCGTATGCAGTAACTGAAAAGCCCGGTAAGATGCTTTTGGAACACCATGAAGTGTCAAAAGACCGAAACCTCCGTGAAACTCAGCGCTGGGCATTCCGTTTTCCTCAAAAATATCGCTGAAGGTCCAATAAGAATATCCTTTTGCCAACCCAACACCGTCTAATACCGTTTTGACGATAAAGGAGGAACCGAAGGGGCCATCCGAAGGAAGGCCCGCCAAGCTGTTCCACTCGGTATAATAGACCGGAAGACCGTCAGCTTCCTGAACTGCTTTTCTGGTCATCTGTGTGACAACGCCCCGATCTACGCGTTCCCACAAGTGCGCATGAAAAGCTTCCAGCTTTTCTTGGAAGGCCTTCATGAATTCCGGATCTTCCAGCTGTTCCGGTGTAGGGCGGCCGAAATTGGCGCTGTCTTCCACACCGTAACCCAAGACTACATCTGTGGGGTAGTGGTGGGTAGAGATGAAATCGATAGGTACTTGGTTTTCCCGGCAAAATTTCACCATTTCCGGAATCCACGAATTATTGGAGGTGGCAGGTCCTCCTACTCGCAAAAATTGGTCCTCAGATTTGACGGCTTCGGCTGTCACCTGATACAGCTTGAAATAATCCTCCATAGAACCCGCAAAGAAGCTGTCAGAAGAATCGGGACCCCCAAGATTAGGTTCATTCCATACTTCAAAAAACCACTGGCGTACCTCTATACGTCCATATCGCTCTATCAAGTGCCGCACAAAGGTGCGGATAAACCAAGCCCACTTACCGTGATCTGCAGGTGGGGCTGTATTCCCTTTATAATGGAACACGGCGGCCGGTTTGCTCTTTAGGCAGTCCGGCATAAATCCCAGCTCAATAAAGGGCTTCATGTTGATGGAAAGAAGAAAATCAAATATACTGTCGATATTGGTAAAGGAAAGCTTCATACCGGTACCAAAAGGTTCCTGTTTCAGTACGCTCATATCATCGTCGAACAAACCGTGGAACCGCACATAGCGAAAGCCGATCTCTCTCTGGCACTGTTCTAGCTGTTTACGGTAGTCTTCCCGCAGTGCGGTTGCGCCGTGGCAGCTTCCCACACACAGCTCCCAATATTTTTCCAGAGGTTTAGTAGCGGAATCCACGTTTATTTGAAATTGTTTCATTTGGATACACTCCCATAATTCGAATTTTTACAGTCTGCCATTTTTGCGTGCCGTCACCCTTTGACCGCGCCAATGGTGATTCCCTTTACAAAATATTTTTGGAAAAAGGGGTAAATAATAAGTGCCGGCAGCGCACCTAAAACGGCGACTGCCATTTTGATCCCTATGGAGGGCAGCGGGCCCATCTGCTGATTTCCTGCGGCCGCTGTATTGGCGCTGCTCATCAAAAACTGCACGTCCATCAGCATTCGGTTGAGCAGTACTTGAATGCTGTACAGGCTATCCTTTTGAATATAGTATAGGCCGTTGAGCCAGTCGTTCCAATAACCAAGCCCTGTCAACAGTGCCAGTGTGGCAATGATCGGCAAAGACATGGGCAGTACGACCTTCAGCAGGATCCGCATCTCGCCCGCCCCGTCTATTCTAGCCGCTTCAATGACGGCATCGGGAATATTGGAAGAAAAATAGGTGCGCATCATAATGACATAGAATGCACCCATGAGCAGGTTTGGCACCAACAACGCAAAAATGGTATTTTTGATGTGGAAGGTCTGGGTCCACATGATATAGGTGGGCACAAGGCCGCCGTTAAAAAGCATGGTAAAAAAGATAAAAAAAGAGAAAATGTAGCGGCCCGGCAGATCCCTGCGAGACAGCGGATAGGCCATTAGAGTAGTCATGACCAAGCTGATACAGGTACCCGTTCCCGTGACAAAGATGGAAATTATATAGCCTCTTACAATGGAGCTGGAATCTACCAGCAAGTATTTATAAGCATCTATACTGAGATTGGCCGGGAAAAAGGAATACCCGTTCATAATCAGCCAGTTTTCCTCAGCAAAAGAAGAAATAATCAGCAGCAAGAAGGGCAAAACGCATAGGAGGCATAGCAAAACCATGATACCATGTGCAATAATCTGAAACGTTCTATTTCTCTCTACCACGATACCGCCCCCTCTAAAACAATGCGTTTTCGGAATCGAGCTTCCGCACAATGAAGTTTGCCGTTAAGACCAATATAAAGCCCACCAAAGATTGGTACATGCCCGCGGCCGATGCCATGCCCACATTGTTCAGCTGCATCATACTGCGATAAACAAAGGTATCAATAGTATTGGTCACATCCATCAGCGCTCCCGAATTCATGGGCACCTGGTAGAACAGGCCGAAGTCAGAATAAAAAATGCGGCCAATGCTCATCAGAGTTAGTGTGACGATGGTGGGCTTTAAACCCGGGAGAGTCACATGAAGGAATTGCTGCCAACGGTTGGCCCCATCAATTACTGCGGCCTCGTAATAGCCTTGGTCAATCCCCACCAGCACGGAAAAATAGATAATGCTGTTATATCCGAATACTTTCCACACCTGTACCAGGATCAAGATAAAAGGCCAATATTTCGGAGAGGTATACCAGGAAACCGGGTTTTTCCCCATGCTGACCAAAATGGAGTTGTTGATGAAGCCTGTATCCGTGGCCAAAAAGGCATTGACCAAATAGCTGACAATGACAATGGAAATCAAAAAAGGCACCAATACAATCGTTTGGTAAACCTGCTGAGCTTTTTTGAGCTTGATCTCGTTGAGCAGTACCGCTACTGCTATAGCAAACAATGTGCCAATAACAATAAACGCCAAATTGTACAACAACGTATTTCTGGTGATCAGTAGCGCATCCTTGGTTCGGAACAAAAATTCAAAGTTTTTCAGCCCAATATTTGGGCTGTTATAAAGGCCCAGGCGGGTATTATACTGTTTAAACGCCACCACAATGCCCGTCATTGGAATGTAGTTGTTGACAATGATATAGGCGATGCCCGGAAGCATCATCAGATAGAGCGGCAGATATCGGGTAAAATGCTTTTTTTCTTTTACCGGCCCCGCGGCAGAGAGTTTTGCCATGGAAAGCCCTCCTTATAGAAATTAGCTGGCAATTCAAACAAGTGCGGGCCAACAGGCCGCGCCCGATGAAGCTTCACCGGGCACATAGCCTATTGCCCGCCTTTTTCGGCCATATAAAACTATTTATTTTCCGCCATCCACGCATCCAACTTGGTCTGCTTATCTTGGATAATAGTATCGAGCCCGGCGTCTTTAAGCTCCTGGTTGAACTTATTCAGGTCCGTTTCCGGGTCCAGCGCGCCGGCCTGCAGCGCTTTTACATATTTGTTGAGTACATTGGTGCAGGATGTCACCTCGTTAATGACATCTGCATTATCCCATACAAATCCCTTTGCAACAGAAGCAGGAGCGTTGGCGTTGAATTCCCCTAAATTTTTCCAAAGATCTGGGTCATCTCCTTCAAATACATAAGAGATCTGTTCGTTGGCGGCGCCCCAAGCCAGGTTGGAATAACCGGTGGAACCGGCCTCCACACCATCGGCATAGCCGACGACCCCTTTTTCTTCGTCTACAAATTTCCAGTGCTTACCCTCAATTCCATAAATAAAGATGTTGGAAAATTCGGGGTTCATATACATTTCGTTGATCACCTGCATAGCGCGTTCCGGCTTTTCACTGTTGTTGGCGATACACCAACGCAGGCCAATGTTTGCGGTGGTACTGTACTCCTCTACCAGGGGAGCAATATAGACCTCTTTGCCGCAGTTGCGGATCCATTCCGCTTCGATACCGGGTTTTATATTTGTGATGAAGGAAAAGGCCTTTCCAGCGCCCAACAGGCTGTTGGCAGATTCCGTGCTGCTGGCGGCATCGGGCTGCATGTACCCTTTCTGATTGAAATCATACATGGTTTTGATCCAATCCACATAGGATGCCGTCTCAAATAAATTGACGACCTTAAGGTCTTCCTCGGTGGTCAGCGCATCTTCCAACACTCCAAAGTTTTCGTCACACAAAGGGTCAATGCGTAAGGGACGGCGGATGTCGCCGAAGTCTGCAATGAGCATGTACATTTCTGGGTGTTCCGCCCTGACCTTTTCAAAAATGGGTTCGGCATCCTTCAAGGTTTTTATACTCTTCCAATCGATGCCCATGGCATCCACAACATCCTTCACCATCAAGAGTCCAAAAGAACTGGCTTTTTCAATGTTGTAGGGGACACCCGTAATGTTCCCGTTGATGGTAACGCACTTCCAGTCCAGATCATTGATCGCTGCCTTGGTATCCGGAGCATATTCATCCAAATAGTCGTTTAAGGGCAGGATTTGGTTTTGGACCATCATAGTTGCCGGGGAAAAACCGAAAGATGAAATGACGTCCAGCTTTTCTCCGGAGTTCAGCGCCAGGTTTGCCTGGTCCTTATAAGAACCGAAACCCACGCGGACCATGTCTATGGTGGTGTTGTATTTAGCTTTGGTAAGTTCAGAAAGCTTTGCCGCTACCTCATTGGTGTCCTCTGTTTTCGCGTCGCCGAAGTACATGATTTTTACAGTGTATTCCTCTTGCCCACTCATGTCATCCGCGGAAGCGCCGCTGCCGGACCCAGACACAACGGAAGAATCTGTGCCACCGTTCCCGCCGGTGCCGGAGGCCGAACCGGCAGAAGAATTTCCGTCTCCGCCGCAGGCAGCCATGGTGGCTGTCAACATTGCTGCCGCCAGGATCACCGACATAATTTTTTTCAGCTTCATGTTTCTGTATCTCCTTTATATTCAACAAAATTCCCTTGTTGGGAGTACTTCTATCCTAGCACATACGTCATTCTGTCCGAAAGAATCTTTGGCGACCTTTTCTTATTGATTTTCTGACCTATCTCAACCCAGGCCGCTAGCTGGCATTAAAAAAACGATATTCTGCTGTTGAGAATCTGACATTCGCTTTTCCCTTTTCTTCTCCGGCAAGCAAAAGCCAGAGTATCATCCGGTTTTTGGTTTTGCAATAAATATCTGGTAAGCAGTGATGAAAATCGTGCTGTTACTTAAAGGATAGCTCACATAAACCAACAGTCGGTTGTTCTAATGTCTTGTATTGTAATATACTGAAGAAAATCTATAAATGGATAAGAAGTATAGAATATGGCAGAGAATAGGCAGTTCGATTATTCGGCCATGGAGGGCTGAACAAAGCGTTCCAGCCCAAACTTTTATGTTATCTGCCACCTACCATCAGATTTTTTGAACAGGATTCTTAATCGCTGAAAGAGGTATCTCTGCAATATGAAACTCAACCAAACCTTTGGTTCTATGCCTTTCAAGCGGAAAGCTTTAATTGTGCTGCTGATCCTTGTGTTGCCGCTGCTGATTTTTATCGGCTGCTTTGTCGCCTATACCATCCAGCGACAGAACGTCCAGCTTTCAGAAAGCGCCAGAAATATGCTCTCTTACTATCAAAACGCTTTTGAAGCCGATTCACGGAGCATTTCTTCCTACCTTGTAAATCTTTCGTCTACCGACTATGATTTCCAACAGCTCTGCTACTGCAGGCCTTACCTGGATGCCCATCTCAGTTCTTATGAACTCATGCAGAAGTTTAAACTTCAACTGGAAGGGAACCTTTCTTTGGGCGCCTTGTTTATCCTCGCGCCAGAGAACGACCTTTTTCGGGGCGTTTACCATTTGGAAGATTATCCCCTGGAGATAAAAGAGGAGATCTGGAGCTTTTTGAAGGAATGTGTTCTTCAAGACGATAGCTGCTCTGCCAGGGGCTGGCTGCTTCGAGAAATGGGCGGTAAATATTTTCTTTTCCATTTCTTTGGGAAAAAGGGCTCGCACACCTATTGTGCCGCTATGATGGACTTGAACCGGGCTATTGTCCGCAGGATAAACAATACCCCCACAATGTCAGAAGCTTTGGCGTTCTTTTTAGCCTCTGATACCGAAGGCAGTGCTTTTCCTTTAAGCAGTCCCCGGAGCCTTGAAGAGGCAGATATCGCCCTACAGCCGCGGAAAACCGGGTATTATATCACCGGCGGAACTCAGAAATACCTGATCGTACAAGCGCCCATCGAAAACATGGAGATTTCTATTGGCTACGCTACCCCATACTTTGGGTTTTTCAGCGGGCTAGATAGTGTACAGGTAACACTGCTGCTTTTGAGCTGCGGACTGATCGGCCTGATCCCAATCTGTTATTTGCTGATGCAAAAGTCGTTGTTTTCCCCCATGCGGGAAATGACTCATACCATTGAAAAATTGGGAGACGGCGATCTGCATGTGAAAATGGAGGCGCCATTTGCCATCCAGGAATTTGAAAGTGTACGAACTTCATTCAATAACATGGTGGAACGGATCCGGCAGTTGAAAATAGCTTCCTACGAAAAGGAACTGGAGGCAAAGCATGCCAAACTTCAATATCTCCAATTGCAGATACGGCCTCACTTTTACCAGAACTGCCTGAAGAGCTTATATGCGCTGGCAGAGGCCCGGCAGTATGACAGTATCCAAAGCTCCATTTTAGCCCTTTCCGGGTATTTGCGTTTTATTTTCAGAGACAGTATGAAGCAGATCCCTCTTTCCCAGGAGCTGCGAAGCATCCGAGATTACATGCAGCTTCAGGCACTCTGCCACACCTGCCCGCCCCAATGCCGTATGGAGATCGATGCCGGGCTGGAGGATTTTTTGATTCCACCTCTTTCCCTGGTTACCTTTGTAGAAAACTCTGTACAGCATGGCGTTACCCTGGGGCATCCCCTTATTATCAATATTTGTGTAACGTGGATAAAAAGCAGAACAGGGGATTACGTAAGCCTGCTCGTTTCCAATAATGGGCCGCCTTTTCCTGATTCCGTTTTAAAAGAGGCGGCAGATCCGGAACCTCAGATCTACCGTTCTCGGCACGTGGGCATCATCAACATTCGCTACCGCCTGCAGTTGTTGTACGGTGGGGCCGCCGCCCTTTCGCTGTACAATTCAGGTGGCCTTCCCTGTGCAGAAATTTTTTTGCCTTGGAAGGATTCCAACATGAAAGAAGAGGATATCACATGACCATTTTGGTGATAGATGATCAAGTAAACGTAGTCAACGGCATTGTTTCCGGTGTAGATTGGGAAAGCGCCGGCATCTCAAAGGTGCTGTGCGCTTATAACGCGTCGATGGCCCGTGAAATTCTGGAATGTCAGCCGGTAGATATCCTGCTGAGCGATATTGAAATGCCGGTGGAGGATGGGTTGAGCCTCTTCCGTTGGACGCGCGGCAGAAGGCTTCCCGTAGAGTGCATTTTTCTTACCTCCCATGCAGATTTTATCTACGTAACGGAAGCCCTGAAACTGGGTTGCTTTGATTATCTCCTTCAACCCGCTCGGTATGAGGAAATTTGCGGTGCCGTCCGCAGAGCTGTGGAAAGAGTGCAGCAAAACAGAGAAGCGCAGCAGCTGTATTCCTATGGAAAGGCAGTATACCGAAATCGGGATCTCTTTTTCCAAGGGATCCTGAAGGACTGGCTCACCGGTGCTGCCCTTCAGCTCAAGGAAATTTTGAGATGCTTCGGAGATTTGGGAATCCCTATGAGAGAGGAAACTCAAATCCGAATCGTCATGGTACATCTACTGCGCTGGTACGATGAGCCTTGGGAGGCGGCCCCTCTCTATACCGCCCTAGAAAACGTTGCCGCCGAGCTTTTTGAACAGCTTGGTCAAAGGCTTTTGTTGCTGCGCCTGGAAAAGACCAGCTACCTGCTCTTCCTCTTTCCAAAGGCCCTGCAGAATTTGCCGGAGGAAGCGGTTTTAGAGGCCCAGGTGGCTCGGCTTGCCGAAGCCCTTCAAACCCATCTCCACTGCGGCATTGCATGCTATACGGGAGCCGCGGTTCCCATAAAGGAATCCCCTGCGCTGGTCCAGCGCTTAAAAAAGATGTCATTAAACAACGTTTCCCGGCAAAGCGGTATATTTTTTTATGAACAGCCCAAAGAGCTTCCTCCCGCCTTTATCCGTACAGATAAACTTCCCTATTGGAAAAATTTGCTGCTCAACGGCTGTACAAAAATGACGGAAGAAGAGATCTTCTCTTATTTGCGCCGGGCAGAAGAATCCAATGTTCTGACCCGCGAATTCCTGGAACAGTTTTGCGGCGATTTTATTTGTATGATCGCAACACTTCCACAGGAAAATGATTTTCGGAATATACTCTCCCAGCCCGAAATTCAAGATCCTTTTTCCCATGCCTCAGAAAACTTGGAAGGCACCTTAACGTTTATCCAAAGAGTTCTTCAGCGGTTTCAACCCCCTGAAGGAAGGGGTTCGGAAAAAGATCAAATAAACCGTATCGTAGAATATATTCAACACCATCTCAGCGAGGAGCTCCGCCGCTCCGATATAGCGGAAGCTGTCTATTTGAACCCGGATTACCTGTCCCGACTTTTCCGAAAAGAAAAGGGAATGTGCCTAAAAGAATACATCCTATGTGAAAAAATGAAAATTGCGCAGGCCATTCTACGCTCTACCGACTTGCCTGTGGCTGTGGCGGCCGCGCGGGTCGGGTTTGAAAACTATTCTTATTTTTCCCAGGTTTATAAAAAGGTGATTGGGGTGAATCCCTCCGCGGAACGCTTAAAAGGGCCTAATGCGTAACCATAAGGGGGGACCTTTTTAACCGGTACGCATTGCTTCTTTTTTCACAGCACTGCGGTAAGGCTGTTCAAGATGGGCCTACGAAAAACCAAGGAAAGCGTTCTCCGCCCCTTTCAATAGGGTAGAGAACGCAAAAAATTTTGCGGACGGCGTTTTCTACGACGCCGTCCGCTTTTTGTAAGACCAAAAGCAAGGCCTTCAGCCCTTTTCCTTTTGTTTCCCAAACTCACGCATGCTGCGCCGGTATTCCGTGGGGGTTTGACCGGTGTATTTTTTGAAATTTTTTGCGAAAAGCTGGCTGGAAGACATACCCACCGCATAGGAAACCTCAGTGATAGGCATGAAGGTGTAGGTAAGGATTTCCTTTGCCAGCTCAATTTTTTGCCGCACGATATAATCGTGGGGGCTGTGAAAAGAGATCTCCTGGAATTTCCGCTTAAACTGGGAAAGAGAAAGGTAGGCCATATCGGCCATAGCCGAAACAGAAAGGTTTTCGGCGGCGTGGGAATCGATATATTCTTTCACAGCCAAAACATTCTCATCCACCTTGGAAACGTGCTCATTATCGATCAGCCTGCAAAGCTCATAAAAAAACTGAACCATAAGACTTTGTATTCTACAGATCTTCAAAGGGTCCTCGGAAAAATAAAGGCGAAGGACTTCATCTAAAACAGGTTTCACAATTCCCGCGCCCTTTACAAAACGGGAAGAGACAGAAAATAGCTTTTTCATAATATATTGAGTTTCTTTTTCACTCAGATTCATAAAGCGGTTTCCAGCCTTTACAGCATCAAAAATCAGATAGAAAAACTTGCTTTTTTCTTCCTGGTAATTTCCCGTGCTGTGATGTTCATCGGGGAAAGAAATAAAAATATTACCTGCATGGGTATCGTAGCTATGGCCGTTTATTTCGTAATGCTGGCAGCCTTCGTAATGGACGCAAATTTCGAATTGCCCGGGATGAGTGTGTGGGACAAAAGCCAGCTCTGAGGCCAGAAATTCCACTTTGGCCAGGGAAAGCAGGTTAGGGATGCCAAGGTTCTCAAAATGAAGCATTTTCCGCTCTTTTGTAAATTGATCTTCTTTCACAGAATTCACTCCTTTGACTTGCAAAACAGAACTGAAATGGGCACCCTTTTTCTGCAGATAAATTTTTTATTACTATACAATTATACTACAATTTTTAAGTGTCTGCAATGTATAAAAAAAGTTCATGGGACAAAAAAGAAAGTAAAATATACAAAAAATATATAGTATACAAATATAGTTCCGTCCATAGTTCTCAATACAAGAAAGGATGAAGAAGATGTTAAGGAAAGTGAAAAGGTCGTTTTTGGTCCTTTTAGCGTTTTGCTTGCTGTTTACGACAGCCTGTACCGCCTCGCCGGAGAATTCTTCCGCGGAGAATTCCTCTTCCAAGGCAGAAGCTTCGGAAGGCACAGAAAGCAAACCTACAGCTCAAAAGACAGAGGGTGATGTCAAAATAAAATTTGCCAGCTTTCAAACCGGAGATGTAGCGGAAGATTGGGAAACCGTTCAATTTCCAAAATATCTGGAAGAAACAGGGGTAGAGGTGGAACATGTGTTTGTGAACCAGGACGACACCATTTCTACTTACCTCACTTGGGCTGCTGCCGACCAAATGCCGGATACCGCGATGCTGAGCGCTCTGTATTTGAACTCGCTGGTGGCAAAGGGTATGGTACTCAACCTCAGCGAATACACAGCGGAGAAGTCTCCCGATTACAATTTTGACCGCTACCTGCCAAAACTGATGGATGCCTATAAATATGAGGATAATATTTACGCGCTGCCCAGCGACCTGGACCTGGGTCTCATGTGGTATAACAAAGATATTTTTGACAATGCCGGAGTAGCTTACCCCAATGAAAACTGGACTTGGGAAGATTTGAAAAAGAACGCCGAACTTTTGACCAGCGGGGAAGGCCCGGAAAAGATATTCGGCGTATGGCTGGGAGGCTACCAGACATACCTATGGCAAAATGGTACCGATATTTTGTCCGAAGACAAAAAGAGCTCTTTATTTAATACGCCAGAAGTAAAGGATACGATAAACTACATGATGGATATGGTGACTGCCGGGGTTGCCATAAATCCCAGCAGTAAAGAACCATTGTTCCAGAACGGAAAGGCGGCCATGTCCCTGGGTTCTGGTCCCTGGTTTGCCCATTACGAAATGGAAAACGTAGATTTCAACTGGGGAGTTACCGCTTTGCCCAAGGGAAAAGAAAAGGCTACGACCTGCTATGGCTCTACCTTTGCAGTTTTTGAGGGAAGCAAGAATGTAGATGCCAGCGTGGATTTCCTCACCTGGTTCTTAAGTGATGAACAGCAGTTGGACAGAGCCGAAAAGTTCTATTGGTTCCCGCCGACACAAAGCTGTATTGAAAACGATACTTTTATGAGCACCGACAGCATAATGGGTATGACAAAGGAACAAAAAGAGCTGGTGCTCGCGGAAACGGCTTTCGGCAAAGCCCCCGTTATTGTGGAAAAGCAAAATGAGGTCAACGAAGTGATAAACAGCGAGCTTTCCCTGATGTGGGCGGAAGAAAAGAGTGTAGACGACGCCTTGGCCAAGATTGCGGAAGAAGTGGATAAGCTGCTGTAAAAAACAGCTTGTGGAAAAGGTTGAGCCGTGGTTCTAAAAAAACACGGCTCAACAATACGGAATGTCAGAAAACATTGTGAAAAGGGAGGGTTATTGTGAAAACCAAAAGTAAACTCGCCCAGAGGCAAAACTTTTTTGGGTACCTACTCATTTTGCCGGCATTTGTCATTATAGGCGTGTTCAGTCTCTACCCCATTCTCAACGGTCTGTTTTTAAGCTTTTGTGAGTGGGAGGGCATAGGAAACGCGGCTTTTAACGGAATAGAAAATTATATCACCCTGTTTCATGACGAGGTGTTTGGAATTGCTTTGCTCAACACCCTGGTGTTCGTTTTAGGTACAGTCCCCGCTGTAATTCTGCTTTCTCTGATGTTTGGTTCTTTGCTGAATCAAAAAATCGTGGGGAAAAAATTTTTCCGGTCGGTCTATTTTTTACCCTCGGTCACCTCCGGTGTGGCCATTGCCATGATATGGAAATGGATTTTTAATGAAAATACCGGCCTTTTAAACTTCCTGCTGTATTCTTTTGGGTTAGACTCAGTAAGCTGGCTGACGAGTTCTCAGTTTTCCTTGATATCGGTCATGATTATGAGTGTTTGGAAAAGCCTGGGCACCAATATCGTCATTATGTTGGCAGCGCTGCAGGGAGTACCCAGAGAGCTCTACGAAGTGGTGAGCATGGACACAAAAAGCGGTTTCCGCAAGTTTTTTCATATCACAATCCCCATGATTTCCCCCACCATATTCCTAATCATGGTTATGTCGGTCATCAATGCCTTTCAGGCCTTTGACCAGGTTATGGCCCTGACAGGAGGGGGACCGGGGAATTCCTCCATGGTAGTGGTGCTCTATATTTATAACCAGGCTTTCAAAAACTTTAAAATGGGGTATGCCTCTACCCTGGCCTATGTGCTGTTCCTCATTATTCTGGCCGTCACGCTGATACAATGGTACGGGAAAAAGCATTGGGTGTACTCAGAGGTAGAATAAAGCTGTGAAAAGAGGTGCTTTCCCATCATGGAGAAAAAGAATATTTTCAAGAAAATAGCGGTGTACTTTTTTTTGACGCTGGGTGGCATTACCATGGTCCTTCCATTTATTTGGATGATATCCACGTCCTTGAAAACAAAAAAACAGCTGGTGGCATATCCGCCGGTTTGGATTCCCAACCCGGTAAGGTGGGAAAATTATAGCGAAGCCGTAGGGTCCTTCCCTTTTCTTCAATACACCTTAAACACCCTGTTTGTGACAGTGTCGGTTTTGGTGGGTACAGTGATCATATCTCTCTGCGCCGGCTACGCCTTTGCGAGAATCAACTTCAAGTTCCGTGACCAGCTTTTTCTGGTCATTCTGGCCACTATGATGATCCCCGGGCAGGTGACAATGATTCCTATTTTTAAGCTTGTAAAGGACCTGGGTTGGATGAATTCTTACCTCGCTTTAATTATTCCCTCTCTTTGTTCGGGATTTTCTATTTTCCTGATGCGGCAATTCTTCCTGAGCCTTCCCAAAGAGTTGGAATCGGCTGCAATGGTGGACGGCTGCGGTCCCTTCCGAACCCTTTGGAGTATTTTTGTGCCCCTGTCCAAACCGGCCATTGCCACGGTTTCGGTTCTGAGCTTTATGGGGACCTGGAATTCCTTTTTGTGGCCGCTGCTGCTGATCAGCGACAAAAACAAACAGATGATCACAGTAGGGCTTTTGCAGTTTCAAGGCGCTTTTTCCACCAGTTATGAGCTGTTGATGGCAGCGGCATTTTTGTCTTTGCTGCCGGTGTTCCTCATCTACTTTTTTGCCCAGGAGTATTTTATCGAAGGCATTGCGACCTCCGGTATGAAAGGATGACCTGTTTTTTATGACAGAACGAGAAAATTACTTAAAAACTGTCCGGATGGAAGACCCAAAGTGGATTCCTGCCTCCATTTCCGTCAATTTGGCTTCGCTGATCGAATATAAGGGCGAAATGGAAGAGGTCATAAAGCGCCATCCCGACTTTTTTCCATGGTTCCGGCCTGGGTCCATCGATTATTCCAAATATGGCGACGGTACCTGCGACATTCTGGAAAGGGACAGCTGGGGTTATGATTGGCACTATACCATGTATGGGATTGAAGGTTGTGTGACCCACCATCCATTGGAAAATTGGGAAAACCTTAAAACTTACCGTGCCCCCGACCCGGATCAAGTTTTAGACCGGGGCGGGAAAAGGGATTGGGCCAAAGAATTTTCCCGCATAGCCGCCCGGAAACAGGCGGGACAGCTCACTTCCGGAAGCCTTGTGCACGGGTTTCTCTTCCTCCGGCTGCAATACCTGAGAGGGTTTGAAAACCTGATGTACGATATGGCGGACGACGCGCCCCAGCTTTACAAACTCATCGGCATGATAGACGAGCACAACCTGAAAATTACTCGGCGCTATTGTGAGGCGGGCGTTGATATTATGGAGGTGCCGGAAGACCTGGGCACAGAGAAATCCATGGTGATCAGCAAGGAGATGTTCCAAAAATTCATCAAGCCCTCTTACCGGAAAATCGTGGGGGAAATCAAAAAGAATAATGTGCTGGCTTCCATTCACAGCGACGGGTATATCATCGACATTATCGATGACTTGCTGGAGGTGGGAATGGATATCATAAATCCCCAGGACCTGTGCAACGGCATCGATAATCTCAAGCGGACCTTAAAGGGCCGGGCCTGCATACGGTTGGATATCGATCGGGTAAAGATTACTCCCTACGGCAGCCGCAAGGAGATTTTTGAACTGATCGAAGAAGAAGTGAAAGAGCTGGGTTCTCCCCGGGGCGGGCTGGATTTCATTTACGGCGTCTATCCTCCTGTCACCCCGGACCGTCTCAATTACCTTTGTGAGGCTCTGGAAAAATACCGCACCTACTGGTGGGACTAGATAATACAAAAGAAGGCCGGATATTCCGGCCTTCTCTGTATTTTTTGGCTCGCCTTTTGAAAAGCATTTCTCAAAAGCGGAGGGCTCAATAGGGATTTCCGGCGCCGGTATCATCCAGGCCGAAGAAAGAAAGGGCATGCTGTATAGTGAGATCCCAAAACCGCCATTCGTGGGAGTAACCGTCTATGATCTCAAATTCCGCGTCCAACTTGAGCTCTTTTGCGTACTCTTGAAAAGAGAGGAAGGCGTCGTAAAACATATCCTGCTTTCCAATGGCAAAGTAGAGGCGGGGCAAGCGGTTGGTCTGGGCCATTTCTCCCAGGATCTTCCAAGTGTTTTCGTAGGAATCCAAATATTTTTCCAGGCCGCCTGCGTTTTTAATACTGCCCTGGGTACGCTTCCACATATTGGGCTCCTGCTTGGGGAGAAGATCTACATTTCTGGGGCAGGCCGAAAGCACTGCCGCAGCCGCAAACTTCTCCGGGTGGTTAAAGGCGTAAACACAAGTGCCCCGCCCACCCATGGAAAGACCGGCGATAAAATTATCTTCCCGCTTTTCGGAGGCTGGGAACCACCCGTAAATCAAGGGCATAAGCTCTTCTGTCAAATAGTCGTACATGTTAAAGCCAATGGAGAATTCCGGCCAGTTTGCATAATTGGAATTTAAAGCACTGGGCATCACCACAATCAAGTCACGCTCGCAGGCGTAAAGCTCAATGTTGCTTTTGCGCACCCAGTCGGAATGGTCCCCAAAGGTGCCGTGGAGCAGCCAAAGAACCTTATATTTCTTTTCCTGGGAGTAGAATTCCTTCGGTGTAAGTCCCCGGGCTTTATCCGGGAGAACTACAGACACCGTGGTGTTCCCCATCAAGTATTCACTTTGAAAGTTCAGCTGTAAATAGGCCATAGTTTGTTCCCTCCTTGAAAAAATTTCCGACTTCCTCAAAAGGCCGTTTTCCTTGGGAAACATCCGCAAGCCACAAGGCGCTCAAAAGGACAGAAACATGCTCCGGCAAAGGTTGCGGGCGAGGATTCCGAAAACCGGTTATCCCATTGGCTCTTCTTCGGGAAGTTCGGCGTTAAAGTCCGGTAAAGTGCCGTTAATCTCATATTGCAGTTCACACAGCTGGGCGGCTCGTTCCCGGTAAAAAAGCATGGTACCTCGGGCGGCTTCCAAAGCTCCCCCGGTTTCCTGGGCGGCATTGCGAATCTCCTGCAGCCTTTCTTCCGCGCCTGCGGACCACTCCTCCTGGGAGGCCCGAATGGAATCCCGGTCGGCTTCCTCCGCCAGCCCCAAAACATCCTGGTAGACCATGTCGATCATGAGCTTCCAGCGCTCTGTCGCATGGCTGCAGGCCTGGGACATCAGGGTGAGAGAGGTAGAGGTGGAGTATTCCAGCTCAAATTGGCTGTCGATGGCATTGCCCGAAAAGGCCTGCTGGAACTCCTCGCTTCCGGTTTCAATGGGGGGCAAATATTCCGTGTTGCCGCCTTCCCCGTCGGTCACAGTGCCGGACCAGGCGGGAGTTTCCGCCTGGCTCAGGGAAGGAGTGGGGTCAGGTTCCTGAGTGGGAGTGGGTTCAGGGGTTTCCTGAGGAGCGGAAGAAATACTTTCCTGTACCTGGGAGCTGCTGCTGGAGGATTCGTTTTCCTGCTGGCTGCAGGCGGCAGAGCTGAGCAACAAAAGAGCGCAAAATATCAAACAAAAGATACGGTTTCTTTTTCGTTTCATAAAAATTACCATCCTTTCTCCGGCCATCCGCCGAAGAAAGGATGGTCCTTCCGGCAGTGGCCTTTGGTTAAAGTTTTCCTTGTTCCACCAGCTTGGCTGTCTTTAACACCCCGATCTGGGTCTTGGCGTCGGGGATTTCGTTATTTAACACCATTTCCACCGCTTTGTCAAGGGGAATCCGCTCCACTTCAATAAACTCGTCTTCATCCAGGTCCAATTCTCCGGGCTCTCCGGAAGCCCGGCAGGCCCACAGCCGGATGATCTCTCCGCAGTACCCCGGAGTGGGATACACTTCCCCCAGGGGAATATAGCAGCTGCCCACGGTTCCGGTTTCTTCTTTCTGTTCCCGCTTTATAGCCTCGAAAGGGTCTTCTCCAGGCTCCAGCTTGCCTGCAGGGAGCTCCAGCAGCACTTGTTTATAAGGGTAGCGGAATTGGCGCACAAAAAGCAGTTCATTTTTTTCTGTGAGAATAGCCACGCTGACACCGCCGGGATGTTCTACGACTTCCCGTTTGGAAGCGCTGCCGTTTTCCAACAGCACGTCATCTACATGCACCCGGATAATGCGCCCCCGGAAAATCTCCTGTTCCTTTTTGGTTTCCTCATATAATTTCATGGAACCCCTTCTTTCCTGTCGCAGTCTAAAAGATATTTCAGCAGTCATCCAAGGCGTTCATAGCAAGGCCCGTGATGAGCTTCGGATAAAAATAAGTGGATTTTTGGGGCATTTTTTCCCCGTTGGCCGCCACTTCCCCAATTTCCGATACCCGGGTGGGATTCAAAAGAAAACAGCAGCAGCTTTCCCCCTGCTCCACCGAAGCCTTGGCTTCCTCCATGGAACGGGTGTAGGTGAGATTTTTCTGGTTTGCCATATTTTCCTTATCAATCCCAAGGAATTTTTCCAGAATCAAGCTGTGAAGAATCGAGACATCCAGCAGGCGGGAGGCCTGGCTTTTTTCCGGTAAAACTCGCGCCATCACTTGCGGATCTTTCAGAGTGAGCACTGTCCAAGCACTGCCGTCGTAAAAGCCGAAGGCATGTTTTTCCTCCCGGTAGAGGGTATCCAGCATGACTTTGGTCTCTTCCAATCCTCCTTGAACGGTAAGGAAAAATTCCTCTTCGCAGGCTTTTAACAGAGTTTGGGGCTGGAAGTCCGGCAGCCCGCGAACCAGCCGGTGGGTGGGAAATACCACAAGGCCTTCATCGGCCATATCGCAGAGCATCATCATCACATATTCGCTGCCCGGGTTCCAACGGCCTTCTTCCCGGCACCAGTTGCGGTAGTTGATAGCGGTCTCGTACCGGTGGTGGCCGTCGGCAATATAAAGCTTTCTTCCGGAAAAATCTTCCCGAATGGCCTCTATGGCTGCCGTGTCGTTTACCACCCAGAGACGGTGGGTCACTAAGCCGTCGGAAAATTCATACCGGGGAGGGCAGGTTTTGGAAAGATTTTCCAGACGGTTTCGGGTAATATGCGCCTCATCCTGGTAAAGGGAGTAGATCTGGCTGAAATTGCAGTTGGTGGCTTTCATCAGGTTCAGCCGGTCGGTTTTGGCCTTGCTCAAGGTTTCTTCATGGGGAAGCACCACTCCGGTGGAAAAATCCTCTACCCGCACCAAGGCTACCAGGCCCTTGAGCTTTTTCTTTTCCCCATGGTCTACAGCATCCCAGAATTCTTCTTCATAAATATAGAATCCCGGTTCCATGTCCCGCTTTAAAATGCCCTGGGAGAGCCAATCTTTCAAAAGGGACCCGGCCTCCCGGTAGGGGTCTTCTCCCCGAGGAAGCTCCAGGCGAATCACGTTATAGGGGTTTTGCCGCAAATAAGCTTCCCGCTGCTCTTCACTGATGATATCATAGGGCGGACAGGTCAGGTCTTCGATATTCCCGGCTTTGGAAAGGTCGTAGCGCAAAGCGTGGAATGGCTTTACCTCTGCCAATTCCTCACACCTCTTTCTTTTCGATTTTTTTGCCAATCTATCTCTTTCATTTTAGCGGTTCCAGGCTCGGCCGTCAAGAAAATCTGGGAAACTTCTAAAAGAATCACGCCTCTTTCACAAAAAGTTCACAGAGAACCGCTAAACTAGGAAGGAAATCTGAACGCCAGAGGGGAAAAGTATTGCAAAACTGGTCTCTTTGCGGTACTATTAAGCAGTTGGCAGTCAGGGCCGTATAGAGGTTAGCAAGTGTTATGGCCGAAAAAGAACAAACAAAACAGGAGGAATCACGGAAATGGTAGAGGTCAAAAACCTCACAAAGCGCTATGGCCTGAATATGGCGCTCAAAGACGTGAGTTTTAAAGTAGAGGAGGGAACGATCGTTGGGTTCCTGGGCCCCAATGGCGCGGGAAAGTCCACAACCATGAATATTATTACCGGTTACCTTTCGGCAACTTCCGGCGAAGTGACAGTTTCCGGGAAAAATATTCTGGACGAGCCTAACGAAGTGAAAAAGCTGATCGGGTATCTCCCGGAGCAGCCGCCTCTTTATTTGGATATGACCGTCAGGGAATACCTGAATTTTATGTATGACCTGAAAAAGGTGAAGCAGCCCAGAGGCAAGCACATCAAAGAGATTTGTGAAATCACAAAGATAGAGGATGTTTATAACCGGCTCATCGGGAACCTTTCCAAGGGCTACCGGCAGCGTGTGGGCATCGCCCAGGCCCTTTTGGGAAACCCTCCGGTATTAATTTTGGACGAGCCCACGGTGGGCCTGGATCCAAAGCAGATTATTGAGATCCGCAACCTGATCACCAATCTGGGCCGCAACCATACGGTAATCCTCAGTTCTCACATCCTTTCTGAAATACAGGCTGTTTGCCAGCGGATTCTGGTGATCAACCATGGCCAGATCGTAGCCGACGGCGCTACCGACACCCTGGCCCATGACCTTTCTTCCGACCATCGGCTGGTCTTACGGGTAGAAGCCCCCGAGCGGGAGGCTGTTCATGCCATTCGGGAGCTGGAGCATGTGACGGAAGTCCAGTCCTTTGGAGAAAAAGAGCCCGGTATTTTTGAACTCAGCGTAGAAGCTGACCCAAACGCAGATGTACGCAAACCTCTTTTCGCCCTTTTGGCCAGAAAAGGTTGGCCTATGATGTCCCTGAAAAATATGGATCTCACGCTGGAAGACCTGTTCCTGCAGCTGACCAGTACCGATAATGTGTACCAGGAGGAGAAAGAACAGGAGCAGCAGGCAGCGGCTTCGGTGCAGATCGGTCCGGAGGGTATGGTAGAAGTTTCGGAACCCTCTGCGGAGGAAGTCACGGAAGAAAAGGAAGAGAAAGGAGAAGAGGAAGCATGAAAGCTGTTTTTAAGCGGGAGCTCCGGTCCTATTTTGCCTCTCCCATTGGTTATGTGTGTGTGGCGGCGCTGCTGGCCCTTTACGGGTACATTTATTTTCAGGTAATGGCCAGCGGTTCCTCCAGCAATATTTCTGCCCTTTATGCCAGCATGTTTACCTTTTCCATGATGGTGATTCCCATTATCACCATGCGCAGTATGTCAGACGACCAGAAGAACAAGACCGACCAAGCCCTGCTCACTGCGCCGGTGAGCACCATTTCCATTGTTACAGGGAAATTTTTGGCTTGCTTCTTCGTATATTTTCTGGCTTCCACTTTGGGGCTGCTGCCCGCGGTGGCACTCACCTTTTTTGCCTCGCCTCCCTGGGGCATGATTTTGGGAAATTACCTTGGCACTTTGCTTTACGGGGGCGCTATGGTGGCTATAGGTGTGTTTGTTTCCAGCCTCACTGTCAGCCAGATCATCGCGGCTATTGTGACCTTTGCCATTTCCGTATTTTTAATGATGATCGACGCCCTGACGGCAAGTCTCTCCAACACATGGCTTTCTGCCGTCGTGTCCTGGCTTTCCTTCCAGTCTCGCTATACTCCTTTTACACAAGGGCTGTTTAATATTCCCAGTGCGGTGTTCTTTCTGAGTGTGATGGCCGTATTCATCTTTCTCACGGCCCGTAAGGTAGAAAGCCGCCGCTGGAGCTGAGCTTGGGAAAGGAAGGAACAAAAAGATGAAGAATAACAACACGGCAAAGAAAAGCTCCTTTGGCAGCTTTATAAAAAGTAATAAATTTAAAAGAGGCGGCATGGCCACATTAATGAGCGTGGTATTTATCGCCATTGTAGTGGTGCTGAATATTTTGATCACCGCCCTTTCCAACCGGTTTCCCTCCATGAATTTTGATATGACGGCCCAAGGCCTCAACACCCTTTCGGACCAGGCCCTGGAGATCGCAAGAGGAGTGGAAAACACAACAGAGATCTTCTTTATTGGCGAAGAGGATAAGATCCGGAAAGACCAGATTTATTCCGGGTACGGCTTCCAATACAGCCAGGTGGCCAATTTGGCCGAACGACTTCAGGAGGCGAACTCAAAGATTTCCGTAAGGTTTATTGACCCAGATGCGAACCCGGACTTCATGAATACCTATGCGGAAGATTCGCTTTCCACGGGCTCTGTGGTAGTTCGTACGGAAAAGCGCCATAGAGTGCTCACCATAAACGACTTGTTTGTAAAAAGTACAAACCAGGCTACGGGAAGATCAGAAACCTATTCTATCGCCGACAGTGCCCTGGCGGGCGCTTTGGAGGCGGTGAACCTGGAAAATGTGCCTGTTGTGGCGGTAGCTACCGGCCACAACGAGCTCCTTACCAGCAGCGCAAGATCGGGCTTAGATAACCTGCTGGAACGGGAAAACTTTGAGGTGCAGGAGGTAAACCTCCTGACAGATGAGATCCCCGCAGAGGCCCAGGTGCTCATGCTTCCCACCCCCTCTACCGATTACACCGATGCTGAAATTGAAAAGATGAAGGTCTTTTTGTCGGCAGAGGCCTCTGACCTGGACCGTACGATTTTTGTCACCAGCTATTATTCCCAGGGAGAGCTGCCCAAGCTGGCCGCTTTCCTGGAAGAGTGGGGCGTGAAGGTAGAGCCCAGCGTAGTGGCGGAAACAGAAAGCTCCCAAGTATTTGCCGCCGACGCCAGCTATATTTTTGCCAAGTCTGCGGAAGAAGTCCTCACAGATAACGATTACAACCTGCTGGTGGCCCCCCTCACCTCCCCCATTTCCCTGTATTTTACCGCCAACGACGATATTTCCGTGAAGAAGCTGTGGGTTTCTTCCGACAGTGCCTATGCCGTCACCGGGGAGGATAGTCAGGAGGACCCGAAAACCGGAGAACAGGTGCTGGCCACTATGTCCAGCAAGCTGATACAGCCGGGCAACAACACCTATATTTATAAAAATGTGGTGGTGTTCGGTAACTCCCTGTCCTTTACCGAATCCTTTTTGAGCAATACCTTCGGGAACAGGGCCTATGTGTCCGACCTGTTCCACGAGATCACCAAGACAGACGACAGCGCGTTAAGCGTTTCTACGGAGCGGGTTCAGACCAGCACGGTAGATATTGTGCTCTCTGTGAATACGGTTATCATTTTGGGGCTCTGGGTTTTCACCATTGCCATCCCTGTGATCATCTTAATTGTGGGCTTGGTGGTATTCCTGAAGAGGAGGCACCTGTAAACCTATGAAAAAGACCACAAGAAATCTTTTGATCATGCTGGCGGTGCTGGTAGTGCTGGGCGGTACTGCCGCCGCCCTGTGGTGGCTTCCCGGTGGGGAGCCGGAAGAAGAAAGCTCCGCCATCGATTATTCGGTAGAAACGGAACCGGTGATCGCCCGAACCAGCGAAGAGGTTGCCTCTATCACGGTAAAAAATGCCGAGGGTACCTATGAAATGCTGCCCCTGGAAGCGGAAACGGAAGCTTCCGCCTCTTCCGAGACAGACTCGGAGGCTGAGCCGGAGATCGATTTTACCATAAAAGGCTTAGAAGATTACAACCTGAATGGCTCGACAGTCACCACCCTGGCGAAAAGCCTGCTTTCTATAAACGCTTCCCGGAACCTGGGAGCAAAGGAAAACTTAGAGGATTTTGGCCTTTCGGGAGACGGCCAGGCAAAGGTTGAGCTCCACTATAAGAGCGGTGAGACCGATACCTTCCTTGTTGGCAACGACGCTGGGGGGAACACAGGTAAGTACCTTTTAAAGGATGGCTCCGTCTATGTGGTAGCCGGGTTGAACGCCGGTTTGCTGGAAAGCCGGTTAAGCTTTTTAAATACCAGTGTGTACGCCGTGGCCGACCTGACAGAAGAGAGCACCGACAGCGAAGGCTCCGCCTCCGAAACCGTAGTGCCCGACATCGTTTACAGCATGAAGCTTTCCGGCAGCAACTTCCCGGAAGAGATTGTGCTGAATTACGATTCCAACCGCATGAGCAGTTACCTGATCACTTCCCCGGTGGTGGCGGAATCCGGTACCAACGCCTTTAGCGAAATTATTACGGCTCTGAAGAGCCTTTCCGCCAATAGAGTGGCTGCCATCGGCGTTTCAAAAGAGAGTTTGGCAGAGTATGGGCTCCAGGAGCCCTTTGCCAAAATAGAATTCGACATGAACGGTGAAAAGCATGTCTTGGCCGTGAGCGAAAGCAATTCCGAGGGCAACCGCTTCCTGGTGGCCGACAGCTCCGACGTGATCTATGAGGTTGCGGGGGATACCGTGGCAACCTGGGCGGAGACCTCCCTCATGCAGCTGCGGATGAGCTATATTTGGCTTCCCAATATCAAAGAAGTCAATGAGCTTTCGCTGACTTACAGCGGTGGAACCAGCAATTACCATATCACTCGGGTTGTCAACGAAGAAAAATCTACAGAGGAAAATCCTGAGTACGACTTGGCCATCAAGTCCGGCACCGGGAAGGAAATCGATTATACCAATTATCAGGGCTTCTACCAGCAGTTGATTTCTATTGCCGTTTTCAGTACCGATCCTGCAGAGTATTCCGGCGAGCCTGTCCTGCGGGCGGAGTACGGGTATTTTGATGGGCAGGAGCCCACCCTGGTGGAATTTTATGCCATCAAAGACCAAGACCGTTACGCAGTAGAGCTGAACGGCGGCTATTCCGGCCAGGTCCGTAAAGCTTCGGTGGACCATGTCATAGAGCTGATCGAGAAGTTGAATAACAACGAGGCTACCAAGTAATACGAGTTTTCCTGCGGGCTTTCCGGGTTTCCGGAAGGCTCGCGGGCTTGTCTTTATCAAGCGGTCTTATTTGGAAAGTTTAAAACAGGTAAAATAAAGGAAGGAGCGAAAGGTTATGAAAAAATGGTGGACGAGATTAGTCGCGCTTTTGCTGGCATGCGGTATGCTGGCGGGCTGCGCCGGTAAACAGCCCGCCCCCTCCCCTTCTCTGGTAACGGAAAAAGATAACGGCAAACAGGAGCCCTACCAAATTGGGCTGTTGCAGTACCGGGAAACGAACGATCTCAACAGTGTCCGCGAGGCCTTTATGAGCCGTTTGGAAGAATGGGGCTACGATGACGCTCAGGTGGTGATCGACTACCAAAACGCGGAAGGTCAAAAGGACAAAGCCGCTTCTATTTGTAAGCAGTTCGTAAAGGACGGGGCCGATATGATCGTGGCCCTTTCTACGCCCGCAGCCCAGGAGGCTGTAGCGGCAGTACAGAATACCAATATCCGGGTGGTATTCGCCGGCGAAAACAACGCGGAAACCACCTTGGGAATAAAGAATTCCGATAGGCCGGAGGGCAATATTACCGGGGTGGCCGGTCAAATTCCGGTATCTCAGACCATAGATCTGGCGTTGAAGGGGAATGCTGGGCTAAAAAAGCTGGGACTGCTCTATAGTGGGGGCGAGACCAGTGTCAATGCGGTGCTAGAAGAAGCGAGATCCTACTGTAATGGTAAGGGAGTTGAAATAGCCGAAAAAGCGGTGAACTCCGACGGAGAAATCCCTCAAGCTGCCGCCCAGCTGTGTGCCGAAACCGACGCACTGCTCACCGTTGCGGATGACGCCCTGGCGGCTGCTGCGTCCAAAATAGCGGAAGAAGCCAAAAAGGCGAAAAAGCCTTGGTATGCCGGTTCTGCTTCCCTGGTGCGGGAAGGCGCGCTGGCGGCAGTAGGACTTGACTATAGCGAATTGGGAAGAACCGCCGCCGATATGGCAGTAGAGCTCATGGCTGGCAAGCAGGTTTCCCAGGTGCCGGTGGAATTCTTACGGACAGGCGAGATTTATTTTAACCAAGAGACCCAGGCCGAATTGGATATCACCTTTTCGGAAGAAGTGATGCGGGAAGCCAACTTCATGGTAAAGGAAGCTTAAGTCGGAGCCAGACGACGCTTCTCCCTGCAAAAAAGTAAAATAGAAACCGAGAAAACAGGAGCTAGACATAAGAAAACAGGAGATTACGAGAGTATATGGCGGACAAATTAAAAAATACAGAAAAACAGTTGACACAGGGAAACTCTTGTGTTATGCTGTAAAGGCGCTCTGGGAAGGCTCGTTGCCTCAAAAGCGTGATTTTCTTTGTTTGGCATAAGTTTGGAATAAAGATGGAAAAAAGTTGGAGGTAAAACGCTATGTCTACTTATATGCCCAAAGCCGGCCAGGTTGACCGCAAATGGTATGTAATCGACGCCGCCGGCAAGCCTTTGGGCCGTGTAGCGGCACAGGCCGCCGTTTTGTTGCGCGGCAAGCATAAGCCCACCTTTGCCCCTCATGTTGACTGCGGTGACCATGTGATCATCATCAACTGTAAGGATGCAGTCCTTACTGGAGGTAAAGAGCAGAAGAAATACTACTACCGTCACACCGGGTATGTGGGCCATCTGAAGGCGGTTCGGTACGATACCCTGATGAAGACAAAACCGGAGCTGGCCATGGAATTGGCAGTAAAGGGTATGATCCCTTCCAATGTTATTGGCCGTAACGCGCTGGGCAGGCTTCGCGCCTATGCTGGCAGCGAGCATAAGCACGCTGCCCAAAAACCCGCCCAGTGGAATATGTGAGAGGAGGACGTAAACTATGTACGAGACTGCACCTTATTTCTACGGCACGGGCAGAAGAAAAAGCTCTGTGGCCAGAGTTAGGATTTATCAAGGCACAGGCAAGGTAACGATCAATGACCGGGATATTGACGATTATTTTGGCCTGGATACTCTGAAGTATATTGTCCGTCAGCCTCTGGTTCTTACAGAGACCGACCAAAAGTTTGACATTGTATGCCGGGTTTCCGGCGGCGGTGTTACCGGCCAGGCCGGTGCCATCCGTCACGGCGTTGCTCGGGCTTTGCTTCAATACGATGGCGAGAACCTTCGTGCCACCTTGAAAAAAGCGGGTTTCCTGACTCGTGACCCCAGAATGAAGGAAAGAAAAAAGTACGGCCTCAAGGCCGCACGCCGCGCTCCCCAGTTCTCCAAGAGATAATTGGCTGCAAGGCACAGGCTGGTATTTTTGTTGGAAAATCGAATACCGTACAAAACCTCTCGGGTTTTTCCGAGAGGTTTTTCATTTTGAACCATTTTTTGAACCAAGAACAGTAGGTTGCTCTATAGGAAAATCATGTTTGCTGGGATACCATTGTTTTTCTATGGAGATTGCTTTATAATTACTACTGGCCAATTTAGTGGAGGAAAAACATGAAGTATAAAGTAAAGGTAACTGTAATTGATAAGAAGCTTTATCCGGAATTGCAACATCAATATTGTAGTAACCCGAATTCTGGGGCCTGCCCTTGCTACCATGTGGGGGATGAGTTCATTTTCTATCGTGACGGCGGGAAAGACGATTTCTGGCGCATGGGGTTAGATACCCTTGTGAAAACAAACGCAGATCCGAATACCGTTGCAGGCGGCCCTAAAATGCCTTTTTGTTCAGAGGCATGGGATGCGATTTCACGCTATATCTACGCTGGGCTACAGGGCGGTTCTATTATGCGGGGCTGGATGAAAGAGGAAAATACGATGATCGCCTGTTGCTCCGATGGGACAAGGCCGGTAATTTTTAAAATTGAGCGGATGGATTACGAATAAAAAGTGTTATACCGGCAGCTCGTGAAACCCGGTATAACATTTTCTGAAAAGCAATGGGCAGATACGCAGCGCAAAAGGGGACATGGCATACCAAAGCAAAGGATGATTTGAAGGGGGTGGTGCAATTGCCAAAATTAATTATCTTAAGAGGAAATTCCGGAAGCGGAAAAACTACCGTGGCAAAAGCCTTACAAGAAAAATTTGGCCCTAATACCATGCGAATTTCACATGATATGATCCGCATGGAAATTCTGCATACCTGGGGTATGGAAGGGATTGCGCGGTCGGAACCATTGATGATTCAGCTGCTCAAATATGGCAGGGAAAATTCGGAGGTGACCATTGTAGAGGGGATCCTACCGGCAAAAGAGTATTGTGGGCTGTTTGAAACAGCAGTGAAAGAATATAGGCAGGATATTTTTGCCTATTATTATGATTTGCCTTTCGAGGAGACCCTGCACAGGCACAGTACCAAACCCAACCGGAATGATTTTGGTGAGGCCGACATGCGGCGTTGGTGGAAAGAAAAAGATTTTCTGCCTATGATTCCGGAAAAGATTCTGCGGGAAGACTTGAATTTTCAAGACGCTGTAGAAATGATATATTGCCAGGTGATGGGCGAAACCAAAGAGGGCGGATATTCTGAAGTGTGGTAGTATGCTGTTTGAAAAAATAGGAAAAGCCGTGTATAATAAACTCATAAAAAATTTTGAAAGGGGAAATTATTTATGTGGAACGACTTAAACACGGGTGTGTATGAGGGCATGATCGCGGAAACAGTAACAATTTCCGGTTATCAGGGAGATCCTATTCGCGCTTACTATTCTAGGCCTTTGGGGCCTGGCCCATTTCCTGGTTTAGTGCTAATCCCCCATATGCCAGGCTGGGATGAATATTGCCGGGAAGCGGCCCGGCGTTTTACACAGCACGGTTATAGGGTGCTGTGCCCCAATATTTATGAAAGGTTTGGCCAGGGCACGCCAACCGAGGTAAGCAGTCGGGCCAGGGAGGCCGGGGGCGCTACAGATGCCAGCGTGATGGGAGATTGTGAAGGCTCCTTGAATTTCCTGCGCCATCAGGCCAATGCCAATGGGAAGACGGGAGTGATCGGTATGTGTTCCGGCGGCCGCCACACCTTCCTGGCAGCCTGTACCCTGGATGGCATTGACGCCGCAGTAGATTGCTGGGGCGGCGGCGTGGTATGTCCCCCGGAGGAGGCCACTCCTGCGCGGCCGGTAGCCCCGGTGGAATATGCCAAGGACCTTAGCTGCCCCCTGCTGGGCATTTTTGGGAATGAAGATCACAGCCCGGATCCGGAAGAGGTAAACCGGTTGGAAGCGGTTTTGAAGGACTTGAAAAAGGATTACACCTTCTACCGGTATGACGGGGCCGGGCATGGGATATGGTATTACGATAAACCCATGTACCGCCAGGAACAAGCCATGGATTCTTGGAATAAAGCGCTGGCCTTTTTAGACAGGCATTTAAAACCATAGGAATAGGAGGCGGAAAGGCCGTCATGGCAAGTTCGGAATTGGAAGAGAAGAACCCCTTTGTGGTGATGGCGAAGCCGGTAGGGTCTCGCTGCAACATGCGCTGCGCTTATTGTTATTATTTAGAAAAAGGGCTTTATTCTTCCCATGAAAAACAAAGCAGAATGAGCTTCAAACTGCTGGAACGGCTGATCCGCCAGACAGTGGAAAGCAGTCCCGGCCCGGTGGTCTCCTTTACCTGGCATGGAGGGGAGCCCACCTTGGCCGGGCTCCCCTTTTACCAGCGGGTGGTAGAGCTGGAAAAAAAGTATTTGCCCAAAGGCTGGGAGGCCTGGAACAATTTGCAGACAAACGGCTTGCTGCTAAACGAAGAGTGGTGCCGTTTTTTAAAAGAAAACCGCTTTGATGTGGGGCTGAGCCTAGACGGAAGCGCCTGGGTACACGATAAGCACCGGCGAGATTTGGGCGGCCGGGAGACCTACGACAGGGTGTGCCGGGCGGCCCAGCGCCTGCAGGCGGCAGGCATTCAGCCGGACTTGCTATGCACGGTGAATTCCGCCTCCACCCAGGATCCCCTTGGCGTGTATGAGGGCCTCCGAGGGCTGGGAACCGGATGGGTCCAGTTCATTCCCATTGTGGCCTTTTCGCCGGCGGGGGACCTGCTGCCGGAATCTGTTGAGCCGGAGGCTTACGGCCGGTTCCTGTGCACGGTATTCGACCGGTGGATCACTAGGGACCTTGGGAAGCTGGATGTGCAGCTTTTTGCCGAGACTGCCCGGGTGTGGGCAGGCGGGAGCCCCAGCCTTTGCTGGATGGCCCCTACCTGCGGCCGGGTGCTGATCGTAGAAGAGGATGGCGCTGTATATTCCTGCGACCATTTTGTAGACGCGGAGCACCGGCTGGGAAACCTGGCCTCCGCCCGGCTGGACAGCCTTGCCAACAGCCCCGAGCAAATAGCATTTGGAGCGGAAAAGCAAAGCAGTCTCACAAGGGAGTGCCGGGAATGCCCTTGGCTGAGCTGCTGTAACGGGGGCTGTCCCAAAGATAGGGTTTGCCTTTCCTCCCAAGGAGAGGCGGGCCAATCCTATTTGTGCCCGGGGTTAAAACAGTTTTTTGCTCATGCCCGCGGTCCCCTGGAGAAG
The DNA here is from genome assembly GCA_947647615.1 of uncultured Neglectibacter sp. Taxonomy (GTDB): domain Bacteria; phylum Bacillota; class Clostridia; order Oscillospirales; family Acutalibacteraceae; genus Acutalibacter. The sequence continues at coordinate 59,064 of CANSKS010000008.1, forward strand.
GCCATGGCGCTAAGCCGGGAAAAGAAAGGACCGGAAGAGATTATGGCCTGGTTCCAAAGGGAAGGAGTCTGAGACGCTGCCGGAAAGGGGCAGCGCTCTTCCCAATTCATCCAGCAAAGAGGTGTTTAAAATGAGAAAAAGGCTTGAGGCATTCTTCCTGGCAGCGCTTTGGGTTTTTTGCGGAGTCCTGAGCCTGGGCGCCCACCGGAAAGAAGCTCCCGCTTTTAGTGACGTAAAGCCGGGAAGCTGGTACTGCGATGTGGTGGAAAAAATGGCGGGAGAGGGACTTTTGAAGGGCTACGAAAACGGAACCTTCCAGCCCAACCGTGTCATTTCCTTTGGGGAATTTGTGGCGGTGCTGGCCCGGTGCGTCTCTTTGCCGGAAGAACCCTCGGCCGGAGGCCATTGGGCCTCCGGGGTGCTGCAGGCCGCCCTTCATGCCGGCTGGTACGATTGGGACGAGTGCCCCCCAAACAGCATGGAAGCCATGAACGGCTTCATTCCCAGACAGGTGGCGGCCAAGGTGCTTATGAAAGCCTTCGCGCCGGAGGCCAGAGGCGAATACAGCACTTGGGCTGGAAAAATTAAGGATTTCCAGGAGCTGGACGGCCGTTATTACGAAGGAGTCTTTGCCGCTTACCAGGAAGGGATTTTCCGGGGGAACGGCGATGGGACGCTCCAACCTAAACGGGGCATGACCCGAGCGGAATGCTGTGCGGTCCTGGACAGGGCCCTGAATCGGTACCCGCAAGACGGGGACGCACCGGCACCCACCCCCCGGCCTCCTGTACCGGTTTCGGGAGGCGCGGCGAAAAACGGATGGCTCCGGGTGGAGGGGACGCAGCTTTGCAATGAGGCCGGGGAACCGGTAGTGCTGCGGGGTATGAGTTCCCACGGGATTCAGTGGTACCCCCAATATACCGGGAAAAACGCCATTGCCGCTACGGCCGACTATGGAGCCAACGTGTTCCGGGTGGCTATGTACACGGAAGAACAGGGCTATTTGAGCAACCGGGAAGAGATAAAGCGGCGGGCGGTGGAGGCCATGGACGCCGCTATCTCCTTGGATTTGTATGTTGTGATAGATTGGCACATCTTAAGCGACGGCGATCCCAACGCCAATACCGGCCAGGCCATGGAATTTTTCCGGGAGATCTCCCGGCGGTACCGGGAAAAGCCCAATGTGATTTATGAAATCTGCAACGAGCCAAACGGCAATGTGAGCTGGGAAGACATTTCCCGCTACGCGAAGCAGGTGATCCCCGTCATTCGGGAAAACAGCCCCAAGGCGGTGATCGTCTGCGGGACGCCTACCTGGAGCCAAGAGGTAGACAAGGCCGCCCAAGCTCCCCTGCCCTACGGCAATGTACTTTATGCCCTTCACTTTTACGCCGGTACCCACAAGCAGGAGCTGAGGGACAAGGCGAGAGCGGCCATTTCCGCGGGGCTTCCCCTGTTTGTTTCGGAATGGGGAGTCAGCGATGCCAGCGGAAGCGGCGGGGTATACCTTTCCGAGGCAGAGGTCTGGCTGGAATTTTTAGAGAAGAACGGCATTAGCTGGATCAACTGGTCCCTGTGCGATAAAGGGGAAAGCTCCGCTGCCCTTCGCCCCGGCGCCAGCGGGGATGGCGGGTGGAAAAGCGGAGATTTGAGCGAATCCGGAAAATTTGTCTTTTCTAAGTTTTGAGGCAAACAGGTTGCCGTGATGGGGAAAACAGGAATTTTTCGTCTTTTCGTAAACGGGTTTTCCAAGCTGAAATTTAAAATTTATACAGGAAAACTCCTAAAATATGAATAAATATTCAAAAAATCTCGAAAAATAGGCGATAATATACATAAAATTGAATTTTTAAATTTTGTAACCGCTTTGTAATATGCCATTTTGATGCAATTTGTACAGGGGCTGGTTTCCATAACTCAAAACTGGAAAGGCAAAAAACCGCAAAAAAGGAGATTTTCCGGAGTTATGTTAAGGTATAACTCATTCATGTTTGTACAAAAAGCACAAAATTGATCTGCAAAAAATCTTGACACCTTGTCTGCTATTGACTATAATATGCTATGGATTCGTCTATTTGGACGATGAAAGGAGCATTCGCATGCACAACAGACGACGAATAAAACTCTCTAAGCGTCTTGCCATACGGGGCGGCTTGTCGCTGGTTTTGGTAATAGCCCTTTGTGTATCCTCGTTTGCCGTTGTAACCGCGAACACAGTTTCCGCCAATGTGATCGACGGCGATAACGCCTATTCTTTTCCCATGCTCAGTACGGATTTGGAAACTATCCTGGGCCAGGCGGAAAGCCAGGGCATGCCTCCTTTAGAGGCGTTGGATACTGCGGAGCGGGTACAAAATACCACCACGGTTTATGTGCGCAGAGGCGTCAATTTCATTGTGAACGAGGCCGGCCGGGAAACGCGGCTGGTGGCCTATGAGGGTGAAACAGTAGAAGAGGCCCTCCAGGAAAGCAACATTCTTTTGAAGGAAGCCGACGAGGTCTCCCCTCCCCTGGAAACGGTGATCACGGAAGACACTTCTGTTGAGATTGTTCGGGCGTGTACGGTTATTGTCACGGCCGATGGGAAATCCCAGACAGTGTCCCTCAGCGGCGCGACAGTAGGGGATGCCCTGAAAAAGGCCGGTGTAACTCTTGGGAAAGAAGATTCTGTAAGCTTCCCGGAGGAAGAGCCGCTGTTTGAGAAAATGAACATCCGTGTGGTGCGCGTTACCAAAATAAAGGTCACGGCCGATGGCGAAACGAAGGAATACAAAGTGGCGGCCCAATCTGTGGCCGACGCGTTAAAGAAATGCGGAATTTCTTTGGGGGAAGAAGATCGTCTCTCCTGCAAGCCTACCGAAAAATTAAAGGAAGGCATGAAGATCACCATCCAAAGGGTGACTAAAGAAGAAACCAAGGTCGCGGAAGAGATTCCTTACGAAACAGTTTATGAAGATACCGACGAGCTCTATGAGGGCGAAACTCAGGTAAAGACCGAGGGCGTGGCCGGCGAAAAGGAAGTGCGCTACGAAGTCCTTTTGGTAGATGGCAAGGAAGAAAGCAAAACTGTTCTGGGGGAAAAAGTTTTAAAGGAGCCTGTGGCGGAGGTAGTCCTTCGGGGCACTTCTGAAAAGGAAGAAGACGGCGATAACGATGACGAAAACAATATAGAGGCGCCCGAGGGCACCTTTATAGACTGTAACGGCAATGTGGTTTCCTATTCCCGTGTGCTCACAGGAGACTGTACCGCTGCCTATATTCCCGGCGGCACCACTTCTATTGGCATGGTAGCCGAGTACGGCGTCATTGCGGTGAACCCCGATATTATCCCTTATGGGACACGGCTTTACGTGGCCTCTCCCGACGGCAGTGTAGTTTACGGCTATGGCGTAGCCGGCGATACCGGCGGGGCTTGTATGTCGGGCCTAATTATCGCGGACCTCTATTATAATACGTTGGAAGAGTGCAGTATTATTGGCCGCAGGGTTATGAATGTGTATGTTCTTTCTTAAAAGGAGCAAAAAGGGCCTCAAAGGTTGAGGCCCTTTTTTTGTGTCCGGAGAGCGAAAGTGGCTGGAAGCGGGTACTTGTAATTTCCTTTGGCCCCGGATATAATAGGAGAGAAACAAGGCACAAGAGAAAGGGGATTTGGCATGCAGTATTTTTACGCGATCTTATGGTTCGCCGTGGGTTTGATCCTTATTTTTTCTATTTCCAAAGAAAATAAGATTTTCTATTTTGCCGGCAGCTTTTTTCTGCTGCTGGGCGCTTGGTGGCTGGCAGATGCCTTGCTGCCGGAGGTAAATTTGTTTGCCGGCGGCTGGGGAATCGCGTTAAAGTGCCTGAGCGGCGCGGCGCTGGTGGTGCTTGTCATATGCTTTTTGCGGAATTACCAAAAAGGGAAGCGAGAGAGCGAAAAGCAACCCACTTCCAAAGAGGATTTTTGAGAAAGCCGTAAACGCCGCCAAAAGGCGGGCAAAGAGGGGAACAGAAAATGGAAGCGTTACTCACCATTACCACCAAGGTCGCGGTTATGCTTTTTATGATCGCCGTGGGATATGTCATTACCAAAAAAGGGATGCTCACGCAGCAGGGCGCTTCGGAGATCACAGCCCTGCTGCTAAAGATTGTGACGCCCTGCCTGATCATTTCCTCCTTTCTCACTGCGGGAGACGATCTCAAGCCCTTTGAAATGCTGTTGTCCGCAATTTTAGCGGCTTTGGCCATTTGTCTCAGCATAGGCGTAAGCCTGCTGGCCTTTCGCAAAGAGCCGCCGGAGCGGCGGAAGGTGTTGCGCTTCGCCGTTATTTTTAGCAACACGGGCTTTATGGGAATTCCCCTTGTGCAGGGGATCGTGGGAGAAAAGGGCGTGGTTTACGGCTCCTTTTTTGTGGCGGTTTTTAATTTGTTTTGCTGGACCTATGGTTACCGCATGATGAACAAGGGAGGCCGGCTGAACCTGAAAACTCTCCTGCTGAACCCAGGGCTCATCGGGCTGGCGGTAGGGCTTCCCATCTATTTTTTGAAGCTGCCCATTCCGGCGGTGCTTTCGGAGCCCATCAACTTCTTCGCGGGGCTCAACACACCCTTGGCCATGCTGGTAATAGGCAGTTACGTGGCCAAAGTGGACCTGCGGTCTTTCGTCTCCGATATGGCGGTGTACCAGGCCTCGGCCCTGCGGCTGCTGGTTGCCCCTGCTCTGTTTGTGGGCCTCATGCTGCTTCTGCGCCCGGAAAAAGATTTGTTTATTGGATTCGTGATCCAGGCCAGTTGCCCGGCTGCCGCCAATACGGTGCTTTTCGCGGTGCAGTACCAGGGCGATTCTCCCCTGGCCTCCAAAACCGTGGCAGTTTCTACCGTGCTTTCTATTCTCACCATCCCGGTGCTCACTATGATCGCCCAGCTGCTCACGGGGATGCTTTGAGAAGGAAGGCCGGCGCCTAAAATCTTCGGAAAGGATGATCTCCATGTATATTGCGCCTTCTTTGTTGGCGGCAGATTTCTCTTGCTTCGCCCAGGAGGTGGAAAAGGCCGCCACGGCAGACTATTTGCATATCGATATTATGGATGGCCGGTTTGTCCCCAACCTGAGCATGGGCCCCCAAGTGGTGGAAGCCCTGCGGGGGAAAAGCCGGCTGGTTTTTGACGTACATCTGATGTTGGAGCACCCCCTCCCCTATGTGGAAGTATTTCGCAAGGCCGGAGCAGACCGGATCACCTTTCATGTGGAGTGCGCGGACAACCCGGCCCAGGTCATCGAGGCCATTTTGGCCTCCGGGGCCAAGGCGGGTATGGCGGTGAAGCCCGCCACCCCGGCAGAAGCCCTGCTGCCCTACGGGGAACGTCTTTCCCAGGTCACGGTTATGACGGTGGAACCGGGCTTTGGGGGCCAAAGTCTCATACCGGAGGCCCTAAAAAAAATAAAGGCCATCAAAGAGGCCTTTTCGCATTTGCTGGTGGAGATAGACGGCGGCGTAAACCGTGAGACCTTGCCCCTGTGCAGGGAGGCCGGCGCCGATGTTTTGGTAGCCGGTACCGCGATTTTCCGGGCAGAAGATCCTGCGGCAGAAATCGCCTTCCTGCGGGGAGAATGAAACCGGCGGGTGCCGAGACTTTTTGTTGCATTTTTTCAAAGCATGTGTTATGCTGTCGGCAGGAAAGCCTTAGCTTTCAGCGCTGCCAGTAACGGTAGGCGGTTGGCCCTCTCTTTTAGGGGGCAGCTTCTTTGCTCCCTAATCCTTTGGAAAGGGGGGCTGCTCAATGGTTACATATTCCGATCTCATCCAGACCGGCATTTTAGTCGTTGGCATAATTGCCCTGTTTCTTCAGGCAATAAAAAAGAAGTAACCGCCCAATCCCCTTAAGATTGCGGTTACTTCATCTGTAATCCCAGGGGTCAACCGTCTACCGGCAGCGCCCTTTCTTTTTTTATTATAGTCGCTTGCCGCGGCTTTGTCAATGGCTGGCCGGGGAAGAAAAGGCTTCTTGTGCTCTTGAAATAGGGGAATAGATAAAATAGTTTAAAAACCCAAGCACATGTGCCCCCTGCCCCACATAACATAAATTAAAAACAGAAAAAGAGGTGCTGCCATTGAGACTCAAGTACCCCGTGCAGCCTCTTGTTTTTTGCTTTTCAGACGTCACGGCCCTTTGCGGCGCCGTGGCGGAATTGTACCGGGTATATCCTGGCGTGAAAGCTTCCCTTTGCCTTTACCGAGGGCAATACTTCCTGGCGGTGCATTCCAAACTTTCCATGCGGAAGGCGGTGTTCCGTGCCGCCACGGAGTACGGCCTGTACCTTGGGCCGGGCAGAGTGCTTTATTCTTTTTTTGAGGAGCACGGCCGGGGGATTAGCAAAAATGCCGTGGAAAAGCTGGGGGCAGCCCTTCACAAGTTCGACCGGGGCTGAACGCCTGGCGCGGGATTTGCCTTAAGATCTCCCCTGCCGGGCAGGCTTTCAAAGGCGCAGGAAAAAATAATTTGAAAAGTCTTCCTTTTTTCCGTTGACAAGGCCAGCGGAACGTGATATGATAAAGCCAACAAAAAAGTTTACACCCAATATATGGTCAACCCTCTGTTTTGGTTTTTTTATAACCTCGGATCTTGGTTGTGAAGTGCCCTCCAGTTATTAGGTAATTCTAACAATTGGTGGGCACTTCACCCTTTTATAACGGCTTTTTACCCCCAATAGAAGCTTGGCGGGCCTTAAAAGAAGCTGCCTCATAGACGAAAGCGGACCCTCTCCGTCACGGCAACGCCCAAGGCTCCCTTGTGTAAAGGGAGCTGTCAGCAAAGCTGACTGAGGGATTGCTTTCCCTGAGCTTTACCTCACCTTTCCCATTACACAAAAGGGTGATTTTTGCCTTTGCACACCCTCTCCGTCACGGCTGCGCCGTGCCACCTCTCCCTGAAGGGAATGCTTTCCTGCGGAAAGCCTAGGGCGAGTAGCTTTCTGTTAGCCTTAGAATAGCTACCCTCCTACCCTCCATAAAATTTGCCGCAGGCAAATTTGTCAGTTCAAAACGGGATCCATTTTGAACTTGGGAAAATTCTAAAAACGTCAGTTTTTAAATCTTTTTGCACGACGGTGCAGGCCAAGGAGGGCGGGGTGCTTTCTTTCGTGCGAAACCGGCAGGCTTTGGGGGCGAGCTGCTTTGCTTAAGCTTACTCATAAGGGAGAGAAAACCGACTGAAAAGTTTTTCTCCTTTCCACCAATTCCGGGGAAAGGCAGAAAACTTGCATCCGAATTTATATGAGAAAATTTGGAAAGAAATTCCTAAATCCCTGGGCATCTCTGCCAATTTTGCCCACCTTTGTAAAGTGAAAATATGGAAAGATGGTTCATAAAGTTTGCGAGAAACTGGGCTGGAACCGGCAAAAATGGCGGTTTAAAGCCATTTTTGGGTAGTATGCCCTCCGTTATTAAAATTATGTAAATTCGCAAAAAAGTTGAAAAAAAGGCTTGCTTTTTCCAAAAGGGAAGGGTATTATATAAATAACTTCAACTCGCGGGGAAAAAAGGCCCCGTGAGAATCTAAAATTTAAGAGGGTTGAAACTATGAACAAAAGCAAGTTCCTTAAGAAATCACTTGCGTTGCTCCTGGCTTTTATGCTGGTCTTCGCAATGATTCCTCTCGGCGCTGCTGCGGCGGGTGAATTGCCCACCGGCTTCACCATGATGTATATCAATGAGGGAGCCAAAACGGCAGAGAATAATACATTTTCTGCCGACATCGGTCTGTATGACGAGGAAGTAACCCTGAGGCTGGCTCCAAACAGCTTGGATACCCAAGCTGACGATGCCACCATGTATGTGGTAAAGGGCGACAGTGTAATGACAGAACCCCTTACTGATACGGGCACAATTAATACAGACAAGAAGACTGTTGATCTGGAGGACTGGGGTACCGAAGCGGATGGCGTAGTCACCATTACACTGCGCATGACCTCTGCGGATAATTCCAAATCTAAGACCTACACGGTAAAGCTGACCCGTAAGGATGTCAACGTTACTACCAACCTAAGTGAAACAGCCACAGCTGGCGAAGGTTCTTACAGCGCAAAAGTAAATAATGATACTAAGAGTATCGATTTAGTTGTCGCTCGCGGAGCTTTTGCTAAAGCCAACGACGCCAATTTCCAGGTGAGCACTGTGGAAGGCGCTACGATTTCTACTGCTGCTGGTACCAATAAAGCTACGGTTACTACGGTAGCTAATACAGGTACTTATAACATTAAAGTTGCAGGCGATAAAAACACCTTCGAAGTCGTTTCCCAGTCCGGCGGCAACAAGTCCGAATGGACGGTAAACGTGACCGAAGTAGACGGCCTTCTCAGCTTCTCTGTAAATGGGGTGGAAGGCGTCATTACCGATGCTAGCGGCGATGGTGTGCCCGATACCATTACGGTTTCCCTGCCCAGCAGTGTTGCCTATGACAAGTTCGGCGATAAAATAGCTGATGTAGAGCTGCCTATAAGCTTCGTGTTCTATGGCAATGGTTCTACTCTTAAAGTTGCTACCGATCTTAAGAAAGATGGAGAGACCGTTAAATTTGGTGATTTAGTAGCTGCCGGAGATGCTGGCGTTACCAAGACTGTGGCACTTACCTGCGCCGGTGTTACAGATGTTCAGACCTATAGTCTGGTTGTTAAGCTCGCCAAGAGCAACGACACCACCATCTATTCCGCCCAGTTGGACGAGGAAGACGCCACGGTAGAAGGCGGCAAAATCTCCGCTGAGCTGCCCATGAAGAAGGCAGATGGCACCACAGATACCGACTTGGCAGCCATGCAGGTAGTCCTTTTCACCGATCCCAGTGTGCAGAAAGTTTCCGGAATGGAAAAAATAACCACAGACGGCGGTACTGTAGCCGTAGATGGTAGTAATCTCTATAAAGTTGATGGAAAGCAGGGCTGGACCAAAAAGAAAGGTGGCGGAGCTACTCCGAGTTCTGCTGATCCCGCTACCACTTGGGGCACCATCTCCAATGGCACTATCGTAACCGTGACAGCACAAGACGGTTCCACTGCCCAGTACACCATTTCTGCTTCTATTGATAGAAACACCACCGAAGCCTATCTGTCTGCCATGTACTTGAAGGATGGAGCAGGCAATACCTATGAAGGCAATATCAAAGACCATACCATCACCTTCACCGTTCCCTACATGACCATCGACGCTTCTGCCTGGACTGTGTTTGCCACGCCCAACAGCAGCGCTCGGGTAGTAACTGGTACAACTCCTGTAAAGAACGGCACCACGACTGTTGCAGGTTTAGGCATTGCAACTGCCGCTAACCTTAGCACCACAAAGAATGGTAACCTGCAGGCCAAGGCCATTGCCGCGGTCAACAAGAACAATGAAGACGTAAAAACAGAATACGATGTGATCATCAACCTGGAAGCTCCCAAAACCGGCGATACCTTAAGCGGTAATATTGAGATTTCTGCCCAGACAGTCAATCCCACCGCCGCAGTTAGTGGTGTTGCTTCCCGGAACGAGCATGTGTATTCCCGCATCACTGCCGATAACACAGTGACCGGCCGGGTAGATACCAATGTGAAGATCGACGCTACAAACACCGGCACCATCACCATTGAGCCTCCTTATAGCCTGAGCTCTAAGAATGATGAATTGGTTAGTGATGTTTATAACATCATTACGAAATTCGCTACTAGCAATGGCGGCGTGGCATTCTTAGGCAAACTTACTAATGCAACGGTTGGTTCTATGGTTTATAATGACTTAATCCCAATGTCAGCATTAGTAAACGATAAGACTGCTTTTAATGCATCATATTTCACTGATACTGATGCAGCGGCAGGGGCTGGTGTAACTAATGTAACCAACATCATCTTCGTTTTGCCAGAAGAAAAAGCTAGAAAACTTATTGCTAATGGAAAGCGTCCAGGCGCTTCAGGGTATTTATTAGGTGAAAAAGCTGGTAGTGCTGCAGACGATCCTGAGCGGATTGAAAAGAATGGCACCATCTACACCATCAAAGAATCCCCGAAAACGGCGTCTTCCGCTAATAACCTGAAGACTATGACCGTAAAGGACAAGGAGCTCACCATCCGTGGCGGCCGCATCACCGGCACCTTGCCTTGGAGTGCTACTGCTGAAGACAACACTACTGCTTCCACAAATGCTCGTTTTGTAGAGTTTACCTTAGATTCCTTCGCTAAACTGGCTGCAGGCGACGCTACCAGCACATATGTCAGCAAGGACAAATTTAACTCTAAGGGTATCAAAGATGATGGAACCGATACAGTAGATGACGGTAACATCAAGCTACTCTTCGTCCGTGAAAAGAACGATAAAAAGAGTGTAAAAGTTTATAAGTATGATGGAACGAATACGGAAGAATTGACCGATGGTAAGATCACTGTGTGGGCAGAAAATCGGCTGTCTCCTGCTGCCGACGCTTCCGTTTCTACTCAAATCTATACCTTCGACCTGACTTGGGCCGATCCCAACACGGAAGCCGCCATCACAGAATTTAAGCTGGGTAATTCCCGCGGTACCATTACCAGCGACCGCAAGATCAACGTGACCGTTCCCTATGGCACCGACCTGAAGGGCCTGATCACTACTTTCACCGCCTCTGAAGGCGCTACCGTAACCATGGGCAGTGTGGAGCTGGTCAGCGGCAAAACCGCTTTGAACTTCAGCGATCCCGTAACCTTGATCGTTACCTCGGAAGACGGCAAAAAGCACTTGGAATACACCGTTACCGTAACCGCTTCCGATAAGTTCACCGACGTGCCCGAAAGCGCCTGGTACTATGAGGAAGTTATGAAGGCTGCTGACCTGGGCCTCATCACCGGTAAGGGCAACGGCATCTTCGCCCCCATGGAGAACGTAAAGCGCGGTGACTTTGCTCTCATGATCGCCCGCATGGATAATGGCGGCGAAGAGAAATGGCAGGAAGTTGCCAAGACCTACACCACCTCCGCCTTTATCGATGTGGATTCCGATAAGTACTATTCTGCCGCCATCGCCTACTGCAAAGACAAGGGTTATATCGATGGCAACAGCGATGGTACCTTTAACGCCGAGCGCTATATCAAGCGCGAAGAGATGGCGAAATTCCTGTGCAACGTAGCAGGCTTGAAGGAAGTTA
>CANSKS010000009.1 GCA_947647615.1 uncultured Neglectibacter sp.
GTAGGCGCAAGACGGCCATTCTTTCCGACTTCTTTCCCAAAGTCTCGGGAAAGCCGGACAAATCAGGAATTCCCGTACTGCCTGTCGTAGGCGCAAGACGGCCATTCTTTCCGACTTCTTTCCCAAAGTCTCGGGAAAGCCAGACAAATCAGGAATTCCCGTACTGCCTGTCGTAGGCCGTCTGGTAAATTTCCTTCATGCGGGTGTAGCCGTTGTCGTTCAAATACTGCACATAGGAGTCCCAATCGGTATCCAGGCTCATCTCGCCGGAAATAAAGCCATAACGGGCGTTATCGAAATAGGACTTTGTGAACAGGTCGGTAACTACAGTGGCGATCTCGTCCGATTCCTCAACGGTAAAGTTCAAGGGCGGCAGGGAATCGCAGGTCTTGGACTTATAAGGGGCGTAAAATTCCTCGGTGGTGGCGTAAAGCTGCCATTCGTTCCCTTCCTCTGTCCACATGTCGGTGCCTTCCTTTACCGCGCAGGCGGCACGGAGGTTGGTGTAATCCCAAACGCCCAAGGCCAGCCAGGACTGGTTCTGAGGGTCGCTGTCGTTCCAGGGAATTAAGGATTTCCAAATGGCGGGTTCGCCGTCAAAGCCAACCTGGCCCTCGTCGGCGTCGTCATAGCCCACGCCCTTCAGGCCCAGGCCGCCCCGCACGGAAAGGGTGGACTCCTCGGTGTACATGAAATCGGCCAAGCGCACCGCTACCTCCGGGTTTTCACAGGTGGTAGAGATCATGTAAGCCGCGGCGTAATCGCCTGTGGGAACCTGGGGGAACCGTACGGCTTGCTGAATCCCTTCCGGCCCCTTCAGGGGGGACATGGGACGGAAGCCGTTGGCCCGCTCGGAGCCCAGGTTCGCAAACATACCTACAAACCCGCCTACCGCCACGCCTACCATAGGATCTTCGCTTTCCACAATGGCAATGCTGGTGGTGTTGTCCTGGGTCAGGGAATCGGCATAGATCAGCCCTTCTTCGTAAAGCTTGTGCACATAGCGCAGGCCTTCCCGGAAAGCTTCCTGGTCAATGGAGCTCTTAATTTTTCCATCCTCTACATAAAGGCCTCTATCGTTGTAATTATAATAGATGAAGGAGTTCATCAAGTAAAGCTCTGTCTGTTGGTTCCAGCCGCCCCCGTCGGAGGAGATAAAGGGAATTTCGTCTGCCTGGCCGTTGCCGTTTAAGTCGGTATTTTTAATGGCCTTCAAATACTCGTAAAACTCTTCGGTGGTGGTGGGCACCTCCATGTTCAGCTGCTTGAGCCAGGGCTCGTAATACCAGCATTTGGCCGAGAATTCACAGTGCTGGCAGGTGTCAAATATAGGAAGAGCGTACACCTTGCCGTCCATTTGGCGAATCACGTCCAGGGTAATCCCATCTTCCTTCACCTTTTCCAACACCTTATCCAGGTTGGGGGTGATCTTCCCAATGTACTCGTCCAAGGGCCGCAAAATTTCTTCGCTGCTGCCATACTTGGCCACCATGTCGCTTGTGAAGGGGCAGTTCATGAACACGTCGGGGTATTCCCCGCCTGCCAGCACCAGGGCCAGCTTTTCCGTTCCGCCCTGATCTCTTCCGGGAATGGTCTGCCAGGTGATGTCTACCCCCACCTGGTCTTGGATCCAGTAGGTAAAATCGTTGGTGGAAAGGTCCTGAATGGCCGGGAGCAGGGTGGTGAGAATGGTCAGCTGGTCACGGCCGCCCTCTGTCCCTGCGGAAGAGGTTTCCCCGCTTTCCACAGCGCTGCTTTCCTTGCTCCCCTGGCTTTCCGGGGTGCTGCTTTCCGTCCCGCCTTGGCCGCCGCAGGCGGTGAACAGGGTCATCGCCAAAAGGGCGCAAAGCAAAATTGCCATAAATTTTTTCATAGCTTACCTCCTATATTTTCAGCACGGGGAATGCCCGCGCTAAATTACAAAAACCACATTAGCCCTTTACCGAACCCACCATGACGCCCTTTACAAAGTACTTCTGTACGAAGGGGTAGGCCACCAGCAGGGGCAGGCTGGAAACTACGATGAGCACGAACTTCAGCACATCCTTTACCCCTTGCTTTCGCACCAGGGCGTCGATGTCGGAAAACATTTTATTGCTGGTGTCGTTCATAATGAGGATCTGCCGCAGGATGATCTGCAGGGGGTATTTATCGTCCGAAGCCAAATACATCAAGGCGGAATAGTAGGAATTCCAAAGCCAAACGGCGAAGAACAGGGAAATCACCGCCAGAATAGCCCCCGAAAGGGGCAGTACAATGCGGAACAAAATTCCGAAGTCCCCGCAGCCGTCCAGCTCCGCGGCCTCGTAAAGGTCTACGGGGATATTCCCCTCGAAAAAGGTGCGCATCACAATGATGTTCCAGGCGCTCACCGAGCCGGGCAGTACAATGGCCCACATGGTGTCGTAAATATTCAGGTTCTGGATGAGCAAATAGGTGGGCACAATGCCGCCGTTAAAGAGCATGGTAAAGAAGAAAATCACATTAAAGGCCTTGCGCCCCCGGAGCTCCTTGCGGGAAAGGGGGTAAGCCGCCGCCACGGTGGTCACAACGCCAATTGCCGTGCCCACCACCATGTAGAGCAGGGAATTGCCGTAGCCCCGCCAAATGTTGCTAAAGCCCAGCACCGTTTCATAGCCATAGGTGGAAAACTCTACCGGGTAAAGCCAAACCCTCCCGGCGGTTACCGCTCTGGGGGCGCTGAAGGAACAGCTCAGTATGTAAACAAGGGGGTAAAGCACCACCAGCATGGCAAAGGTGAGGATAATCCAGTTCACCACGTCGAAAACCCTGTCGGAAGTTGGCTGCTTAATCTTCGTCTTTTTCCGTTCCATCTGTTCTTCCCCCCTCTAAAACAGGCCTGTGTCGCTCAAGCGTTTGGAAATGGCATTTACCGCCGCCACCAAAACCAGGTTCACCACCGAATTGAAAAGGTTAATGGCCGTGGAAAAGCTCATGTTCATTTTTACAAGGCCAATTTTATACACGTAGGTGGAAACCACCTCCGAAACCTGAGCGTTGGCCGCGTTCTGCATGAGATATACCTTTTCAAAGCCAATATTCATCACCTGGCCCAGGTTCAGGATGAGCATAATGCTCACTGTAGGCAGAATCATGGGCAGGTCGATGCTCCAAATTTTCCGCCATTTGCTGGCGCCGTCTATTTTGGCCGCCTCGTAAAGCTCGAAGGGGATCCCCGTAAGGGCAGCCATATAAATCACCGCCCCGTACCCGGCGCTTTGCCACACCCCTGACCACACATAGAGATGCCGGAACCATTCCGCTTTCCCCATATAGTTCACCGCCGGTATGCCAAAAAGGCCTGTGAGCTTGTTGATAATTCCCAACCGGCTGTCCGTAAACTGGATGAGCATGGAAACGATGACCACCGTAGAAATAAAGTAAGGAGCGTAAGTCACCATTTGTACCGACTTTTTAAAAACCCTGTTGTTCATCTCGTTCAGGGCAATGGCCAAAATGATGGGTACCGGAATGCTGGCCACCAGGGAATACAGGCTCAAAATTAAGGTGTTTCCAATGATGTTCAGGCTTTTGCTGCTGGAAAAGAACTGGATAAAATATTTCAGGCCCACCCAGTCGCTGCCCATAATCCCTTTTTTGGGGCTGAAATCCTTAAACCCAATAATAATCCCGTACATGGGCGCGTAATTAAAAACCGCCACCAATACCAGTGGGAGCAGCAAAATCACGTAAAGCTGCCAATGAGCCAGAACATCCTGCCAAAGGCCGTGCCTGCGCCGCTGCACCTGCTTTTCCCGGGTTTTTCCCATTGCCATTTCGGTTCCTCCTCTTTTTTCCGGCTGAAAACCTCCGTAACGTTTCATTTTATTGTGAAAAAATCCCCCCTGCTTTGCAGGGAAGCGCCTCCGGCTCCCCTCCCCCGTTTTTGCCATTTCTAAGAAAGGTGACCTTACAGGGAAGTTTACACACTCGTTCCTGCGAGTGTGTACCCTATTTGTGTTTTTTACACAAATGCCCGAAATTGCTTTTCCTGTCGTTTCTTTCTCCCGGTTCCAAATTCCAAAAAACTGCTTTGGCGGAAGGAGCCCGGCAGTCATGAGATTCCACAACAAAATTGAACTTCGTAACGTTTCGTCTACATAAACTTACCACAGTTTCCCCCTCTTGTCAAGGGATATTCCAAAAGATCCGGAAAATAAATTTTTGGGGGAGGGCGGCCTGCCTGCCCTCCCCCCAGCCAGACCCCGTGGCCACAGCCTGCCCTTTTAAAAAATCTTGACATTCCGCAAGCCTTGTGTTATTTTAAGAAAAATATTTTTAAAGGAGCCAAAAACAATGCGGGACTTTTTGGCGGTAAAATTTTATATGTACCGTTACGCCAAGCTTACCTCTCTATAGCCGCTTTCCAGCCGGATGCGCGGGTTTAGGGGTAGGCCTGAACTGTTCTGCGCAAAAGGCTTTTTTCTTTTCTTGGGCCATGAAAAAACGCGCGGGACATTTGGTTTGTCCCACGCGTTTTTTGTTTTTGAATCCAGAAAGGAGCTTTTTTATGAAATTGAAAAACCAGCTTGAGATAACCGCAAGGCCCTGGGAAGAAAAGGACACCAAAGCCGCCGTCTCCCTGATCCACCGGAATTTCCGGGAGGTAAACAGCAAAGATTACAGCGAAGAGACCATAAAAAAGCTTTTGGCCAGCCACGATGAAGCCTGGTTCCGGAACCTTGCAAGCTTTTCTCACGTTTTTACCTTTTGGGCCCGGGAACAGCTTGGGGGTGTAGGCTCTATTGCCGGCTATTGGGGCAGCGTTACCGAAAGCATTCTGCTCACCGTTTTTGTTTTGCCGGAGCTCCACGGCCAGGGCCTGGGGAGGTATATCATACAAACCCTGGAACAAGACCCGTTCTTCCTGCGGGCAAAACGGGTGGAAATCCCCGCCTCTGTCACAGCGGTAGATTTTTACCGGAAAATGGGCTATGGCTACAAAGATGGCTTTCCAGGGTTAGACGAGGAACAACATTACCGGCTGGAAAAATTTAAGCTCCCTACCAAAGGGGCCCCGGCCCCTTCCGGGGAAGTAAGCCTTTGCCGGGCAGTGCCCCGGGACGCGAAAGAGCTGCACGCCATGCAGGTGGCAGCCTTCCGGGGCCTGTTGGAAAAATACCAGGACTACAGCACGAGCCCCGCCAGCGAGGGGGTGGAAAAGGTGGCTCTTCGCCTGCGGCAGGAATCCACCTGTTACTATTTCATTTACCTGGGGGACCAAAGGGCAGGCGCCCTTCGCGTGGTAGACCAAAAGAACGGCAGCAGAAAACGCATTTCTCCCCTTTTTGTTCTGCCAAAATTCCGGAGGCAGGGCATTGCCCAAAAGGCGATTCAAATTTGTGAGGCCATCCACGGGGAACAGCACTGGGAACTGGACACCATTTTGCAGGAACCGGGAAACTGCCGCCTCTACGAAAAAATGGGCTACAGGAAAACCGGCGGTACCAAAGCCATAAACGAAAACATGACTTTGGTGTTTTACGAAAAATAGCGCCGGAAAGACAAATTCCCACCACGAAAGACGAAAAACAGCAAAAGCACCGCAAGGGCTTATCCATTCCCAACCGTCTCGTCCACGATCTTTTTAATTTGGCCAATCACTTGGGGGTCCGCCTTTTCAAAGGGCAGGAAATTCACTTCCGGCACAAAGGGATTCGCCAGCACGTCAATGCCTCCCAGCATTTTCGCCCAGCTCAGCGCCGCCGCGTACCTGCCGTAAAGGAAGTTCAGGTGGTAGCCGTCCCGGGTCACCTTGCGGCCGCCCTCCTGGAAAAAGGGCAGCGCCCGCAGCTTTTGTACCACCTCTCCCGTCTCTATGAGGGGCAGCCGGTACTTTGCCGCTTCCTTTTGGTAGGCGGCCCTGAGCTTTGAAAGCATCTCCTCCTGGCTGCGGCGGTAGCGCATAAAATGAGGATGCTCACTTCCCGTTTCATAAGCCCAGGTTTCGTTCAAAAACAGCTTAGCCTGGGTCTTTTCCTTCAAAAAGTCCAGGAGCAGGCCCAAAAAGGGCTCGTAGGTGTTTTCCCAGCCGCTGTCGCCGCTGGCCTGGTGGGTGACAATGGCGTCGAAGGCTTCTTCTGCCAGCACCTCCTCAATGGAGCACCAGCGGTCGGTGGGCCTGCCGTTTCGCTGGTATTGGTAGGCCGCCGCGTTCTGTTCTATGTTTTGCCAGTGCCTTTCCAAAGGGCAGCCGCCAATATACAGGTTTACCACTTTATTTTCTACTCCGGCGCTTTCCAAAATGTCGTGCAAAAAATAGGTGGCATCTCCGGAAAAGCTGTTGCCTATGGCAAGTATCTTATACATATCCTTCACCTTCCCTGTTATTTTTCTTCTGCCAAGTCCGGGGCGGCGCCTTTGCGCCAATAGCTCCCTCGTGCCGCCCGGCTCCTTTAGCCCTCCTCTATGATCTTAAAGCCCCAAGGCTCCAAGGTGAGAGAGGTCCCTTGGGCGATCAGGTCGCCGGAAAGCAGCTCTGTGCCGTGACCGTGGAAATATTCCTGCTCCCGGGCCTCCATGGAGTAGTTGAAATAGTAGTGCACCTGCTTTCCCAGCCGGTTTTCCCCGCTGCGGATGATCACGGGAAACTCCGCCTTCTGCTCTTCTCTCCACAATCCGGCCCGGGCCAGCCTGCGGCGGAGGAAGGCTTTTAAATAGGCTTTTTGGGGCATGCAGCCCAAATAGGCGGCAGAGCCCTTCCCAAAGGAATTTTCCGTAATGGCGGCATATTTCCCCCAGTAGGGGTGGCCGTAGCGGGCAAACACGTTGGCGGTGGTGGGAGTGAGCAGCTCCATCCACGCCGAAACCTTTCGCTCCTCCCCGGAAAGGTTCATCCCGTCCCCGGTGAGGGTGACCCCCTGGGGTTGGGTGAACTGGTCGTAGGAGACGCCAAAGCACTCGGTGAGCAGGTGGGGCTGGCTGTCGTGGGCCACGGTAAGGTACTCGTTGGAAAAGCCAGTCTTAAAAGTGGCCAACAGCTGGCCGCCGTTTTTCACATAGGCGCAAAGGGCCCTGAGCAGGGAATCGGGGGCGCTGTAAAGGGCCGGCACCGCAATAAAATCGTACTGGGAAAGGCGGTCCTCGTCCTGGGGGAACAGGAAGTCGCATTCCACATTGAGCTCGTACAGGGCGTCGTAGAGCAGGCGCACCACATCGTTGTATTTGACATTTTCCGGCAGGCGGAACATCTCCAGGCCTGTCAAGGCCTCGTTGCTCACCAGCACCGCCGCCCGGTTTTTCTTTTTGAGGCCCGCCAAATGCTCGCTGAGCCGGTAGAAATCGGCCCCCACGGTACAGGCCTCCCGGTAGGGCTCGTTGGGCTTCATGTCGTGGCTCAAAAGGCCCTTCCAATAGGTCTCAAAGGAATTGTGAATGGAATGCCAGTGCCAGTACATGACGCCGCAGGCTCCGGAGGCTAGGTGGCTAAAGGCCTGCAGCCGCAGCTGGCCCTCAAAGGGAGTCCAATTCACATGGCCCTGGGCCTCGGTTTCCAAAACCAGGTAATTCTCCCCCTTCAGGCTGCGGCACAGGTCGCCCCCAAAGGCGATTTCTGCGCCGGTAAGCTTTTCCTGGGTGGGGTGGTAGATATCGCAGCCTGCCAGGGTGAGAGCCCCGGCCGCATCCTTGTGGTTCACGTCGGGCTGCACGCCAAAGGAATAGCCCCGCCACTCATAGTCGAAATTGTGGGTGATAAACTGGCCTTCCTTTAAATATTCCCTTACAATGCCGGACTGCCACTGCAAAAATTCCGTCACCAGCCCCCGCCGGAACTTTTCAAATTCCGCCCGGAAGCTGCCGTTAATGCTGCCGGTGACGTCGGGCAGGTTCTCCCAGCTGTCTACCCGGTTGCTCCAATAGTTGAAGCCGAACTCCCGGTTCAGCTCCTCCAGAGTGCCGAACTTTTCCCGCAGGTAGGCCGCAAACCGCTTTTGCACGTTGGGGCCTGCCGTGTGGTAATGCTTCGTTTCGTTGTCCAGCTGGAACCCCAGCACATTGTCATACTCCTGGACACACTCCATGAGGCGGCGGATCACCCTTTCGGCATGGAACAGGTAGGCGGGGCTTGTGATGTCCATATTCTGCCGGGCTCCATATTTCCCGGGCCCCTGCTCGGTAACCGCCAAAATCTCCGGGTGCTCCGCGGCCAGCCAGGGGGGAATGGCATAGGTGGGTGTTCCCACAATGACTCCAATGCCCGCCCGGGCCGCCGCCTCCAGGGCCCTGCGCACATGGGTGAAATCGAACACACCGTTTTGGGGCTCCTCGCTGGCCCAGGTGGATTCGGCAATGCGGATCACGTTCATATTGGCCTCTCTGAGCATGGCCATATCTTTTTCCAGCCGTTCCTCCGGCATGTACTCGTCGTAATAGGCGGCTCCGTATAATAACTGCTCCATGGCTGTTCCTCCAATGAAAAATTTTGGTTTCCAACCCCGCTTGGGAATTCCCTTACACCGGGGTCTCATCCGGCCCAATCAAATTGTCCCGCGAGAAGGTGATTCGCACCGCTCCATGGGTTACCGTGCCGGAATTGGCATACTGGAAAATGCCCGGCAGGTCCTCTACCAGGGCATCTCCCTGCAAAATATGCTCGCAAATCCAAATACAGTCGTCCAGGGTGGTGCCGGGCATGGAAAAGCAATCCGGCCGGCCCACATATCCCACATGACCGTTAAAATTGCGGTCGAACCGGTCCCCTACGGCACGCAGCTTGTACAGGCTTTTCAGGCTGGTATTTACGCTTTCGGTAAGGCCCAGGTTCACATTGCAGGCGTCTCCCGAAAACAGGATGCGCTCCCGCCGGTCCAAAAAACAGCAGCTGCCGGGGGTGTGGTTGGGCGTATGCAAAACCTCCACAAGCCGGTTTCCAAGCTCAAAGGTCATGCCGTCTTCCAGGTCCAAAAGCCTAGGGCTGCCCTGGGCAGGAATGGGCTTTGGCACGTCGTAGGCTTCATAGGAGCCCATTTCCCCCATTTTGGCAATGTAGTTTTCCAGGGAAGCCAGATCCCGTTCCCAATACATAGGTTGATCTGCCGGGTGCAAATAGACTTCCTTCAGCTGCCCGCATCCGCCAATATGATCTCCGTGCCCGTGGGACAGCACCGTGAAATAGGGCTTATCCGTCACGGCGCTCACGGCTTTTTCCAAATCGGTAAGGCCCACGCCGGTGTCCAACAGCATAGCCCGCTGTTCTCCCACCAGCACGAACATGGTGCTCATACCATAGTCGTTAATGGCAAAGGTTTGATAGGCGATCTCACTGATAAAGGGCCCTTTCATGCTCATAAAATTCCTCCTTACTTCGTCTGGTAAATTCACCTTACGGTGAATTTTATCGTGGGAAGCTTCCTCAAAAACTTAGGGGTTCAAAAGGGGCGAAGCCCCTTTTACAAAGAAAAAATAAAAACGCAAAAAGCAGTAAGCTCCTGGCAAAGGCAGAAATCACCTTTTGCGTAAGGGGAAGAGAAAATTGGGTTCCAATTTTCTCTACGAAATTCACCTTGCGGTGAATTTTATTGCGGAAAGCTTTCCCTGTTTTTCTTAGAAAAAGCTCAGGGAAAGCAATCCCTCAGTCAGCTTCGCTGACAGCTCCCTTTACACAAGGGAGCCCTGGGCGTTGCCATGACGGAGAGAGTGCGCAAAGGCAGGAACTTCCCTTTTGCGTAAGGGGAAGAGAAAATTGGGTTCCAATTTTCTCTACGAAATTCACCTTGCGGTGAATTTTATTGCGGAAAGCTTTCCCTGTTTTTCTTAGAAAAAGCCCAGGGAAAGCAATCCCTCAGTCAGCTTCGCTGACAGCTCCCTTTACACAAGGGAGCCCTGGACGTTGCCATGACGGAGAGGGTGTGTTCCAAATTTAAAGTAAGCTACCCAAAGCTTTTGGGGTTCAATTTTCCCTTTAGTATAAACCCTGCCCCGGAAAAAGAAAAGGCAAAGACGCAAATCTTAAGAAAAAAGATGGAAGCGTAAAAATTCTTCCCGTTCCGGGCAGCGGCCCCCTTCGGCCTGAGGCCCCTCCGCTTTCAAGTGAAGGTATTCTTGGTTTCCCGGCTCCACAGCCGGCCAATAGGGCAGGCCCGGGGCGTTGGGACAGCCCCGCTTTACAAAATTTGTCCAATAACTGCCCATTTGGCCGGAAAGGGCATATTGAGCCGGGCCCAGCCGAGGCTTCATGGGCTCGCCGTCTACGGTGCTGCCTCCCATAATGGAAAGGGTGTGGAACACATAAAAGAGCTCCGCGGAATGGGTAGCCCCTACAAAGGTGCCGTTTTCCAAAACAATGGGCTCGCTAAAATAATATTGGTACACCGGGCAAGGGTGCAGGACACTCAGCCGGGAAAGCACCGTTTGAATGTTCAAAAAGCCATAGTCCCGTTGGGCGTCCAGCAGGCCCCTGGCAAAATTTTCTTCCGTAATATGGTAAAGCTCCATAAAACGCCCGGTGTCTTCTCCGAAGCAGGCCTGGGCGCTTTCTGCTACCTGACCATAAGAGCTTCCCCAAAAGGGAGCGAACAGCCCTTCGTCGGCATTGCTGCCAATGACTAAGGGTACCTGGCCAATCCTGCCGCAGACCATGGCCTCGTAGGGGTCTTCCGGCAAAAGGAAGCCGTCTACATAGGGCTGGTATTCCAAGCGGCCCTTCTCCGGGCAGCTGGCCTTTAACAGCGCTTCCGCAGGCAGAGCGCGGAGCTCTTCCAGGCCTTTGCAGGAAAGCTTTTCAAAAAGCCTTTCTCCAATTTCCTCACCCTCCTTTAAGCTTACGGCCCGCCCCCGAGTGGGACCGCCGCTCTGAATAATGGCTCCGGCATAAAGGCCGTTGGTCAAGGGGCTGGCAAGCAAGCTGCAAACGCTCATGCCTCCGGCGGACTGGCCGTCCAGCACAATGCGGTTGGGGTCTCCGCCAAAGGCTCGAATATTCTGCTTCACCCAGCGCAGGGCCGCGATTTGGTCTAACAGGCCATAGTTCCCACTGGTACCATTACCGCTTTCCCGGGAAAGTAAGGGATGGGCCAAAAAGCCCAGCACGCCCAGCCGGTAATTGAGGCTGACCACCACAATGCCCTTGGCGGCCAAATCCCATCCATGGTACAGCTCCTCGTCTCCCAGACCTCCCTGGAAGCCCCCGCCGTGAATCCAAAAGAGCACGGGAAGGTCTTCTCCTTCCGCCCCGGCAGGGGTCCAGATGTTCAAATAAAGGCAATCCTCACTTTGCGGGTGGTTCCGAAAGGCGTCCATACCCACCCAGCCGGAATTTTGGATGCACATATCGGAAAACTCCAGGCAGTCCCGTACCCCTTCCCAAGGCGCGGGCGGCTGGGGCGCTTTCCAGCGCAGCTCCCCCACCGGGGGTTTTGCATAGGGGATCCCCCGGAACAGGGTGATTCCCCTTTGGGTTTCTCCCGAAACCTTTCCAAACTTTGTTTTTACCACACCAATTCCATTTTTCAATGCAACTGCTCCTTTCTTTCACGTTTCCTTTTAAAAACCGAGGTTTTAAAATCTTGTTTTTTGACTTTAAGGCAAGCTCTCTTCCATAAAATTTTTTATCACCGGGAAGCTACTCCAAATCTCGCCCTCCGTGGCCGCAACCGTTGTGCGAGGATATTGAAAAACCGGCGTTTTTAAACTTTTCCCAAGTTCAAAACGGGATCCCTTTTGAACTTGGGAAGAGAGCTTGTCTAATGGTCTTCAAAGAGACTGCCGCCCCGGGCCCTGTTCCGGCAAATTTTATTGCGGGAAGCTTTTTAACAAAAGCGAGCGGCGGAAGTTGCCTTCCACCGCCCATTTCAGCAAGGAACTCGCTGGTTTTTGTTATTTACTTGGCAGGATGGCTCTCGCAGAAGGCATCCAGCTGCTTCTGCATTTCGGCCAACACCTTTTCAATGCCGGCAGCTTCCATCTTGGCCTGGTAATCGGCTAAGCCGGATTCCAGATCCACGAAGCCCAGCTCCAACGGCAGCCAGTATTCCTGGTTCACGTTGCGAATAGCGGCATACTCGGTTTCCATCATAGAGGTATCCAGTACGAAGGAAGCGAAGCGGGCAGCGCCCTTGCCGTCCTGCTCTTTGATGTAGTTATCCCATTCGGCCTTCAGGTCGGCTACTACTTGAGGAGAACCAACGGAGGGCAGGTTGAATTCGGGAGTACGGGCAGCCCAGCAGGCGGAGAAGCCGTAGTTATCGGGGTCGGGGTTCTTGATCTGGCCGTCGATGATCTCGTAAGAAACGCCTTCAATGCCATTGTAGAAGGCACGGTAGGTCTCTTCGTCGCTGGTGATCAGGTCATACAGGGCCAAAGCGCGCTCGGGGTTCTTGGCAGTACCGGAAACCACCAGGGCGTCCTGGGTGAAGGGCAGGTAAGAAACGTCCTTCCGGAAATCGGCATACTTGAAGTTGCGCTCGGGATAATCGATGGCGCGGCCTTCATAGGTGTCGATGTTGTGGATGGTGCAGGCAGCCTTGCCGCCTTGAACCTTCTGGGAGTCTGTATCGGAAAGGGCAGATTTGCTCCAGAAGCCCTTCTCATTCCAGCGGTGGGTCATTTCCAGGTAAGGCCGGATCTGGTCGATCTGGTAATCTACCTTAACGGTGGGTTTGTCTTCCGTAACGTCGAAGTAGCAGGGAACGCCGTTGCCGCCCACACTGGCCTTGTAGTTGCTGTTGATGCACAGGTACCAGGCATAGAAGCCCAAACCGGAGGAGTACACGTTCAAGGGTTCCATTTCGGGAGCAGCCTGCTTTACATAGTCGCAGTAAACTTCCAGGTCGTCAAAGTTCTCCATTTTGCCGTCCCAATCGGTGCCTTCCAGAATATCGGTCCGGTAAATGGGGCCCTGGGAAGAATAGGTGGGCAGCAGGGTGGGAATGCAGTACAGCTTGCCGTTTACGGTAGCCTGCTCCAACGCGGCCTGGCTCTGGCGCTCGTAGTTTTTGGGAGCGTACTTGGGCCAAAGCTCATCCAGCTCCATAAAAGCGCCTCTTTGGGCCAGGGAGGAGAAGTTCAGCCAGGTGGCGGTGTAAGACAGGTCAAATTCTTCACCGGAAGAGAACAGCAGGGGATATTTGTTGGTATATTCCGCCCAGCCAATCCAGTTCACCTTTAAGGTGGTGTTCAATTTCTCTTTGAAAATCTTGTTCATGTTTTCATCGATCTCGTCCTGCTTGGCGGGACGGTCGCTGACCACATACATGACGACTTCCACTTCGTTCGAAGTATCCAGGTCTCCGGCTTCCGGAGTTTCCGCTTTCGATCCGTCGTCTGTCTTCGACCCTTCCGTACTGGCTTTAGAGCCGGTAGAAGCTGTGCTGCTGGAATTCTTGTCGCCGCATGCGGCAAAAACGCCGAGGATCATGCAAAGCGCCATGAGAAGAGCAACCAGTCTAAAGGACTTTTTCATAATTTTACCTCCGTATTGCAAATTTATATTTGGCACGCCGGTTCAGCCTTTTACCGAACCGATCGTAACGCCCTTGACAAAATACTTCTGTACAAAGGGGTAGAGCAAAATAATGGGGCCGGTGGCAATGACAGCCATGCAGAGTTTCAAGGAGTTGGAGGGAAGATCCTCCGCCTTAATGCCCACCTGGCTGGCAATAGCCGCCAGAGCCTGGGCCTTTTGCAGCATATTATAGAGCATGTATTGCAGGGGGAATTTCGCCTCGGTGTTCATGTAGAGCATGGCGTTGTACCAGTCGTTCCAGTAGCCCAAGGCCTTGAAAAGGCCAATGGTGGCAAGGCCGGATTTCAAAAGCGGGAACACGATTTGAATAAAAATTCGGAACTCGCCTGCACCATCGATCTTGGCCGATTCGATAAGCGCCGGGGGCACATTGTTCACGAAGCTGCGCATGATGAGCAAATAGAACACGTTGAACAGGCCCGGCAGGATCAAAGCAAAATAGCTGTCTTTTAAATGCAGGTACTGAATGTAAAAGATGTAGGTGCTGATCATACCGCCGTTAAACAAGGTGGTGAAGTAAAAGAAAAAGGAAATCTTGTTGCGGTATTTAAAATCCTTCCGGCTAATGACATAGGCCGTCATGGTGGTGAGAAACAAGCCAATGGCCGTGCCCACCGCGGTGATGAAGATGGTGACTCCATAGGCCCGGAAAATACTTTCCGGATTCCGGAAGATGAACTCATAGGCCTCGGTGGTAAACTCCTGGGGGAAAATGCTGTAGCCGTTAAAGCGAATGGCCGCTTCCGAGCTAAAGGAGCCGGAAACCAGCATAATAAAGGGCAGCAGGCAAACCAGAGCCAACAGGCCGATGAAGACGTAGGAAATAATATTGAACACAATACGGGACGGTGTAAGCTTTATTTTATTGGAACGGGCAACCGTAGCTTCCGCCATAACGAAACCTCCATTTCTCTCTTTGGTATTTCTGTGTTTTGAGTTAGAACAACGCGTAATCCTCTTCCACTTTTTTCACAATGGCGTTCACAACGATGATGATCACAAAACACAGAACCGACTGGTAGAAGGACGCGGCGGCCGTCATACCAAAGTTAGAGTTTTGCAGCAGCGAACGGAACACATAGGTATCAATCACGTCCGTTCTATCAAACAGCTGGCCGTTGTTTCCCACGATTTGGTAGAACATTTCAAAGTCGCCCCGCAAAATGCGGCCCACCTGCAAAAGCAGCATGGTGATAATGGTGGGTTTAATGGAGGGCATGGTAATATACCAGATCTTCTGGAACACGTTGGCGCCGTCGATATCTGCGGCTTCGTAGCATTCGGCGTCAATGCTGGTGATGGCGGCTATGTAAATAATGGAGTTGTAGCCCACCCATTTCCAGGAATTGAAAATGCAGATGATCCAGGGCCATACGCCGGGCATGGAATAGACGTTGACAGGCTCGCCTCCGAAGAACTTGACTACATTGTTCAGCACGCCTGTTTCAAAGTTGAAAATGTTGAATACGAAAGTGCCCACAATAACCCAGGAAATGAAGTAGGGCAGGAAAATAACGGACTGGGTGACCTTCTTGTAAACCTTGCCTGCCATTTCGGAAATCAAAATAGCCACAAACACGGCCAGAAATTGGGAGGTGACAAGGTTCAGCAAATTGTAGAAAATGGTGTTGCGGGTGATGAGCCAGCCCTTGCCGGACTGGAACAAGAACCGGAAATTTTCCAGCCCGTTCCAGGGGCTCCCGAACACGCCCAGGTTGAACTTGTAATCTTTAAAAGCCAAGATCAAACCCGACATGGGCAGGTATGACATCACAAACACCAAAAGAACTGCCGGCGCCACCATAAGGAACAGCGCCTTGTTCTTTTTTAGTTCATGAAGAAAGCCCGTTTTTTTCATATACATACCCCCTTATACGTTTTGGACAAAGCCAATTTGAACCTTCATTTCTTACTGTTCAAATCAATTAGTTTTATCATAAAGAATTTTACAGAAAATTCATATGGGTAAATCTACGATTTTCTGGAAAAATTACGGGTATTTGTAGAAACAGTATGATTCTCATCAAAATTCTTAAAAAACAGCGGATATTTTCACTAAAAGTAGAAGCGAAAAAAACACGCCCGGCCCAGCCGGACGTGCTTTTTGCCGGGAAAGAAAGCGACTTTCCCTTATTTTACTGCCGCGGCAAACGGTTTTCCTCAACAATCTTCGGCTGTTTCCAAGCTATCTTACGAAGATCCTTCCGTTTTCCCCGCGTGCCGCGCCCGGTACTCCGAAGGGGTGACCCCCACATGCTTTTTGAATATCTTGGCGAAATAGTTGGGATCCTCGTAGCCCACCTGCTGGGAAATCTGGTAAAATTTCAGGCAGGGATCCCGCAAAAGCTCCTTGGCCCTGCACACCCGCACCTGGGTCAGGTATTCGCCAATAGTCTGCCCCGTCTGCCGCTTGAACATGCCGGAAAGGTAGTTGGGGGTGAGGTAAACAGTCTCCGCCAGGTGCTTCACGGAAAGCTCCTGGCCGTAGTTTTGGCCTATCATTTGCCGGATCCTGCAAACCGCCAGGTTCCCGCTTTCCCATTTTTCCCGCCGGGAAAAGGCCTCCCTGGCCCGGGACAGGAGAAAACCGTGAATCTCCTCCATGGTGTCCAGGTTTTCCAGCCGCCAAACTGTAGCCTCCCACTCTTTTTGCCTTTCCTTCTCCTTTTGGGGAACACTGCGGAAATAGTCTTTTTCCAGCTTCCAAAGCAAGGAAAGGTAAAAGTGGAACAGGAAGGGGGTTAAAACCGCTTCCCGTTTTTCCAGCTCCCGGGAAAGCTTCTCCAGGGCTTTTTCCAGGACCTCTTCCCTGCCCTCTTCCAAGACCTGCTGGAATTCCTCCCGCATCTCCCCCTCTATGGGGGCAAAGGCGTCTCTTTTCCCTCCTGCCCGGAAGGACGCCCGGCCATAGCCTAAGAAAAACAGGTTCTGCTCTACTCTTTTGGCCTCGCCATAGGAACGGTACACTTGATCCAGCCGCTCCACCCTGGGCCCTACCGCCAAAAAAAGCTTCTTTCCCAAAAGTCTTTGGGAACAAGTCTGAGTCAGGATGCTCAAAACCGGGCCGGGACCGCAAAGGGTTTTCCAGCTTCCGCACAGTAAAATGACCAGCCTGTGGCTCCCGCAAAATTCCGAGACCGCTTCCCAGCCTTCCGCCTGCCGGGCCGCCCTGGCGGCTTCCCAAAAGGCCTTTCGAAACAGGTCCGGATCCTCCGGAGGCTCCGACAAACGAAGAATACACATCCGCATGGTGGGATACTGCCGCCCCAGAAGCCCGGTTTCCAATACCGCCTTTTCCAGCGCCTCCTCTTGCTCCCCTCCTTGCAGCAGGGAAAAAAGGAGACCTTTTTTCTCATAATTTTCCTTCCCCTTCACGGGCCCTCTCTCCCCTAACCAGCGCCCTTCCAACAAAGTTCTTTCTGCTCCGGCCCAATACCGGAGCAGAAAAGACAAGACGGCCGCCTTGTTTCAATATCGATATCAACTATTTTAACAAAATAAATCCGGAAAGTCAAATTAAAATTTGTTTCTTTTCCCGGCATTTTCCTTCGGTTTTTCTATATCCAAATTTGGAAAAATCTTCCTGGCCATTGTTAAAATTTTGCTTTCAAAAAAACTGGAATTTTCTTGGCACCTTTCTCTTTTCCCACTTTGGAGAAATCTCAAAAAAATGATAGACTTTTTTGGTTTTTGTATAAAAAAATTTGAACATTTTCTCCGAAGCCCTTGCTTTTCTTTCAAAAATGTGGCACTATGTTCTATAGCGGCCGGCAAAAGGTGCCGGCGCATTCTTAGAAGGAGGAATTTGTCATGGAAAAAATGAAAGCGGCAATGATCGGTTTTTTGTCCAAGGAAAAGGATCCTTATGAGCAGTTGGAAATTTACGCGAAAATGGGTTACCGGGCCTTTGAAGGCGCGAACCTTTTACTGCGGGATGGCGACCCTTCCGAAAACCTGAAGCGGGTAAAATCTTTTGGAATGGAGCCTTTGGCTGTTCATCTCAACATCATGGACCCGCCTCCCATTGCCGATGTGATCAAAGACGCTCAGGCTACCGGTGTAAAGCGGGTTGCCTGTTATTGCGGATGCGCCGGCGCTTACCGGTTCGGCGGCCGTCCTACCCCGCCCACCTTGGACGAGCTGAAAAAGGAATGTGAGGCCTTCGACAAGGCCGCGGAAGAGCTTGGAAAAGAGGGCATTTCCCTCAGCTTCCACAACCACGACGCGGAGTTTTTGCAGGTTTTGGGCGGCGTGCCCGTATTCTACCAAATGGTTGCCAACACTCAGTATTTAAAATTCGAAGTGGACTGCGGCTGGGTGGCCTACGCGGGCTGCGACCCCATTTATGTGATGAAGAACCTGGGCGACCGTATGGTTTCGGTACATATTAAGGATTTCGAGGCCGGAAGCTCCGTGACCCGGGAAGAAGATTCCATTGTCATGCCCCGTTTTACCACTCCCGGCACCGGCGCTCTGGACTTGAAGGGCTGCCTGGAAACCGCTTTGGCCGCCGGTATGGATTACGCCATTGTGGAGCAGGACTTCCAGTATAATCTCTCTCAGGAAGAGACCCTCCAGGCCGCTTACCTGAACATGAAGGAGACAGGCTTTGTAGAGTAACCCCAGCCAGCGGGGGAATCCCCCATGGCAGCGCCGGGACTCCCTGGCGGGAGGTCAAATCCCGGCATAACCACGATTTTAACCGGAAAGGGATAAACCATATGAAAATTCGGAAAGGTGTACAAGTCTTTACGGTCCGAGACTTCATCAAGACCCCGGAGGGGTATGAATCTTCCTTAAAAAAAATTAGTGAAATCGGTTATGACAGCGTTCAGACCTTCGGCTACCAGATGAGCGAAGAAGACCATAAGGCCTTTTTGAAGGACCTGGGGCTCAAACAGGAATCGGTAGGCGGAAGGTACGAGGAGCTGGTCCAGGACCCGGCGGCTGTGAAAAAAGCCATTGAGCTGGCCCATTTCTACGAAACCGACCTGGTTTCTGTAGGAACCATGCCGGTCCCCCTGCGGGAAAGCCGGGAAGGCTATTTGGAATATGCCGCAGGCATCAATAAAATTGGCGCCGAGATGAAAAAAGAAGGGGTAAAGCTGATCTACCACCCCCACGCCCTGGAATTTTTCTCCCTGGGCGGCGGCGACACCGGCTTCGACGTGCTGTTCAACGAAACCGACCCCGAGGCCTTCTGGTATTGCCTGGATACCCACTGGCTCCAGTCCGGCGGCAAAAACCCGCCCGATTATATCCGCAAGGTAAAGGGCCGCATGTCCATCATGCACTTTAAAGATTACCGCATTGTAGGCGGGGCCGACCCCATCGAGCAGGTCTGCAAGGATTTCGCCGAAGTGGGCGAGGGCAACCTGGACTGGCCTGCCATTATTGAGGCCTGCCGAGACATCGGCGTAGAAGCCGTTATCGTGGAGCAGGACGTTTGCCCCCGAGACCCCTTCCAGTGCCTGAAGACCAGCTTCGACAACATGGTAAAGCTCGGCCTGTAACAAAGCGTACTTCGTGCCATAGTAGCCTTTCTATTACCAAGGGAACGGCCCGCGGGCATCGCGGACCGTTCCCTCTTTTACGTTCTCTTTTTTCCTTTTCCGCATCCTGCGGTTCAAAAAACTCCAGCCGGGCGGGGAAGAACCCTCCCTTTCCCGCTTAAGCTTATTATCCATGCTTCGCAGGGCAAAAAAACGCTCGCTTCCCTTCTTTGGGAAGCGGGCGAAAAATATTTTATGACAAAGAAAATGGAACTCAGCCTTTGTTTTCCGCGGCGTCCTCCTGCCCGGCACGCTTGCGCAGCTGCCACCAGGTAAAGATATTGGGGGCAATACACTGGGAAGAGAAGCAGCCGGCCAGCACGCCCGCCATCATGGGAAGGGCAAAGGAGACCACCGAGCTGATTTGGAAGGCCATGGCCACTACCAGCACCACCAAAATAGCCAGGAAGGTGGTGGCGGAGGTGAGAAGGGTACGGCCCAGGGTCTGGTTCAGGCTCAAGTTCATCACTTCCACATAGCTGGCCTTAGGGCCCAGCTTCCGCCTGTTTTCCCGCACACGGTCGTAAATAACAATGGTGCTGTTCAAGGAATAGCCCAAAATGGTAAGCACAACGCCAATGAAAATATCGTTCACGGAAAGCCCGAAAATTACAAACACACAAAAGGCGATCACCACGTCGTGGAGCAGGGCGATAATGGCAGTAACACCGGCGGAGAAACCGCCGATTTTCCGGAACCGCAAGGTGATATAGGCCAGCATCAGCACGGCCGTAATGCCAAAGCACACCAGGCACTTTTGGAAGAACCGGGCGCCCATGGTGGCGTCTACCGAGTTGGATTCCAAAAGCTCAAAGGAGAGCTGGTCATAGGTTTCGGTTAAAACCGTAGCCACCTGGCTTTGCTCCTCCGGGGTGAGGCTCTGGTTCCCCGCGAAGGAAATGGTCACCGATTTGGCATTGGAGTGAATCCCCTCGCTCACCGTCACCGAACAATCCTTCCCAAGCTGGTCCTTCACAATATCCTGTACAGTCTCCGGCGAAACCTCGCCGCCCTCTACGGAATAGCGGATCATGGCGCCGCCTACAAATTGAATATCCAGCTTTGGCCCCATAATAATACTGCACAAGATCCCAATGGCGATCAGGGCAATGGAAATGGCAAAGAAGAGCTTCCTCTTGCCGTAAAAATCGATCTGCAAGCTTTTCTCATTCACCGCGAGCACCCCCAAACAGCCATTTTTTATGCAAGCTCTTAAAGCCGGCCAAAGACATGGTCATCAGCCTGGTGGCAAACACACCCATAATGAAGTTGGCAATAATGCCCACCAGCAGGGTGAAGCCGAAGGAGAAAATGGAACCGGTGGTAGACTGGCCAAAAATGGCAGAAAGGATGTTGCTGGGCCCAAACACGCCCATAAGCATAACTGCCACAATGGCCGTAGTGAGGTTGCCGTCGAAAATAGCCCAGAAGCTGCTGTGGAAGCCTCCCTGCAGGGCGCCGTCCAGGGTTTTCCCGTTCTTCAGCTCCTCCCGCACACGGCTGGCGGTAAGCACATTGGCGTCCACGCCAATGCCAATAGAAAGGATGAGACCTGCGATGCCGGGCAAAGTCATGGTAAAGGAATGGAAGGTGGGGAAGAAGCCGGAAATGGCCGCAAAGCAAATGCCCATCTGGCCGGCCAGGCTAATCACCGCCACCACACCGGGCAGGCGGAACACCAGAATCATGAGCACCGCGATCAAAAGGAAGGCGATAAGGCCCGCCATGGTCATGGCGTCCAGGGCCTGAGCGCCCAAGGTGGGAGCCAGAGAGTTAAAGTTGGAGGTCTCCAGAGCAAAGGGCAAAGCGCCCGCCTGGATCCTCATGGCCAAAGCCCGGGCTTCCTCTGTGGTGAAGCTTCCCTGAATGATCGCGCTGCCGTCGGTGATCACAGAATTGACGGTGGGGAAAGAGATCATCACATCGTCCATCCAAATGGAGATGGTCTGCCCCTGGAGCCGTTCGGTGGCCTCGGCAAACTTCTGCTTTCCCTCTTCGGAGAATTCCAGCATGACTACCGGGTCCTGCTGGCCCGTAGTGGAATCCTGCTGGTAGCCCAGGGAGGCCTTGGTCACGTCGGTGCCCTCTAAAATCACGGTTTCCGCCGTGACGCCGCTGGGGGTCTTATACACCATTTCCCCGTCGGAGCCGGGCTCCATGGTTTCGTATTCCATGCCTTCCCGGAAGGTCAAAAGAGCGGTGGAGGCCAGCTCTTCAATGGCCGCCTCCGGGTCAAAATCCATCTCCTCGCTCTTCCAGGGGAACCGCACGATAATGCGGTTGTTGGCAGCGTCGGTGTAAAGCTCATAGTCGGTAATGTTGGTGGACACCATGCGGGTCTCAATAATCGACTTGGCCGATTCCAGCTCGTCGCTGGTGGCCTGTATCCCGCCGGCAGGGCTAAAGGTGGCTTCTACGCCGCCCCGGATATCAATACCCCACCTGATATCCTCGGCGCCTTTTATGAAAGTCGTCTTGAAGTCACCGTTCTGGCCGTACACGCCAAACAGAGCCGTATACACCAGAGCCGCGATCAAGACTACCACCACAAAAAACACCGGTTTCTTTACTCGCTTCATGGGTGTTTTCCTCCAATTTGGCCTCGGGAAAACCCAAACCCTTTCCCGGGGCCAAGTATATTTCTTCCGTTACATACAAAAGGGATTGTTGTAAAGCGGAGCTTACAACAATCCCTCGAGATTGCTGCAAACCAGAGCATACAACAATCCCTCGAGATTGCTGCAAACCAGAGCATACAACAATCCCTTGAGATTGCTGCAAACCAGAGTTTACAACAATCCTTCGGGATTGCTAAAGCAGAGCTTGCTACAATCCCTCGGGAAAGCCGCTTCCCGGCTTTTTCCCCGACCGGATTTATTCCTCGGTCTCGGTTTTTCCCTCTTCCGCCACGTAGACTACGGCGTCCTCCGGAGCGGCGGCCGCGGCTGCGTCGGCAGCTGCCTGCTGCTCTTCCAGCAACGCGCGGATGGAAAGGGAAACCCGGTGCTTTTCAAAATCGATCTCCGTGATCTTCACCTTCACCACGTCGCCTACCTTTAATACGTCCTGGGGCTTTTCAATGCGGCGGTCGGCGATCTGGGAAATATGAATCAAGCCGTCGATCCCGGGAATCACTGTGGCGAACGCGCCGAACTGGGTGAGGCCCACCACCTTGGCGTCGCACACCGTGCCCACCGGGTACTCGTTGCGCATCTTCTCCCAGGGGTTGTCCTCCGGCCGCTTGTAGCCCAGGGAGATCTTGCCGTTTTCCCGGTCCAGAGCCTTGATGTATACCTGGGCGGTATCGCCCACGTTCAACACCTCGCTGGGATGCTTAATGCGGTTCCAGGAGAGCTCGGAAATGTGAACCATGCCGTCCACGCCGCCCAAATCCACAAAAGCGCCAAAATTGGTAAGAGATTTCACCTTTCCGGTGAACTGCTGGCCCTCCTCGATATTCTCCCAGAACTTCTCCTGGGCCGCCTTGCGGTCTTCCCGGAGCACGCTGCGAATGGAGCCTACAGCCCGGCGGCGCTGGCGGTTTACTTCAATAATGCGGAACCGGACCTCCGTACCCATCAGCTGGTTCAGGTCTTCCCCTCTGGAAAGGGTGGCCTGGGAAGCAGGCACAAACACCCGCATAGCGCCCTTCAAAACAATGACGCCGCCCTTTACCACTTCGATCACCTTGCCGGTAAGCACTTCGCCGCTTTCCTGGGCCTGGGCCACCTCATCCCAGCCCTTCATGGCGTCTACCCGGCGCTTGGAAAGCATAATGGTGCCTTCCTGGTCGTTGGTTTTCATGATGAGCAAATCCATCTCGTCGCCGATCTTTACCAGATCCTCCGGCTTGGCGGCAGGATCGTTGGAAAGCTCGGCCACCGGAATAAACCCGGCCTGCTTCCTGCCCACATCCACATACACTTCGGTAGGAGAAATGCCAACAACAACGCCGTGTACCTTTTCATCTGTATTTAAGCTTTTAAGGGATTCCTCAAGCATCTCCTCAAAATTCAGTTCATTGTTGTTTACTTCTGACATGGTAGCTAGTACCTCCTTTATTATGCTTGCAGGCGTTGACGCACCCGCAGTGATACCAATTCTGGCATCGGCCCTCAAAGCCGGAAGCTCGTCCGCCCCCTCGATGAGAAAGGTAGGGCAGTATTTCTCGCAGACCTCCCGCAGCTTAGCGGTGTTGGAGCTGTTCCTTCCGCCAATGACCAACATAAGGTCACAGCGCTGAGCCAAAGAGCAGGCTTCCTTTTGCCTCTTTGAAGTCGCATTACATATTGTAGCAAAAACTGAGGCGTTTGTACATAGGTTTTTCAGAGTTTTTAAAGTATTCTCCCATACTTTTACGGGAAAAGTTGTCTGGGCAGCCAGAGAAATGGGCCTATGAACCAGTTCCGGCTTTTCCTGGAAAAGCTCCCGGAGCTCTTCTCCATTCCGGACCACATAATATTCTCCCCCGCAATGCCCCAGGATCCCCCGCACCTCCGGGTGGTCCCGGTCTCCGGCCAGCAGGAACACTCGTCCCTCTTCCCCGGTCCTTTTGGCCAGGGCATGGAGCTTTTTCACAAAGGGGCAGGTGGCATCTACATAGGGAATGCCCAGCTCCCGAATCCGTTGGGTCACCGCCCTGGGCACCCCATGGGAGCGAACGACCAGCACATGGCCCGGAGGCGTGTCCTCCGGCCGGTCCACCGGCGTCACCCCCCGTTCCTGGAGCTCCGCCACCAGCCTGGGGTTGTGTATGATGGGCCCCAGGGTGGCCACCTGCTTTTCCTGGGCCAGCAGGTCATACACGGCCTTTACCGCCCGGTCTACCCCAAAGCAAAAGCCCGCGGATGGCGCCACTTCTACCTTCATTGGCTTTCCCCTTCTTTTTGAGAAGTCTGCCCCGGCAAGGGCAGGCCCAGCTCCTTTAAGGTGCTCTCCCGCAGGCCGGCGATCTCCCCCATAATCACCCGGCTGGCCCGGCGCAGCTGCATGCTGGAATCGTCGGGAATAGCCAAGGTCTCCGGGGAAATGGGCTTTCCGAACCGTATGAACATCTTGTGGAAGGGCCGGGGCAGCTTTCCGTCCTCTGCGGTAATACACACCGGCACAACGGGAGCCTTTACGCGGTAGGCCAAAAGGGCGGCCCCGGTTTTGGGCTTTTGCAGCTCTCCCGTCTTCGAGCGGTGGCCCTCGATGAAAACCCCCACTACGGCATTTTGCCGCAGCAGGTCATAGGCCTCCTGCAGCGCGTCGGTGCCGCCGGTGCCCCGCCGGACGGGAAAGGCTCCCAGCTTTCGAAGCAGCCCGCCAATAAACCAGTTCTGGAACAATTCCTCCTTTGCCATGTAAAACACCTGGCGCTTTTGGGCCAGCCCCAGCACCACAGGATCTTTCATGGCCACATGGTTGCTGCACAAAAGCACTGGCCCTTCCGCCGGAATGTTTTCCCGGCCCTTCACCTGAATCCGGTACACCGGGAAGTAAAACAGCCACAGCAAAAATTTGCCCAGCCTGTACAGCCCTCCCATCCGTTTTGCCCGTGTTTCTTTTTTTCCCATGGCTATGACCTCTACCCTTTCCAAAAATTACAGTAACCTCTTCCAAGCCGGCGCCGCCGGCCGGCTTATTCCGCCTCCGCCATCCGTTCCCGAACCAGGGCCACCAGCCGGGCGATAGATTCCCGAAAGGAGATTCCGGTGGTATCCAGCAAAAGGGCATCCGGGGCAGGCTTTAAAGGGGCCGCCTCCCGGTGGGAATCCTGGTAATCCCGCCGGAGAATTTCATCCAGGGTCTGCCGGTAATCTACCTTTCGCCCGGCTGCCTCCAGCTGGCGCACCCTGCGGCGGGCCCGTTCCTCCGGGGCCGCCGTCAGGAATATCTTCAGCTGGGCCTGGGGCAGCACCACCGTGCCGATGTCCCTGCCGTCCATCAACAGGTTATGCTCCTTTGCCAGGGCCCGCTGGCGGTCCACCAAAAAAGCCCGCACCGCCGGTATGGCCGCAACAGACGAAACAGCCGCCGAAACCTCCGGCGAGCGGATGAGGTCCGTGACCTCTTCCCCCTGCAGGAACATCTTCTGCCCTTCCTTCCCGAGCTCCATTCGCAAGTCCAGCCCCGGAAGGGCGGCCTCGATCTCCTTCCAAGCGGCAAGGTCTGCGCCCTGCCGCAGAAAATAAAGGGCAATGGTGCGGTACATGGCCCCCGTATCTACATATAAAAATCCCAGCTCCTTAGCTGCCGCTCTGGCGACGCTGGATTTCCCCGCCCCCGCGGGGCCGTCAATGGCTACCGAAAACATCCTGTTCTTTCCTCCTGTGGTTTTCTTTGTCCCCGCTCTTTTCCCTACAGCTGCCCGCCGGCCAGGCGGCCGGTGGCAAAGGCGATTTGCAGGTTATACCCGCCGGTATAGGCGTCCACATCCAAAATTTCCCCGGCAAAATAAAGCCCCTTAATAAGCTTCGAGGCCATTGTGCTGGGGTCCACCTCTTTGAGACTCACCCCTCCAGAAGTGACAATGGCCTCCGCAAGGGGACGGAAGCCCCGAACCTTTACGGAAAAATCCTTCAAAAGCTCCCCCAGTCCCTGCCGCTGCTCCCGGGTAAGGGAATGGCATCGGGTATCGCCGGGAATGCCGGAACGCTCCACCACCAGGGGGATGAGCTTTTGGGGCAGCAGTCCTTCCAGAGAATTGGCAAAAATTTTATTTTTATGCCCTTCCAGCTCCCGCAGCAGCCGAAGGTCCAGCTGCCGGGGGTCCAGGGCGGGCTTCAGATCTATATGGACTGTGTATTTCCCGGGCTCCATGGGATGCAGGTGGGCGGAAGCGCTTAAAACCGTGGGGCCGGAAAGGCCAAAATGGGTGAAGAGCAGCTCACCGAAGTCCTCATACACAGGCTTCTTTTTCCCCGCAGCCGTCACCCTCACCCCGCAGTTGCGCAGGGAAAGACCCATGGCCCGGCTGCAAAACTCCCCCTCCTCCACCAGGGGCACTAAGGAGGGCAGCAAAGGGGAAACCGTGTGGCCCAAGGCCTTTGCCAGGCGGCTGCCGTCTCCATTGGAACCGGTGCCAGGGTAAGAAGCGCCCCCGCAGGCCAGCAGCACGGTTTTTGCCCCAAACCGCCCCCGGCGGGTGTCCACTCCCAAAACCTTCCCCTCCCGGACCGCTACGGAAAGAGCCTGCTCCTGCAGTACATGAACGCCCTGCTCCAGCACAAAGGCCCCCAAAGCCCCGGCAATGTCTTCCGCCCTGTCGGAGACAGGGAACACACGCCTGCCCCGCTCCGTTTTCAAAGGGACGCCCCGTTCCTCAAAAAAAGCCATGACCTCTTCCGGCGGGAAAGCGGAAAGAGCCCCATAAAGAAATTTTCCACCTCGGGGGGTGTTTTGAATAACCTCCTGGGCGGAACAATGGTTTGTAACATTACACCGGCCCTTCCCGGTAATGCGCAGCTTCCGGCCCAGCTTTTCGTTCTTTTCCAGGAGCAGGGTCTTCCGGCCCCGGCCGGCGCAAACGCCGGCCGCCATCAGGCCCGCAGGGCCTCCCCCCACTACAATGGCGTCATATTGTTCCAAAAAGCTCAATGGCCGCCTTCATCTACCTTTTCATAAATAGAATATTCATCCCAAATCGATTCGATCTTCCGGAGAGTATCTGCCACCTCCTGCTTTTTGCGAATGGCCACGGTGACAATAAGGGCGTTAATCACACTCAGGGGCCCCACTAAGGAATCTACAAAAGAGACCATGTCGCTTTTGGCCAAGAGCCGGTACTGGGCGAACTCCGCCAGGGGGGAGAGGAGGCTGTCGGTTATCGCCAGGGTGGAAAGGCCCTGGTCCGCAGCATATTTCAAGGTTTTCACCGCTTTTTTGGAGTACCGGGGAAAGCTGATGGCTATGATGGCGTCCCCCTTCTTTGCCCGGATCATCTGCTGTAAAATGGTGGCTTCGCTGGTGGCCTCCACCAGCTGTACCGTGTCAAAAATCAGGCGCAGGTAGTGGGCCAGAAGAGTGGCCAGGGCCAAAGAGCTCCCTGCCCCCAAAATATATACCCTGGGCGCTGTGACCAGGGCGTCGGCAGCCCGGTAAAATTCTTCCCGGTCTATGCTTTCTTTGGTATGCTTTAAAATGTCGATATCCTGGTCCAGCACCGCATCCAAGAGCCGTTCCGCGCCGATGTTCCGGGAGGTCATTTCCAGGCGCTGGAGGCTGGTGAGCTTGCTGCGGATCATCTCCTGTATGGCCCGCTGCAGGGCCGGGTAGCCGGAATAGCCAATTTCTGTGGCAAACCGCACCACGGTAGATTCACTCACTCCCACCGTGACCCCCAGCTTGGAGGCTGTCATAAAGGCAACCTCTTCGGAGTGCTCCTCAATATATTTGGCAATGAGCCGCTGGCCTTTGGAAAAGCTGCCGCTTTTCTCCCGGATCCGTCCGGAAAGCTGGCTGTTCATCGAAAAGTTCCTTCTTTCTCCACTTCTGCGTTCCTTTGGCAATCCCAAAGGAACGGGTAACTAAAGCCTATTTTAAAGCTTTGGCCTGCAAAAATCAAGGGAAATTCCGTTTTCCCCCAAAAACCCCCATGGTTTTTGCAGGAAATTCTAATTTCTATGCAAAACCCATATTCCCTTCCTGCCTTTGCTGTAGCAAAAGCAGGAAGGGAGCGCCGGAACAATTTTTCCGGCGCTCCCCGAAAAAGCAGAAGCTTCATTTTGGTATGTTACATTCTCAAGACCCGGCTAATCCTGCTGTGAAGCCGGTAAAAATACTGGGCGATCAAACCGTCCATAGCGTGGTCGTAAAGGAGAAACACCAGGTTCCCAAAGGCCAGCAGAACCAGGGGGGTAAACTTGCCCAGGAAATTGATGGTCTCCAAGGGAATGCCCAGCCCAAAAAAGGCGATCAAGGCTTCCAGCACCACTGCCGCGTTGAAAATGGAAAACTTGGCCAAGCCCCGAAGGAACCGGTTCCGAACCCTGCTCAAGGGGGCGAAAAGCACGGGATAATAGCCAAAAAACAGCACATAAAACAAAGCCGCCTCCCGGTCCGGCACCAGGAGCAAAGACAAGAGGCTGCAGGCCCCGTACACGCCGAAGCCCCAGCCCAGGCCCACCTCCGCCACTACGGAAATCAAAAGGCAACCGGCAATGGCGGGAATGGCCAGCGTGGCCACGGGAACAAGGCCGGACAAAAACATGATCACCGCAGAAAGGGCTGTCATCACACCGCAAAAGGCTACCTTCATGGAAATTTTCATGGACCCGCCTCCGGTTTTCTCAACAACAAGGGATCAGGTCGCCGCCCATACACTCGCAGCAGCAGTCGGCGCAGATCAAAGAAGAACACATGTCGCAGGAGTTGCACCCTCCCGCGTTCATATTGGCTCTGGGGTTATAGCCGCCGTAAACGCCGGTGCCCTGGTTCATAGCCTGGTTCAGGGCCGCGCTGTATTCCGGGTTGCCCGGGTCCATTTGGCAGGCCCTGGAAAAATGGTCTTTGGCCTCCTCCAGCCAGCCCCGGCGGTAGAGCACGGAGCCCTTTAGAAAATACCATTCGGCGTTCCTGCGTTCGGGGGGCACACCGTTTAGGATTTGCTCCGCATCGGCAATTCGTCCGCTCATAATATAGCTGCGCACGTCGCTGAAGCCGGAACGGCCGGAATTCCCCACCGGGTTATAACCCCCGGCCCTGTTGCCGTCCCAGGAAGAAGCCCCGTTTTTTCGCTGCTCGGTAATGGCGTCGTAGGCTTCGTTGATCTCTTTCATCTTTTCATCCGCCAAATCCTTCAGGGGGCTGTCGGCATATTGGTCGGGATGGTATTTTTTGGCCAGGTTCCGGTAGGCGTCTTTGATTTGTTCATCGGTGGCATTGGGCGATATTCCCAGTACCTTGTACGGGTCTGTCATCCACAGTTCTCCTTTTTTGAAAGGCCGGTATTCCCGACGCTTTCCCAATTAAATTCCTTTACGTTCCCACAGCGGATCTCAAAAAGGGTTAAGAAAACAGCTTTTCCTTTTTCCGCTTTTTCCGGGTCACATGCAAAAACAAAATTTCTCGCTGCATTTCGGGCAGCCCCTTTTCCACCACGTTTTCCACCAGGGGCCCAAAATTTTCCATTGGGATCAAATGCAGAGCCGGCAGCATTTGGGCCGCCGTGGCGTTCAGCGCCCCGTTGCAGGCCTCGTCTGCCGCCTTTTGCTCTTCCTCTGTCAGCTCCCTTTTCCCCCCGAGGCCCAGCCTGGCGATAAAGGGGTTAAAGGCGCCCTGGGAAAGGTCCCGGGAAAGGTCGTCCGCGGCGTCCATCAGGTATACCCAACGGCCCAAAAAGTACCCGAACCGTTCCAGGGGCAGGCACAGGCTCTTTTGGCAGCCTCCCAGCTCCCGGAAAATTTCGGAGAGCATTTTAGCGGTGGGCTCCGCGCAGCGGTCCACCCCGCCCTGCTCTTCTTCGGCCAGGCGCTGGTCCTCCATGGCGGCCTTCACCGCCGCCCCCAAAAAGGGGTACCGGGCCTCCGCCTTTTTCGCCTTCCGGGAAACAAAGGGCAAAAGGCACCGGGCGCCCAGGGAACCCAGGAAGCCCTCGTCCGCCACGTTGTCCCGCAGCTTGTGACAGGTCATAATCATGGAAAGGGCGGCCGCCTTCTTGTATTCTTCCCCTTCCGAAGGCAAATAATTGCATTTTTTCAAAGGGTTGGCGGCACATTTCCCCTGCCGCTGCTTTACCCTTGCCCCGGAGACAGAAAGAGCCAAAACCGCGTAAAAGGTACAGTCGTAACTCAGGGTGAACCGAGCGGCCCAGCCGTATTCCTTTCCCAGCTGGCGGCAGAGCTCGCAGTAAATGGCCTTGTATTGCTCATACTCCCGGACCAGCATTTCAGATTTATAGGGCCGGACATAACCAAACATAAGTTTACAGCTATCCTTTCGCCGATATTCTACTCTGAATTTCCCGAGAGTTGTTGAACACAGTGTAAACAATTACGGTCAAAACCGTAAGAATCCCGGCCGGGCCGCCGGAAAGGACGGCCCTCACACCTCCAGAAGGGTGATCACATGCCGGGGGCAGGCCTCTACGCACTGGCCGCATCCCGTACATTTTGCCGGGTCCACAACGGCGCACCCGTCCTTTACTGCCACCGCCTGGAACTGGCAGGTTTTCACGCACTTCATACAGCCAATACAGCCCACCTTGCACACCTGCATGGTGTCTCTTCCCTTGTCGCAGTTGGCACAGCGGACCACCGCCTGCTTTTTCAAAGGCACAAAGCTAATGAGCCCCTTGGGGCAGGCTTCCACACATTTGGAACAGCCCCTGCATTTTTGGGGGTCTATTTTCGCCACCCCGTTGCACACGGAAACCGCCCCGTATTCGCAGGCCCGCACACAGTCCCCCATGCCCATACAGCCATAGCGGCAGCTGGAAATTCCCCCTGCCAGGAAGGTGGAGGCCGAACAGCTTTGAATGCCGTCGTACCGCATTTTATCGGAGGTATTGTCGTAGCTGCCCAGGCAGTGGACCAGGGCGCTTTTATATTCCACCTCCACGCTGCCGGAGCCCAAAAGTTCCCCGCATTTTTGAGCC
The DNA here is from genome assembly GCA_947647615.1 of uncultured Neglectibacter sp. Classification (GTDB taxonomy): domain Bacteria; phylum Bacillota; class Clostridia; order Oscillospirales; family Acutalibacteraceae; genus Acutalibacter. The sequence goes on from CANSKS010000009.1 coordinate 30,614, forward strand.
ACCTCCGCCCCGCCGGGGGAGCACAGGCCGGGCTTTGCCGTCCCCTCCGACATGGCTTTGGCGTAACCAGAACAGCCGGAATAGCCGCAGGCCCCGCAGTTGGCTCCCGGCAAAATTTCTTCCAGGGCCTCCGCCTTTTCATCTTTCGGCACCGCCATGACAATGGAAGCCACCGCCAGGATCACACCGGCCAAAAGGCCAATGACGCCCACAATTAAAACAGGAGTTAAAAAATCCATTTGGAAGCCCTCCTCACATCAAACGGTCCACTACGCCGTTAAAGCCCAGGAACGAAACGGCAACCAGGGAGGCAGCCACCAGGGTGATGGGAAGCCCCCGGAAGAATTCCGGAATGTCACATTCCTCCAGCCTTTCCCGGATCCCGGCAAACAGCAGCATGGCCACCAAGAAACCCACGCCGGAGCCAAAGGCATTGATCAAAGCCTGCAAATACCCGTAGCCCACAGGGTCGGCAGCGTTCTTTTCCAGCACCAGCATGGTGACGCCCAGCACCGCGCAGTTGGTGGTGATAAGGGGCAAGTAGATGCCCAGGGAATTGTAAAGCGGGGGCATGTATTTGCGCAGAATGGTCTCCAGCAGCTGCACAAGGGCAGCGATGACCAAAATGAACACAATGGTCTGCAAATATTCCAGCTCCTTGGGCACCAGCAGGCCAGTATAAATGGGCCAGGTAACCGCTGTGGCGATCACCATGACCACCGTCACCGCGCAGCTCATGCCAAAGGCCGTATTCAGCTTTTTAGAAACCCCCAAAAAGGGGCAAATGCCCAAAAACTTATTCAGCACATAATTTTCCGTTAAAATAGCCGCCAGGAAAATACCTACCAAAGTTTTGATGGTTTGCGCGTCCATTAGCGGTCACTCCCTTCCGTCTTCTCCGTAAGCTTTGAGCAGGAGGCCGCTAAGGGGCAGCCAGCACAGCCCAGGCCCTCCGGGGCCTTTTTTTCTTGGGAAAGCCTGCCCGCCAGGGCGATGAGCAGGCCAAACACGAAAAACCCGCCGGGAGGCAGCAGGAAGATGATAATGGGCTCCATAAAGCCGGAAAGGATGGGAATCCCAAATACCGTGCCGGCCCCCAGCAGCTCCCGAATAATGCCCATGCAGAGCATGGCGGCGGTAAAGCCCACGCCCATGCCCAGGCCGTCTACCACAGAGGGCAAAACCTTATTTTTACTGGCGAACATTTCCGCCCGGCCCAAAATGATGCAGTTTACCACGATCAGGGGCAAAAACACCCCCAGGGCCGTATCCAGGGCAGGGGAAAAGGCCTTGATGAACAGCTGCACAATGGTGACAAACCCTGCGATAATGGTGATAAAGGCCGGTATGCGCACCTTGTTGGGAATCACGTTCCGCAGCAGGGAAATAGCCGCGTTGGAACACACCAGCACAAAGGTGGTGGCCGCGCCCATGCCAATGGCGTTGGAAGCCGCGGTGGTCACCGCCAGGGTGGCGCAGCAGCCCAGCACCAGCCGGAGCACAGGGTTTTCCTTAATAATGCCCTTGGTAAATTCCTTCCAAAGGCCCCTTGTCTTCTTCTCCTCCACCGTCAGCTCTCCTCCCGCACTTCGTAATATTGGCTTATGGCCGCGTTTACCGCTTCAGACACAGCCCTGGTGGTAATGGTGGCCCCGGTGAGGGCCTCCACCTCCCCTTCGCCGGGAGTTTGGAATTTTACCACCTTCAAACCGTTTTCCGGGGCCGCCTGCCGAAATTGATCTCGGAACTCCTCTTTTACCGCGTTGGCCCCCAGGCCCGGAGTTTCCCCATGGCTTAAGATGACCACGCCGGTAATATCGCCCTCTTGGCCAATGCCAGTCATCACCCGCACCGAGCCGCCGTAGCCCTTGGCCTCGGTTTCGAACACATACCCTACCGTTTGGCCTCCTGCGACCCCTTTATAATAGTCTTCCTGCTCTTCAAAAGATTCCGCTGCCGCCAGCACAATCTTCCGGGATTCTTCGGCCTTTAACCGCTGCTGTTCCTCAATGCGTTCCGCCGTCAAAAAATTGGCTCCTGCCAGCGCCGCGGCCACCGCCACACAAATCAGGAAGAGGATCCCGGTGGGCACTAAAATACTTTTCGCGTCAAGCTTCATAGGATGCATACTTTCCTTTCCCGAAAATTCTGAAGATCACCTCTGCGGTTCCTTCTGCTTCTGCTTCTTCTCCTTCACCCTGCCAAAAGCCCTGGGCTTCAGGTAACGCTCTATTAGGGGCGTCATAATATTCATGAGCACAATGGAATAGGAAACGCCTTCGGGCAAAGAGCCAAATTCCCGAATGACAATGGTCAAAACGCCGCAGCCCACGGCGAACACCACCCGGCCCCAAAAGTAGAGGGGGCTGGTAGTGTAATCGGTAGCCATAAAGAACGCCCCCAGCATGAGCCCCCCGGCCAAAAGGTCAAAGAGCGGGTCCCGGCCCAGCAGAAACGAAAGCACTGCCGCGGTGGCCAAATAGGTGACGGGGATCACAGGGCTAATCACCCTTCTCACTATTAAGTACAGGCCTCCCAGCAAAATGGCTATGGCACAGGTCTCCCCCAGGCATCCGCCGGTGCGCCCCAGAAGCAGGTCCCAATAGGAGGGCAGCGCTTCCGTGCCCCCTTCCGCCAAAATTCCCAACGGGGTGGCGGTAGTCACAGAATCGGCTCTGGCGGCATAATCGAAAGCTCCTGTCCAATGGGTCATACGGGCAGGAAAGGAATTCATGAGCACAATGCGGGCCGTCAAAGCCGGGTTCACAAAGTTCTGGCCAATGCCGCCGAACATTTGCTTTACCACCACAATGGCCACCACACTGCCAAACAAAGCGATAAAGGGGCTAATGGTGACGGGCAAATTCAGCGCCAGCAAAATCCCTGTCACAACACAGCTCAAGTCTCCCACCGTCTGGGGCCGCTTCATCACCCGGCGGCAAAGGTACTCGCTGAGCACACAGGAGGCCACACAGGTGATGATCACCACCGCGGCCTGAAACCCGAAAATCACTATGGAAGCCACCATGGCCGGCGAAAGGGCCAAAATCACATCCAGCATGATATTTTGGGTCGTCTTCTTCCCGTGAAAATGGGGGGAGGAAGAAACGATCAATTTATCCATTTTTTATTTCCATCCTTTCCATGGAAGATCACGGCCTGCCGCTTGTTACGCCTTTTTGGCGCCGGCCTTTTTTAAATAGCTTTTCCCAAGGCGAATGGCCTGTACCAGCCGCCTTCCGGCAGGGCAGGAAAAAGCACAGCACCCACATTCCATGCAGGTGGTCACGTCCAGAGCCTTTAAGGCCTCCGTGTCCTTTTTTTCCACCGCCTTTTCCAGCTTGGTGGGCATCAGGTTCATGGGGCAGGCCGCCACGCACTTCCCGCAGCGGATGCAGGCGGTGGGCTCCAGCAGGGCCGCTTCCTTTTCGTCAAAGGCCAGAATGGCGTTGTTCTGTTTTAAAATGGGCAGCTGGTCGGTGGTAATGGCTATGCCCATCATGGGGCCGCCCATAAGCATTTTTTGAGGCTCACTCTGGTACCCGCCGCAAAACTCGATGACGTCGGCGATCTTGGTGCCAATGGGCACAATGACGTTTTTGGGCTCCTTGATGGCGGAACCGTCTATGGTCACCCGCTTTAAGGTGAGGGGCATGCCGGTACGCATGTAGCTTGCCAGGAAGGAGATGGAGGCGATATTCATCACCAGGCAGCCCACGTCGGCAGGCAGCTGTCCCGGAGGCACCCTTCTTCCCGTGCAGGCCTGCACCAGCACCTTTTCCGCCCCCTGGGGGTAACGGCTTTTTAAGGGCAGCACCCGCACCTCGTCTTTTGGGTCCATCTCCGGGTTATCGGCAATTTCCCGCAGCTTCGCGATGACGTCGGGCTTGTTGTCCTCCACTGCCACCAGCACCCGGTGCACACCCAGGATCTCCTTTATTTTATAAATGCCGTCCAGCACGTTTTTGCCGTTTTCCAGGGCCTCCCGGTGGTCGGAGGTCACATAGGGCTCGCATTCGGCTACGTTGACGATCAAGGTATCTATATTTTTCCCCTCCGGCACGTTGAGCTTCACATGGGCCGGAAAGCCCGCACCGCCCAAACCTACCAGGCCCGCGGAGCGGGCGGCCTTGGCCAGCTCTTCCTTGGAGTTGATAGCCGCAGGCGGGTAAATGCCCGGATCCTTCTCCATTTTCCCGTCCGATTCTATGACTACCGCCTGGGTCATTTGCCCACCGGTGAGCATCACCTGGGTCAGCTCCGTGACGGTGCCGGAAATGGAAGCGTGGATAGGGGCGCTTACGTAAGCGTCGCTGTCTCCCACCACCTGCCCCACATAGACGTGGTCACCCTTTTTCACTGTGGGGACGCAGGGCGCGCCAATATGCTGCTGCATGGGCAGTACAATTCTTTCGGGGGGCGGCATCACCACCGAGGGGCTTTGGGCCGTGTTCTTATGGTGAGGAACCGGCGCGCCGCCATGGGTACGGAATGGATGCTTTGGAAATTCCATAGTAAACTCTCCTCTTATGGACTTCTTTGCAAAGGCAAGAAGCGGCCCGTCCTCCCGACGGACCGCATAAAATTATTTTACCTTAAAAACCGCTCTGTTGCAACAATTTTCTCAAGGAATATTTCGGGCTTTTCCCCCGGCCCCGGGCGGCCGGGGGAGGCCTTTGACCTCTTTGCCGGCGGCTCCCGGTTTCGTCTTCCGCCATTCCGGGAAAAACGGCATCCCGCCAAGAAGCGGGGAAGGAAACCCATCTCCCTTCCCCGCCTTTTTCGCAGCTTATATTCCCAGCAAAGGCTTTAAATACTGGCCGGTATAGGAGCCCTCCACCGAGGCCACTTCCTCCGGGGTGCCCTCCGCCACCACAAGGCCTCCCCGGTTGCCGCCCTCCGGCCCCAGGTCAATGATATGGTCGGCGGTTTTGATGAGGTCCAGGTTGTGCTCGATCACCAGCACCGTGTTGCCGGTATCCACAAGCCGCTGCAGCACCTCAATGAGCTTGTGGACGTCGGCAATGTGCAGTCCTGTGGTAGGCTCGTCCAGAATATAAATGGTTTTGCCTGTGGGACGCCGGGAAAGCTCGGTGGCCAGCTTCACCCGCTGGGCCTCGCCGCCGGAAAGAGTGGTGGCCGGCTGGCCCACTTTCACATACCCCAGGCCCACGTCGTACAGGGTTTGCAGCTTCCGGGCCAGCTTGGGAATATCCCGGAAGAACTCCAGGCCTTCCTCCACTGTCATTTCCAGCACGTCGTAAATGTTCTTGCCCTTATATTTCACCTCCAGGGTCTCCCTGTTGTAACGGTGGCCCTTGCACACCTCGCAGGGCACGTACACATCGGGCAAAAAGTGCATTTCAATGCAGATAATGCCGTCCCCCTGGCAGGCCTCGCACCGGCCCCCTTTTACATTAAAGGAAAACCGCCCGGCGTTAAAGCCCCGCATTTTCGCCTCCTGGGTGCTGGCGAACAGCTCCCGAATATCGGTAAACAGGCCCGTATAGGTGGCCGGGTTGGAACGGGGCGTGCGGCCAATGGGAGATTGGTCGATCCGTATGACCTTATCCAGATTTTCCAGGCCAAGAATTTCCTTGTGCTTTCCCGGGTGGGTGTGGGCCCGGTTCAGCTCCGCCGCCAGCTTTTTGTAAAGAATCTCGTTGATCAGGGAAGATTTCCCCGAACCGGAAACCCCGGTGACGCACACGAACTCTCCCAGGGGGATCTTCACGCTCACGTTTTGCAGGTTGTTCTGGGCAGCCCCCTTGATTTGTAAAAAGTTCCCGTTCCCCGGCCTGCGCTTTTCCGGCACCTCCACCTTCTTTTTGCCGCTGAGGTACTGCCCGGTCACAGAGCCCTTGCATTTTTCAATGCCCTTCACCGGCCCGGCATAAACGATATTGCCGCCGTGAATCCCGGCGCCGGGGCCCACATCCACCAAATAGTCCGCTTCCCGCATGGTGTCCTCGTCGTGCTCTACCACGATTACCGTGTTTCCAAGGTCCCGCAGGCGCTTTAAGGTGGCCAGAAGCTTGTGGTTGTCCCGCTGGTGGAGCCCAATGCTGGGCTCGTCCAGAATATAGAGCACCCCCATCAGGGAAGAGCCAATTTGGGTGGCCAGCCGGATGCGCTGGCTTTCCCCGCCGGAAAGGGTGCCGGAGGCCCGGGACAGGGTGAGGTATTCCAGGCCCACGCTTTGCAAAAAGCCCAGCCGGGCCTTGATCTCCTTTAAGATGGGGGCGGCGATGAGCTTTTCCCGCTCCGTGAGCTCCAGGACTTCCACAAATTCCAGGGCCTCGGTTACCGATTTGTCACAAAAGTCCGCGATGTTAATGCCCCCCACCGTCACTGCCAGGCTTTCCGGGGAAAGGCGTTTGCCGTGGCAGGCGTCGCAGGGCACGGCGCTCATGTAGGTTTCAATTTCCTCCTTGATCCAGTTGGAAGAGGTCTCCTTGAACCGGCGCTCCAAATTGTTGATCACGCCCTCGAACTCTGCCTGGTAGGTGCCGCTGCCGTACTCGCTCACCCGTTTCAGCTTGATCTTTTCCCCCTTGGTGCCGTAAAGGAGGATGTCTATCATCTCTTTGGGCAGTTCCCCCAAGGGCGTGTCCAGGGAAAAGCCGTAATGCTCCGCCAGCCCCCGCATATACATGGCGGCGATGGTACTGCCCTCCATGGCCCAGCCGCTGGCCTTGAGGCCGCCCTTATTGATGGAAAGGCGCTTGTCGGGAATGATCAGCTCCGGGTCTATCCGCATAAACACCCCCAGGCCCGTACATTTTTTACAGGCCCCGAAGGGGTTGTTAAAGGAGAACATCCGGGGGGAAAGCTCGTCAATGCTCACCCCGTGCTCCGGGCAGGCGTAATTTTGGGAAAACACAATGTCTTCCCCGTCGATGACGTTCACAATGACGATGCCGCCGGTAAGGCCCGCCGCCACCTCAATGGAATCTGCCAAACGGGAACGGATATCCTCCTTGATGACCAGACGGTCCACAATGATCTCTATGGTATGCTTCCGGTTCTTTTCCAGCTGAATGGTCTCGTTCAGGTCATAGACCAGGCCGTCTACCCTGGCCCGGACAAAACCGGAGCGCCGGGCGGCCTCGAACTCCTTTACATGCTCGCCCTTCCTGCCCCGCACCACCGGGGCCAGCACCTGAATCCTGCTCTTTTCCGGCAGGGCCAGCACCCGGTCCACGATTTGGTCCACGGTTTGCTGTTTGATCTCCCGGCCGCAAATGGGGCAGTGGGGGATCCCGATGCGGGCGTACATCAAGCGCAGGTAATCGTAAATTTCCGTCACTGTCCCCACAGTGGAACGGGGGTTCTTGGAGGTGGTCTTCTGGTCGATAGAAATGGCTGGGGAAAGGCCGTCGATCATATCCACATCCGGCTTTTCCATCTGCCCCAAAAACATCCTGGCGTAGGAGGAAAGGGATTCCACGTAGCGCCTTTGCCCCTCCGCGTAGATGGTGTCAAAGGCCAGGGAAGATTTTCCCGAGCCGGAAAGGCCCGTCAAAACCACCAGCTTATCCCTGGGAATGGTCACGTCCACGTTCTTTAAATTGTGCTCTCTGGCGCCATGCACCACAATTTTATCAAGGCTCATACTTTAAGTTATCCTTTCTTTCCCGGAATCGCAGGCGGCCTTCGGTCACCTGCTCCTTTTCCTGGGCACCGGCGCGTGCCCGGCTCCCTGGCCCTCCAGCTCTTTGATCTTATCTCTCAGGTAAGCGGCGTGCTCAAATTCCAGCAGCTTCGCCGCCGCCTTCATCTCCTTGGTATACTGCTCGATCAGCTCCCGGCGCTCAGCTGGGGTATAGGTCTTCTTTTTCTTCTTTCCGTCTTCCTTATGGGTGGAAATCTCCAGGATCTCCGCCACATCCTTCCGAATGGTCTGGGGGGTAATCCCGTGGCTTTCGTTATAGCTTTCCTGAATCCCCCGGCGGCGCTCGGTTTCCGTGATGGCGTACTCCATGGAGGGAGTGACCTCGTCCGCATACATGATCACCTGTCCCTGAGCGTTCCGGGCCGCCCGGCCAATGGTTTGAATAAGGCTCCGGCCGCTGCGCAGGAAGCCCTCCTTGTCCGCGTCCAGAATGGCCACCAGCGATACCTCGGGAATGTCCAGCCCTTCCCGCAGCAGGTTAATGCCCACCAGCACGTCAAATTCCCCCAGCCGCAGGTCCCGTATGATCTCCATACGCTCCACGGTGTCAATGTCGTGGTGCATGTACCGCACCCGAATCCCGTAACCCTCTAAATAAGAGGTGAGGTCTTCTGCCATCTTTTTGGTCAGGGTAGTCACCAAAACCCGTTCCTGCCGTTCCACCCGCAGGTTGATTTCGGAGATCAGGTCGTCGATCTGGCCCTCGGTGGGCTTTACCGTGATGCGGGGGTCCAAAAGCCCGGTGGGCCGGATCACCTGTTCCACCACCTGGGCAGATTTGGAAAGCTCCAGGTCCCCGGGGGTGGCGCTGACAAACACTACCTGGTTCACATGGGAATAGAATTCGTCGAAGTTCAGGGGCCGGTTGTCGTAGGCGGAGGGCAGCCGGAACCCGTAGTTCACCAGCATTTCCTTCCTGGCGTGATCCCCGGCGAACATGCCCCGCACCTGGGGCAGCGTCACATGGGATTCGTCTACGAACAGGAGGTAGTCCTCCGGGAAATAGTCCAGAAGGGTGAAAGGGGCGCTGCCGGGCTCCCGGCGGGAAAGCACTCGGGAATAGTTTTCAATGCCCTTGCAAAAGCCTATTTCCGAAAGCATCTCCATGTCGTAGCGGGTGCGCTGTTCAATGCGCTGGGCCTCGATGAGCTTTCCTTCCTTTTTGAACCGCTCCACCTGGCGGAGCATCTCCTCGTTGATATCGGCAATGGCCTCCGTCATGCGCTCCTTGGGCACAATATAGTGGGAGGCCGGGTAAATGGCGATGTGCTTCAGCTCGGCGATCACGTCCCCGGTAAGGGGGGTGAATTCCCGCAGCCGCTCGATTTCGTCCCCAAAAAACTCCACCCGCACCGCCTTGTCGCTGGATTCCGCCGGGAAAATCTCCACCACGTCCCCCCGCACCCGGAACTTGTTGCGGGTAAAGTTCACGTCGTTCCTTTCATATTGCAGCTCCACCAGCTTCTGCAGCAGCTCTTCCCGGCTCTTTTCCATGCCGGGCCGCAAAGAGATCACCATGGTGCGGTAATCGATAGGGTCGCCCAGGCTGTAAATACAGGAGACGGAAGCCACAATAATCACATCCCGCCGCTCAGAAAGAGCGCTGGTGGCGCTGTGGCGCAGCTTGTCGATCTCGTCGTTGATGGCGGAATCCTTTTCTATATAAGTATCCGTTTGGGCAATGTAGGCCTCCGGCTGGTAATAGTCGTAATAGGACACAAAATATTCCACTGCGTTTTCCGGAAAAAATTCCCGGAACTCCGAACAGAGCTGGGCCGCCAGCGTCTTGTTGTGGGCCAGCACCAGGGTGGGCCTTTGGGTTTGGGCTATGACGTTGGCCATGGTAAAGGTCTTTCCGGAGCCGGTGACCCCCAGCAGCGTCTGTTCCTTTTTCCCCTCGTTCACCCCTGCCACCAGCTGGCCAATGGCCTCCGGCTGGTCCCCGGTGGGCATAAATTTCGAAACCAGTTTAAACTCCATTTTCCCCGCCCTCTTCTTTCCCAGCCCCCTGCTCCAGGGCCTGTTCCAATTTCCTGGCCTTCTTGAGCTCCTCCCGGATCATTTGGAGGTTTTGCTCCCGTTCCATGTCCAGCAAGCCGCTTTCCTGGAAGGAATAAAAATCGTTCCCGCCAAAAATGATATGATCCTGCAGGCAGGCGTCGATGCTCCGCAGGGCAAGCTCGATCTGTCTGGTGGCCACAATGTCGTTGCGGGAGGGAAAGGCGGAATCGCTGGGGTGGTTGTGGGCCAGAAAGCAGCTGTAAGCGCCATAGTTAATGCAGAGCTCCAAAAGCCTCCGGCTATAGATGGGCACCGCCGTCACGGAGCCCTCCGTGACAATGCCCTGGTAGAGCACCTGGCCTCTGGCGTTTAACAGCAGCACCGCCAGGGCCTCTGTTTTCCGCCCCATAAACTGGGGCCGGAGCAGCTGGCAGGCGGAGGCCGTATCGTACACCCTTTTTAACGAACCGGCTCCGTCCTCCAGGCAAGCCCGGCACAGCTTCAGCGTCAACTCCAAATACCGGGCGGTTTTGGGGGAGACCCCTGCCCGTTCCAGTTCCTCCGGCGGGGCGTAAAAAATCCCCCGGAAGCCGCCAAAGCTCCCCAGCAGCCGGGCCCATTCCTTTTCCGCTTCCTGTTTGGGCCAAAGGCAACCCAAGGCTTCCAAAAGGAGCCTTCTGTGCTCCGCCTCCTGAAGGGGCAGCACCTGCTGGTCCGGCCTTCCCTTTTTTGCGGTCTTTTTCCCTTCCGGCACCCGGAATTCCCCCTTTCCTCCGAGGGTTTTCCGGCCCCCGCTTCCATGACCAGAATATCATAACAAACATTTGTTCTTGTGTCAATTCCGCAAGGAAAAATTCCTCCGGAAAAACTTTTCTCTTTTCCCAAGGCCTTTGGAAAAACCGGGGAAAAGAAAAAAGCTGTGGAAAAAATCGTGGAATATTTGCTGTTATCTCTTTGCAGCCTCCCCCACATATGGTATAATAATCAATACATAACTCCCCAGGGCCCTTTGGGCCGCCTGCGGTACGACAAATTAGGCAGAGCTTTTCTGTTATTGTTATTACCCGAAGAAATCGAAAGCTTAGCCAGAGGAGCGAGATCAATCCATGAAAAAACCAGCCCTTCGTCACAAAACCAGAAGAAGCCTTCGCGGAGGCGTAACCTTTCTTTTGGCAGCCCTTATCCTTGTCACCTGTTCCCTGCCCCCGGCCCGAGGTGCGGAGCTTTCCCCGGAGCCAGGCTTTGGGGAAGAACTCCCCATAGTCCTGGAAGAAACGCCTGTCCCAGAATGGGAGCCTTCCGGAGAGGAGCCTTCCGAAGAGGATCCCTCCGGGGAAGAGGCTGCCGGGGAAAGCTCTCGGGAAGAGGCCTCCGGCCAAGGAGAAGAGGAGGAAAAGGACCCCTCCGAGAAGGACCCCTCCCAGGAAGAGGGAGAAGAACCCAGCCAGCCCGAGGAAACCGTGACCACCTTTACCGTCACCTTTGACATGGGGCCCCTGGGCAAAGAGGAATTCCTGGTGGAAGAGGGGCAGTACCTTCCCGAATACCCGGAGGAACCCTCCCTGCCTGCCGCGGAATTTTTGGGCTGGTTCAACGAGGAAGGGGTAAAGGTCCCCACTTACCAGTTTTCCAGCCTGCGCCCCAGCCGGAACATGACCTTCACCGCGAAATTTTCCCGGGTTCTGGAAGAGGTTTTGAACACCCAGGACCACACGGCCTATATCAGCGGTTATGAAAACGGCATGTTCAAGCCCCAACGGGGCGTCACCCGGGGTGAAGCCGCCAAAATGTTCTATTCCCTTTTGCTGGACCAGGAGCTGGAGGAGAAGAGCTTTTCCGACGTGCCGGAAAGCAAATGGTACGCCCAGGCAGTGGGCGTGATTTCTGCCCTGGGCATTGTTTCCGGTTACCCCGACGGCACCTTCCGGGCGGAAAAATTCATCACCCGGGCGGAATTCGTAAAGATGGCCGCGGGCTTCGACACCCTGGTGGAAGGTGAGGTTTCCTTCCAGGACGTGAAGGCAGATTCCTGGGCGGCCCCCTATATCGCCTCCGCCCTGGAGAAGGGCTGGATCAACGGGTTCAGCGACAACACCTTCCGGCCGGGAGATCTGATCACCCGGGCCCAGGCTGTCACCGTGCTCAATCACATGCTGGGCAGAACTCCCGACACCCACATCAAGGAAAAGGCGGATGTAAAGAATTTCTACGATGTTTTCCTCGACTATTGGGCTTATGCCGATATTGAGGAAGCCGCTACCTCCCACGAATATTCCCTGGAAACCGGGGAAGAGGTGTGGACCTCCTACGAGCCCGATTTGAGCTCGGTACAAACCTCCCACTGGGTCCAGGACGGGCAGGATCGCTATTACCTGGATGCCAAGTCCCAGAAATTCCTCCGGGGCAAAACCACCATCGACGGCGTTTCCTACCAGCTGGACAAGAGCACGGGAAAAGCCCTCACCGGCTTTTTCATGGAAGGCAACTGGCGGCGCTACTATAAAAACGGCCTCATCCAAAACGACATTTCCGGGCTGGGTCTTGTGACGGGCCCCTATTTCATTCGGGTTTACAAGCCCGCCAATTACCTGATCGTCTTTGCCAAGCACAACGGCCACTTCAACACCCCGGTAAAGGCCATGCGTGTTTCCTGCGGGTACGGCACCCCCACCGGCACCTACTACACCCCCTCCCGTTACCGCTGGCTCCAAATGGTGGGCGATACCTGGGCCCAATGGTGCACGCAAATTTCCGGAAACTACCTGTTCCACTCGGTGCCCAATTGGACCCACAGCAATATGGATTTAGAGGTGGACGAATACAACCGTTTGGGCGAAACCCGTTCCCTGGGCTGCATCCGCCTGAACTGTCGGGACGCCAAATGGATTTACGACAACTGCGCCCTCGGCACCGAGGTTTACATTTCTCCCAACGAGACTTCCGGGCCCCTGCCCAAGCCCGGGGGAATTCAAATCCCCTCCTGGCACACCTGGGACCCCACCGACCCTACCGCCGCCTACCGGTGTGTACAGGCGGGCTGCCATCATTAAAGAAAACAGGAAGAAGCGAACGCGCGTGACCAACCGAGAACGGGTGCTGGCCGCCCTAAACTTTGAAAAGCCGGATTACACCCCCTACGCCATGGGCTTCACCCAGAAAATGGCAGAAAAACTGATCGCCCACACCGGCGACCCCAACGTCCTTTCCAAGATCAACAACCACATCACCAGCGTCTTTCTCTCAAAGCCCCAAACAGAAGTCCGGCCCGGGTACGACCGGGACGAATTCGGGGTCACCTGGAACAAGACCGGGGCCGATAAGGACATCGGCGTGGTAGACGTTTACCTATTGGAAAAAGAGGAGGCCTTGAACGGGTTCCTGCTCCCTCCGGTGGACGAAGCCTTTATCCGCCGGGAAATGGAAGCCCTGGCGGCTGCCCCGGGAGAAAATTTCCGCATGGCCTCTCTGGGGTTCTCCCTGTTCGAACGGGCCTGGACCCTTCGGGGCATGGAAAACCTGCTGTGCGACATGGTGGGCGAGCCGGAATTCGTCCACGAGCTCCTGGGAAAGATCACCGCCCGGAACCTGCAGATTATCGACATCGCCCTGGAATATGACTTTGACGGGTTCTATTTCGGGGACGACTGGGGGCAGCAAAGGGGTCTTATTATGGGACCTCACCACTGGCGGACCTTTTTAAAGCCTTATCTGGCCCAAATGTACGGCAAGGTACGGGCTGCCGGGAAGTATGTCTGCCAGCACTCCTGCGGCGATATCCGGGAAATTCTGGAAGAGGCCCACGAGATTGGCCTGAACATGTACCAGACCTTCCAGCCGGAAATTTATGGCTACGGCTACAGCGAAAAGCTGCGGGGCAAGGTCACCGTTTGGGGCGGCATCAGTACCCAACGGGACCTGCCCTACAAGACTCCGGAGGAGGTAAGCGCCGTGACAAAGGAGCTTTTGGCGGCCTTTCCCCAGGGGGGCCTGGTGGCTGGGCCCACCCACAGCGTACCGGGAGACGTGCCCCCGGAAAACATCCTGGCCATGCTTTCGGTGCTGGAACACCAGAATTGAACACCGGCTGCAAAAACCGGCCAAAACAGAGAAAACGCTTCCGCCCACAAGGGTGGAAGCGTTTTGCTTTTTACGCAGAAAGGTCATGTCTCTTTTTTCAGCCTTTGGGATACATCGCCCTCAGGGCGGGGATTTGGCTGGCCCTGGGCGTGCCCTCCAGGCGTTTGATATAGCTTTCCAGCATGCCCCGGCAGTGCTCCGGCCCTCCTTCTCGCATCACCGTCCAAAGGGGATCCACGTCCCATTGGGACTTCTTCATCATTTCATCTGTCCAATCCAAAATAAGCTTTGCTCCCTTTTCGCAGAGCTCCGGGCGCTCCTCCGAAAGGTCCTTCTGCTCGTGGGGATCTTCCTTCACGTTGAACAGCATCTCCTTGGGGAAAAGGTGGTAACCCCCGTGCACGGTGCGCAAATACAGGTAATCGCCAAACCGCACGGCCCTTTGGCACACATGGCAGCACTGGGTGAGCACCACACTGTCTTTGGAACAGTCCTCCCCCTGCAGCAGGGCTTTGGCGTAGGAATGGCCGTCGTAATCGTAATCGCCCACCACGCCGGTACCCAGCAGCTCCTGTACCGTGGGCAGCAAATCCACGTTGTCGTAGAAGCCCTTTGCCACAGAGCCCTTTTTGGCCCCGGGCCATTTGATAATCATGGGAATGTGGCAGGTGGGCTCGTCGGCGGTGCCATGCTCCCCGTAAAGGCCCAGCTCTCCCAGGTTCTCCCCGTGGTCGGAGGTAATGATGACCGCCAGGTCCTCCCGGTAAAGTCCTTGTTCCTTCAGCTGGTCCAAAATCATTTTAATATTGTCGTCGGTATACCGCACGCCGCAGTCGTACTGGTCCAGCATGTTTTTCATTTCGGCCCGGTTCGCGAGCTTCCCCGGATGGCGAGGATACTTAGGGGAAGTGGAATCGTCCCACATGGCGATCTCATTGGCGCCGTGGGGGCCTACATGGAGCAAGTGCCGGGAAAACACCTCTTCGGTGATCCAATCGTCGGGAAGGGGCTGGTTTTCAAAGGGATTGCCAAAGGATTCCGGGGCTCGGTAAGGGGTGTGGGGGTCCCAAAAATGCACGTGGAGGAACCAGTTGTCTTTTTCGCCGTTGCGGCGGAGCCAGTCCAGCACATGGGGCGTCACCGCTTCGGCAGATTCTCCCCCTCTTCCTCCCACATTGCAGCACTCCTGGAACCCCGCGTTAAACCACCAGGCAGAATGGCGCTCCGCAAAGGTGGAAAAGGAAACCGTGTGCATGCCCGCCCGCCGGAACTGCATGAACAGCCCGTTTTCGCTGCAGTCGTCGGTAAAATGGCGGCTCTCCCCCTGGAGGCGCAGGTCGGCGGCAGTACCCCCATGGCCTACCACACCGTTGCGAATGCCGTACCGGCCGGTGATAAGGGAGGCTCGGGAGGGCAGGCAGGGGGCATTGGGGCAGTAATAGTTTTCAAACCGCACGCCTTCCGCCGCCACGGAATCTATGGCAGGGGAAGTGTTCCTGCCATAGCCGTAGCAGCCCAGATGGTCACTGCGCAGGGTGTCGATATCGAACATGATCACTCGCATAAAAACTCCTCCGTTTTCTCTGTCTTGCTTTGGTTTTTTCTTTGTATGGGCCTTCAGCCCGCCTCCGATTTGTCGTAAAGGGCCACAATATAGGGGTGGTTTTCGTCATATTCCGTCAAAGGCTTAGGCGATTCCACCCGAAGGCAGGGCCGGACCTCCCTGCCCTCCACGCCGGCGCATTCGTCTCCCAGGCAGGCCGCCAACTCTCGGGCCCGCTTTTCCAGCTCCTCCGCCAGCTCCGGCTCCTGTCCTCTGAGGTTGACCTGCTCCGAAACATCCTCCTCCAGGTCGAACAGGGCGGGGTTGGGTTCCCCCTTGGCCGTCCGGTGCAGCTTGTACCTGCCCCTTCGGAGGGCGGCCAAGTTTTTCCCCTGGAAGTAACACATCTCCTCCCGCAGGGGCTTGTCCTCTCCCAGCAGCATGGAAAGCACATTCACGCCGTCGATGGGCCGGTCCCCGGGCAGCTCTTTTCCCAAAAGGGCGGCGAAGGTAGGCAGAAGGTCTATGTTGCAGGCCATGTTCTTCACCACAGCTCCCTCTTTGGCGTGGCCCTTCCAATGGACGATAAAGGGCACTCGCAGGCCTCCCTCCCAAACGGTGTGCTTCGTCCCCCGCAGGGGAGCGTTGCTGGCCCCGTTGGCAGCCAGAGAGCCGTTGTCGGAGGTAAAAATCAGCAAGGTATCTTCATAAATCCCCAGCCGCTTGAGCTCTGCCACCAAAGCCGCTACCGACCAATCCACGCTGGCCATGCAGGCTCCGAAATCCCCGTTTTCCGAAGCGGCGGCAAAATGGTGAGCCGCGTAGAGGGGCAGGTGCACGTGCATCTGGGCAAAATAGAGGAAGAAGGGGGTATCCTTGTTCCTGCGCAAAAACCGGATGCATTGCTCCACATACCGTTCCGTGAGGCCCTCCTGGTCCGGCTGCTGCTCTATGACCTCGTCCCCGGAAAGGAGGGGCAGGGGCGGCATGGGGGGAAAGTCCGGGTCCTTCCGCCTTTGCATGCCCATGTCGTTGCTGTAGGGAAGGCCGTAATAATCGTCAAAGCCAAACCGTTTCGGCAGGCTTTCCAGCTGGTCGCCGCAATGCCATTTCCCCACGATCATGGTGGCGTAGCCCGCCTCCTGGAACAGCTTCGGCATGGTATATTCCGCCGGGTCCAGCCCATAGGGCTCCCCGGGAAACAGCACCCTGGTAATGCCCACCCTGGGGGGATAGCAGCCGGTCATCAAGGCCGCTCGGGAGGGCGAACACACCGGCGACGCAGCATAGAAGGAAGTAAAGCGAACCCCTTCCCTGGCCAGGGCGTCAATGGCGGGGGTATGGTTTTTCACCGAGCCGTAACAGCCCAGGTCTCCGTACCCCATGTCGTCGCAGTTAATTAAAATCACATTTGGTTTTCGTTCCATAAGCTCCTCCTCTTTTTAACCAGCGCTAAGCCCGGGACAGCAGCGCCGCGATTTGCTCGATGGGACCCCGGCATCGGGTCAAAAATTCCCGGTACCCACAAAAGCCCGTGGCCCTTTCCACCAAGCTGCCGTACATGCGCGGGCAGCCTCCGTGGCAGAAATTCTCGTAAGGGCAGCCGCCGCAGGGGGCCCGGTCCGGCCGTTTCCTGGAAAGGAAAGCCTCGGCCCCTTCCCCCGCCTGCAAGGCCGAGGGCAGTTTGGCGGTAAGATTTCCCAGCCTCCACCGGTCCAGCACGAAGAAATCGCAGGGGTACACGCTGCCATCCGCCTCGATCACCATCTGGTTTTGGCAGCTTCCCGTAAAGCCGCAGGCCGTCACCCGGCGGTAGGCCAGCAGGTTCAAAAGGTCGTCAAAAAACTTGACGCTCCTGTATTCTCCTGCCAGGAAAGCCTGGCTCCAAAGCCGAAAAAGGCCTATGTAAAAGGAGGCGAACCGCCGGGGTGTAAGGACCCAGGGAGCCGTTCCCTCCTCTTCAGAGCCTTCCGGTTTTCTCGGCTCCTCCGGCTCCTCCAACTCTCCCAGGCAAGGGATAAACTGCACAAAGCCTATCTTTTGCTCCCGCAAAAAGCGCCACACCTGTTCCGGGTGGCGGGCGGTCTCCTCGGTGAGCACCCATAAAACGTTGTAGGGCACCCCTTCCTTTTCCAGCAGACGTTTTGCCGCCATCACCCGTTTCCAGGTGCCGTGGCCGGAAGGGTCGGTCCTGTTTTTATCGTGAAGTCCCCCGTTCCCGTCCAGGGAAAGGCCCACCAAAAAGTGGTTTTCCAAAAGGAACCGGCACCAGTCCTCGTCCAGCAAAATCCCGTTGGTCTGTATGCTGTAATGGGGATGAATCCCAGGGTTTTCTCTGTTTGCCGCCTCCACAAAGCTTTGAAAAAACGCCAGCCCTGCCAAGGTGGGTTCTCCCCCCTGGAAGGAAAAGGCAACCTCATCCCCCGCCTTTAACTCCCCATAGATCTTTTTGAGAACCGCCTCCATCACCTCCCGGCTCATGAGGCCATAGGAGGGCACCGAGCGCCTGGCGCTGACGTCCGCGTAAAAGCAGTAACGGCAGCGCAGGTTGCAAAGGGAAGAAGCCGGCTTGATTAAAAAGGAATAGTACGCCATAACACACCTTTCTAAAATCTCCGCCTTTCAGGAAGAGCCTTCCATTCCGAGAGCCCTGTGCCGGGTCCCGAATCGAGATTGGAGCCCCCGCCTCAAGTTTCCAAATTAAAAATCAAGAAAGGGAGATTATTTGCTTCAAAATTCTAAGAGCACACTGCTGTAAATGCCCCCGGGTCAGGGCATAGGGGTGGCCCTCCTCCGTCAGAGCAGCCAAAATGTCCCCCTTGTCGGAGGGCAGGCCCGGCATGGTGATATCGTTGCCGCTTTGCACGTTGCCTGCCGCCGAAGCACAGGGCCATTTTTCCCCTTTTGGGCCCATGCCGCCGGTCACCAGCCAATCGGTCATCACAACGCCCTCAAAGCCCCATTCGTCCCGGAGGACACCGGTGAGCAGGTCCCGGCGGTTGCAGGCGTGCTGCCCGTTAATCAAATTGTAGGAGGTCATTAAAAACCGGGGCTGGGCTTCCTTCACGCAAATCTCAAAGCCCTTGAGGTAAATTTCCCGCATAGCCCGCTCGCTCACATTGCTGTTGGAAAAATAGCGGTTGGTCTCCTGGTTGTTGCAGGCGTAATGCTTAATGGTGACGGCCCGGCCCGGCTGGCTCTGGACGCCCCGGGTGACACCCGCGGCCATGCGGCCGCTGAGCAGCGGGTCTTCGGAATAATATTCGAAGTTCCGCCCGCAAAGAGGGGAACGCATAATGTTCAGCGCCGGGGCCAGCCAAATATGAACGCCAAACTGCTCCATCTCACGGCCCACCAGTTGGCCGCACTGCTGGGCCAGGGCATCGTTCCAGCTTTGGGCCAGGCACGTCCCAATGGGAATGGCCACGCAATACTGGTAATAGGTCTCTCCCTGAACCGGCGGGCCTGCCATGGCGGCCCGTTCCTGGGGGGTATACACCAGGAGCATGTCCCCGCCCAGAGAGGGCCGTCCCTTGGCCTTGCCCTCTGCCAAAACGTAATCGGGGCTCAGCCGCAGCCCTGCGGGGCCGTCGGCCATCACCAGCACGGGCAGGCCCAGCTCCTCCAGCCGCCCGGTGGTTTCCCCTGCGGCTCCCGCCACGGTGGAAGCAGCGTTGCCAATGACCTCCATAATGTCCTCGGAATCGGTGTAGGAGCCTATGCACAGCCAGGCCAGCTGTTCCTCTGTAAGGCCGGCCACAAAGTCCTCCACGGTTTTCTCCCCGGCCTGCACCTGCCCCCAGGTGCAGGGGGCGGCGGGGGGCAGCTCCCGGGGCTCTTCCCCGTAAACCGCCTGCCTGCATCCAATGGCGGCAGGATCCACCAGGAGGGCTTCCGGGCCTTTCTCTTCCTGGGCCTGCGCCCTTTTGGGCTCTTTATCGGCAAAGCCGGGATCGCCGCCGAAGCTGTGCAGCTTTTCCGTGACAATTTCCTCTTCCAAAAAAAGCGTTCCGGCTGCCTGAGCAGCCTGGGAAGAATTCCCCACCCGGACTGTATAAGCACCTGCTTCCAGCACCCAGGCAGCCCGTTTCGAGTGGTAGGAAGCCAAGTCTCTTATGGGAAAAGTGATGGTTACCGTTTCCTTTTCGCCGGGATCCAGTTCCCCGGTTTTTCCGTATCCGGCCAGTGTTTGGTATGGCTTGTCCAGGCCTCCCCGGGGCGGGCTCACATAGACCTGCGCCACCTCTTTCCCAGGCCTTGGGCCGGTATTGGTCACCGTGACCTTTACCACCGCCTCTCCCTTTTCCAGGACCAATGCCTCCGGCTCCAGGCGGAAGGTGGTATAGCCCAGGCCGTAGCCAAAGGGGTACACGGTTTTTACGCCAAAGGTGTCAAAGTACCGGTATCCCACATACACGCCCTCCCGGTAGTCGGTATCGTTGGGGTCCCCGAAGTCCCCGGCGGAGGGGTAGTCCTCCACAGAAGCCCAGGTCATGGTCAGCTTGCCGGAGGGGTAGGCCTTTCCGGTGAGCACGTCGGCCAGGGCGCTGCCGGTAGCCGAGCCCAGCTGCCCCAGGAGCAGAATGGCCGGAACCTCCTTTACCGGCTCCAGATCCACCATGCCGCCCACGTTCAGCACCAACACAAACTGCCTGTGCTTTTTGGAAAGGGCCAAAATGTCCCGGATTTCCGTTTTTGTGAGCTTCACGTCTCCTGCCTCCGGCAGGCGGTCGGCCCCCTCTCCCGAAATGCGGGCCAGCACATAAACCGCGGTCTCCCCTTCCCCCTCCAGGGGGAATTCATACTCTGGCTCCGGAGCCGCTTTGCCCATGGCCGCTAAAACCGGGTTCACTCCCCGGGCGTCGGCTTCCTTGCGCAGGGCGGCAAAAAATTCCTGCTTTCCCTGGTCCACCGCCCGGTCATAAGCGTCCAGCCAACCCTTGGTGGTGATCTCAAAGCCGGCCTCTTCCAGGCCCTCCTCCACATTTGTAAAATGCCTTACGTTTACGTCTCCCGAGCCCGTACCGCCCTTGATGGTTCTCCTGGCCCCGCTGCCATACAAGGCCAGCTTCCCCTGTCCCGTTAAGGGCAGGACACCCTCGTTTTTCAAAAGCACCATACACTCCGGCGCCAGGGCCCGCACCTGGCCGGCGTGCTCCCGCTCAAAGCTCTGCTCTTCCGGGTTTGAAATCCGCAATTTTTCCATTCTGCCGCCTCCCGTTTCCCGCCGAATCCGGCCGTTCCAACCGCTCTTGAGAAACTTTATTTTGAGAATATGATACCGCCTTTTAGGTATAAAGTCAATATTTGAGAAGGTTTGTGGAGTTTTTTGCGACATCTTTCGAGAGTCTCCTCCCTCTCCCGGCCGCCAAGAGCCCGGGAGCAGCATGGGAAAAGCGCAAAAATCCGGGATCCAGCGAAAAAAGTTCTTGACACCGGCCCCTTCTTCCTGATATGATAATGACATGCTTTTCAATTTCATAGAGAAAAAGGCGATGACGAAGAGGGCGTGAGGTTCTTTCTTCAGAGAGTTGGCGGCCGGTGCGAGCCAATGTGAGGACATCTGTTTGCTTTATCCCTTCCGAGCCGGAACCCGAAACCAATTTTTTTGGCAGTAGGCGTTTCCCGAGTATGCTGCGTTAGTGCATAGGGCTTGCTGGAGCCTGACGAGCGGCGCGAAAGCGCAATTTGAGTGGTACCACGGAATTTTTCCGCCTCAAAGGATGAATATCATCCCTTGAGGCGGTTTTATTTTTCTTAAATTTTATATCCGGCAGAAGGAGCTTTGCTCATATTCCGGCGGAGAAAGGAGCAGACTATGAACATGGAGAACATGGAAAAAACCGACCTAAAAACCCAACTTGCCCAGGTGGCGGAACGCATCCGCACCATGCGGGAGATCATGGGACTTTCCGAGGAAGAAATGGCAAGATGTACCGGCGCTACCAAAGAAGAATACCTGCGCTGTGAAAGCGGCGAGGCGGACTTTAGTTTTACCTTCATCTATAAATGCGCCCTGCGGTTCGGCATAGACCCCACAGACCTCATCAAGGGCGTAAGCCCCACCCTCTCTTCCTACACCATTTCCCGGAAGGGCGACGGCCTGCCCATCACCCGCCGCCAGGGCTTCCGTTATTTGAACATGGCCCCGCTTTTTAAAAACAAAACCGCCGAGCCCTTCGCTGTCACCATGCCCTATTCCGAGGCGGAGCAGAACGTGGCTATCAAGCTTTCCACCCATGTGGGCCAGGAGTTCGACATCGTGGTAAAGGGGGCCATGAAAATGCAGGTAGGCTCCCACATAGAGGTGCTCCATGAAGGAGATTCCATCTATTACAATTCCGGCACTCCCCACGGCATGATCGCCACCGAAGGGGCCGAATGCCAAATTTACGCCATCGTATTAAAAAGCGCGGAGGAGTTCGCCCCGGAGCAGGACAGGTTCCAAAAGCTCATCGACGCCAAAATGGCCCGCCAGGACCGGGAAACCGTTTCCAGCCCCTTTGTAAAGACCACCCTGGACGAAAACGGCATTTTAAACGGCATCACCTTCGAAAACGAAGAAAGCTTCAACTTCGCCTTCGACATAGTGGATAAGCTGGCGGAAAAGTCCCCGGATAAGCTGGCTATGCTCCACGTTGCCCGAGACATGACGGAGCGCCGCTTCACCTTTTCCGACATCAGCAAATGGTCCTCAAAAACCGCCAATTACCTGGAATCTTTGGGCATCCGGCGGGGTGACCGGGTGCTGGTGGTGTTAAAGCGCCATTACCAGTTCTGGTTCGTCATCACCGCCCTGCACAAAATGGGGGCTGTGATCATTCCCGCCACCAACCTGCTCATGGAGCACGACTTTGACTACCGCTACCAGGCGGCCGGGGTCAAGGCCGTGATTTGCACCTCCGACGGCCAGGTGGCCGACGAGGCGGACCGGGCCGCCCAAAACAGCGACACCGTAAAGGTGAAAATCATGGTAGGGGAAAACCGCTTGGGCTGGCACGATTTCGACAAAGAGGTGGAAGGCTTTTCCGATAGATACGAAAGAAAGCCCGGCGCTCCCTGCGGCAGCGACCCCATGCTCATGTTCTTCACCTCCGGCACTACAGGGTACCCAAAAATCGCGGAGCACAACTACAAATATGCCCTTGGGCACTATATCACCGCCAAATATTGGCACAACGTAAACCCCGACGGCCTGCATTTCACCATTTCCGACACGGGCTGGGGCAAAGCCCTTTGGGGGAAATATTACGGCCAGTGGATGAACGAGGCCGCCATCTTCACCTATGATTTCGACAAATTCGACGCCCACGAGATCCTGCCCATGTTCGCGAAATACCATATCACCACCTTCTGCGCGCCTCCCACCATGTACCGGTTCTTTATCAAGGAAGACCTTTCCAAATACGACCTCTCCTCCATCGAATATTCCACCACCGCAGGGGAGGCCCTGAACCCGGAGGTTTACGAGCAGTGGAAACGGGCCACCGGCCTTTCCCTCATGGAGGGCTTTGGCCAAACCGAAACCACCCTTTCTATTTATAACCCCCTGGGCACCGTGCCAAAAACCGGCTCCATGGGCGTGCCCAGCCCCCTCTACGATGTAGATATCCTTTTGCCCGACGGCTCCAGCGCCCCGGTAGGAGAGACCGGGGAGATCGTCATCCGTACAGATAAGGGGACACCCTGCGGCCTGTTTATGGGCTACTACCGGGACCAGGAAAAGACCAAGGAGGCCTGGGACCAGGGGATTTACCACACCGGAGATACCGCCTGGCGGGATGAAGACGGCTACTTCTGGTATGTGGGCCGCACCGACGACGTGATCAAATCTTCCGGCTACCGCATTGGGCCCTTCGAAATCGAAAGCGTCATCATGGAGCTTCCCTATGTGCTGGAATGCGCAGTCACCAGTGCACCAGACCCTATACGGGGCCAGGTGGTAAAGGCCTTTATTGTGCTTACGAAGGGCACAGAGGGTACGGAAGAGCTGAAAAAAGAAATTCAAAACTATGTAAAAAAGCACACCGCCCCCTACAAATATCCCCGGCTCATCGAGTTCCGGGAAGACCTCCCCAAAACCATCAGCGGAAAAATTCGCCGGGTGGAATTGAAAGGCTAATCAAAAAGCTGCCCCAACGCGGTTTTGCGTTTGGAGCAGCTTTTTCCCTTTTACTCTTCCAGCCGGTAGCTCACCCCGGAAGGGTTGCACAACAGCAGCACCACCGGTTCCTGTGCCGCCTTCACCGTAAGCTCCCTGCAGGCATAGGGGAAGAACCATTCATCCGCCTGGGAAAGCCCATACTCCTGCTCCCCGCAGGAAAGGGTTCCCTTCCCGGAGACCACAATGGCGATCTGCGGCCGGCCTGTGGAAAGCAGCTTTGTCTCTTCCCGAACCTCCAGCCGGGTAAAGGAGAAATATTCCGTTTGCCCCTGGCCAATGATAAGCTCTTCCTTGCCCCAGCTGCCCTTTCGAACCGTTCTGGGAGGAATGCGGTAGCGTCTCAGGTTTTCTTCCCAATTGGCCCCGTCATAACGGTAGCAGCCCAACAGCCGCTCCTTGTACCTGGCCTGTTCCTCCGGGGTTCCCTCTTTTAGCTTATGGGCCCCCACCGTAATGTCGGAAGCCTCCTGCACCTCTGCCAGGAAACAGCCGCAGCCCACTGCGTGGGGCAGTCCCGCGCCAATGAAGAAGGCGTCTCCCACCTCTACCGGCACCTTGTGGCAGCACTGCTCCATGGCATGGATATCTCCCGCGTCGAAGGCGGCCTCAAATTGCTCCCGGGTCACGCCTTCTTTAAAGCCCATCAGCACATAGGGGGGTTCGGGGCTGTCTTCCCGTTTGCTTAAAATATACCAGCTTTCCTCTTTGCCGTAATCGCTTTGAAAATGCTCCTTGGCATAAGCCCGGGTGGGATGGCACTGGAGCCCCAGCTGCCTTTGGGCATCCAAAAGCTTTACCAAAAATCCCAGCTTATCACCGTGGACCTTCCGGTGGGCCTCCCCCAAGGCCTGCTCCGGGCAAGCCTCAATGGCCTCAAATAAGTACCGGCGGCTGCCGTCGGGAAGAATGCATTCCGCGCATCCGTCGTTTGGATCGCCCTTTTGCAGGGCGTTTACCGTTCTGGTATCGGAACCCACCCAGGCTTCCGGCCTGCCGTCGTCTTCCCCGGGGAAAATCCCCCGGAACCTGTCGATCTCCCGCCCGCCGGGATAACGAACAATCTTGTTTTGCACCAGGCGCCAGGGGTATTGATACAACTCCATAAAACCACTCTTTCCGTTAGATATAGAAGAAAAATTTTTCTCTAACGACACTATAAGCCACAGCTCGGGCGTTGTCAAGAAATTTCTCGCCTGTCCTCCTGGAGGAAATCCCCTTTGGAAGCGCCGGCATCAGGGGGACTCCGGCTGCTGCCGGGTTTTCAGCTGCAAAACATGGCACACCCCGGGGATATTTTCCCCCTGCTGCTGGGACGTGGGAGACATCAGCGCCCCGGTGGCGCAGAACAGAATATTGTTCAGCTCTCCCCGGCACAGCCGTTTCCACAAATGGCCGCACAGCACAGAGGCGGAGCAGCCGCAGCCAGAGCCTCCTGCGTGTACGTCCTGCCTTTGTCTGTCATAGATCATCAGGCCGCAGTCGCCGTGAACCTTTTCCAGGTTCACGCCGTTTTCCCGTAAAGTTTCCCTTAGCAGCCGTGAGCCTACAAGCCCCAGGTCCCCGGTAAAAATCCCGTCGTAGTCACAAGGGGAGGTGCCGGTGTCCTCCAAAAACTGGAAGATGCTGTCCGCAGCGGCGGGGGCCATGGCTGCTCCCATGTTGGCCGGGTCCTTCACACCCAAATCCACAATCTTCCCCGCCAAGCCCCGGCAGACCTCCACCGGCCCCCCTTGCCCCACCACGGCGCAGCCGGAGGCTGTGGCGGTCCACTGGGCCGTGGGCGTCCGCTGGCCGCCATATTCCAAAGGCAGCCGGAACTGCCGCTCCGCAGAGCAGAAATGGGAGCTGGTCACCGCCACGGCCCGGCGGGCCGCTCCGCTTTCCACCATAATGGCAGAAAGGAACAGGGTTTGAGCCATTGTAGAACAGGCCCCATACTGCCCCAAAAAGGGAATTTGAAAATCCAGCAGCCCAAAAGTGGAGGAAATACACTGGTTTAAAAGGTCTCCGGCAAAAATGAAATCCATTTCCTTTGAGGAAAATCCGGACCTTTCCACGGCCAGGGAGACCGCCTCCTTTTGCAGCTGAGCTTCGGCCTTTTCCCAGCTTTCCATGTTCAGGGTGGTATCTTGAAAGGTCTGGTCGTAATCTGCCCCCAAGGGCCCTTCTGCTTCTTTTTTGCCGCCCACTGCCGCCGCCGCTAAAATGCTGGGGGGCGTTTCAAATTCCAACGTTTGCTTCCCAATCCTTTTCAAGGAAATTCCCTCCCGGTCTTTTTTCTTTAGTCTTCGCGGCGCAAAAGAAAATATGCGGGCGGGAAAACAGGGTTTTCCCGCCCGCATATTTTTTTCAAAAATACCGGCGAAGAATTGGCCCCCGCCGGTATTCTTATCCTGTTCTTCCAAGGCCTCACAGGCTTCTGGCCGCCTCCACAATCCAGCGAAGCCGTTCCCAATCCAGCTTTGCGTCGATGGTGCAGTCGCCGCCCAGCATCAAGCCGGTTTTGCCATGATTTAAAATCAGCTCCCTGGTGTAGGCCTGGAGCTCTTCCTTGCTCCCATGGTAAAGGACGCCCCGCTGCACCTTCCCGTCCCAGAAGGTTTCAAAGCCGCCCAGGGCGGTGCGGCCGCCAAAGAGATACCGGCCCTCTTCCAGGCTCACCTCTTCCACATGGACCGCCCAGTTGACCACCTTGGCCGGGTAATCCTTCCAAAGGCTCAGCCGGTTTTTGGCTCCTGCCCAGCCGCACATGTGCAGAATGTTGTTTTCGGAAAACCGGTTGGCGTGCTCCAGCACATACAAATCGCTGGGGCTTATGACCCGCTTGTACTCTTCCGGGGAGAACCGGTCGTGCTCGCCGCCCTGGACACAGTAATAAATGCCATCGCAGCCGGCCTCGGTAATGAGCAGCTCCGCCAAAAGGGCGTTGCTCTGGGCAATGACGTCCAGGGCGTGCATCACCGCGTTCCGGTTCTCCTTCAAATGGGCCATGACTCCCTCGTCGGAAACGCCTACGGCCTCCGCTCCAAACCGCAGGGAAGAAAAGGGCGCGAACACGTTATAGAACACGCAGCGGTCGCTGCCGATCTCCCCTACAATGGCCTTGGCCCTTTCTACCTGCTCCCGAATAAAGGAGTCGCCGGCAGTAAGGGGCTTTAAGGTTTTCCAGTCCTCCGCGGTCCGAATTTCCGGCAGGGGATAAGGGAAATAGCTGTCACACATGATCTTCACAAAATCCAGGTCTGTCTCCCGGTAATACTTCAAATGGGCCTGAACACAAGCGTCTCCGGCAGCCTCTTCCCCACTAAAGTGAAACCAGAACCCCACCGGTACGTGATCCACTTCCCTTTTGTTCATAGCGTTCAGCACTCGAGTCCTTTTTTCCATTTTGCTTCCCTCTTTCTTCCTGTTTGTTTTCGGGATCTTCCGGGACCTGCAGCCCCCTCCCAAGGGCAGGCAGGCCGTAACCTGTTCCCAGTATAACACAACGCTGCCTAAATAGGAAGCCCTCCTAGGAGGCTAAAAAATTCTCCTGTGCGTTTTGCTGCTTTTGTCCCAACCGTACCATTCAACGGCCTTCTTATCTACCCCCGCTATGCTGCAAAGTTTATTAACCTGCCGGATTTTGGCCACCATATTCGACTGGGTCCCTACCCAATAGGCTTTGCCTTCTGCCTGAATTTGGTGAGCGGTTCTAAAGTAATTTTCCTTTTGGCTGCCTATTGCTCCGTCATCGGTAAGCCACCCCTGGCATTGCCCTAAAAACGCTTCCGGCGGGAGCTGTGTATGACTAAAAACATATTTTACTATGAGGACCTGGGCTTCCGCCTTGCTTGCCGCCGGGCACATTTCCCCGCCCAGGACAACATAATCTTCCCCGGCAAATTTGGTATTTTCTGTTTCCTGTCCAGGAGATTTTACCCCCTGCTGCCCCTGCCACAACAGGCTTTCCAGCTCTCTCGCCATGGCCTTGGGGGAAAAATCGTTTTGCCCTTCCATGGAGCCCCCGAACTTTTCCATGACCGCTCTATACAAAGAATCCTTTTTGAAGGTGTTGGCGTCAATTTCTACCCCTATCTCCCTGGCTACCGCCGCAGTAAGCTGTGAAAAGAGCAGAATGGTTCTGGATAAGTTCTTCCGGATCTCCATTAAATTGATAGATTGGTAGTCAAATTCCGCATAATCCGGTTCCTCCCCATTGGCAGCCTTCCGAAACCGGTTGAGAACCTGTGTTACCGCCGCCGCAAAATACCACTTGCCGTTTTGCATGGCAATTTGCACGGCGCTGTCTTTATTATTCAGCTTTTTCCGGTAGGAATGGTAATCTTCGGAAAGCTCGTAAATAAACCACACGGCCCGGTAATGCCTCCGGAAAGCTGCGGCCTTTTCTTCCCCCGTCTCCGCCTCTATCCAATCCTTCGGGAAAATGGTGGTATTCCTAAAGCTGCGGGCATCTTCAACCGGATCCTGGAACTTCAGCAGTACACCGGTCCCGCCGCTTCGGGCTATTCCGGGCTCTCCTGCGCAGGCTTCCCTTGCCCGAATAAAATCCTGCAGCAGCATTTCCTTTCCCGCCTCGGTTTCCTCCCCGCGGCGCACCAGCTGGAAGGCGCCGGGCTCCCTTCCCAAAGAGCTTTGCAAATACCGCTCTAATTTTTGCACAACAGGATGGGTAAAGGCAATATCTTCCATGCTTATGGGCTTCTGGCGGTTCAGGGCTACACTGATTTGGCTTGCCAGGGAGGGGATGCCGTTTTGAGGGTCTTCCGCTATCCGGATAATCCTCACCATAACCCGGGCCTTTTCCTTGGCGCGCTCATACATCCGAAGCTGCTCTTCATCCCATTTTCCCAGCTCCTTTTGGGCCTCCAGCCGGAAAAAGTATTCCGCCGCAACAGAAATGGTCTGCGCTCCGTTCACAACGGAGAAATCCGGGGAGCTTCCCTCCCTTATCTCCCCCAGCGTAAGCCTTTCCGGCTCTAAAGAATGGACCTGAGGGTTCTTGGCTAAAATGGTAATTCCGCTGTTTTTGAAAAAGAAGTGTTCCGGTTCTGTAGAAAGCGTTCTGCAAATCGCCTGCCCGACTCCCATGTTTTCTCCAATTCCAAAACGTACGTTCCTGTGAAAAAGCTGGTCCCCTACCTCATGATACACCTGCACCAGCTGGTACAAACCGGTGGTGCATACCATCGCCTGCACCTGGTTGGGAACCGCCGCTGGGTGTTCTATAGAAATATTCCCGTCCATAGGAGGCTCCAGCAAAACTTCATGCCGGGATATGCCATTGAGCCTTACGGCCTTTTCTGTGCTGTCATGCAGGACAATATAGGTATATTCCAGCCGGGGGCTGGGGCGGTCTCCGGCGCCTTTTTTTATGGCATTCCTCAAATCCCGCTGAACCTCGCCGTTGTCAAAATGACTCTCCGCCATAATGCGTTCTTTCATATTACAGGTGATAAAGCATATGTGAATATTATTTACGAACCCGCCTTCTGCAAACTGTATCGCTTTTTCCCGTATGATCTTCTTTAGCTGCTCCGCAGAATCGAAATAGGTCGCGAAAATGGCTTGTTCCCTGTCTTCCGGGCCGGTAATTCCCATTTCCACAGAGTCTGCTGCATAATCCCTCGAGCCGGCTGCCAGGGCCTTTATCTTGGCCTCCGCATCCGGGCTATATATCCAATCGCTGTCTGCAAAAATATTCATATTTTCTAAACGCTTTTGAAGAAAATTGACCAACCTTTTTTCCCGGCATTTCCTTTGATATTGGCTTCCCATTCCAGTCTCCCTCCATCACTCTTTTTCCACGCTGTTCTTTGGCGCAGGCGCAATTGAAATTGCCAAGCGCTCCCACCGGAATTTGCCAAGACCGCATTTGGCGAGCTTGTCCGAAAATTCTTCCATTTGTCTGTTAAAGCCGGTCACAGCCTGTTCCATTTCCCACAGGAGCTCATGGCCTTTCTTGCCCTGTATCAAATGGATGAACCCCCGCCTGTAGCTGTCGGCCACACGCTCTGCCTTGGCGAGAATCTTCCACAAAGAGGCCTCGTTCCCCTCTTCCTTTTGGGACAAAGCATATTCCAAATAAAAGTCCAATTCCCTCCTGAGCTTTTCCAAAACAAGGGAAAGTTCATTTCCCATGGAATAGGGCTTGGCGTTCAAATATCCGCTCCTATTGGTAAGCTCCTTTACAAGATTGCTGATCTCCGGGTAAATACTGCCTGTGTGAATGCCAAAGAACCGCTTTAACTCGCCGCGTATGGCTTTTTTCGCCGCGCCGGGAATGGGAATTCCGCAATACATACAGGGAGGCAGGTCCTCCGGTTCATCGCCCTGAAAAAGAATAAACGCGCCCTGCTGGGCAATAATTCTGGGATTGAGCTTCATATGGTCAAGGAACTTATGGTTTTTTTGAAAGATAGGCTCCTGGCACCAACCCGGGCTGCGATTTACAATCGCCTCGTAATTTTCCCTTATGTTCTGGGCAGTGGGACTAAAAAGCTCGTCTATAAAAAACAGAAAAACCATTCCGTCCTGGTCGTCGTAACAATCTTCCGGCAGCTGGTAGAAGGGCGTTACCGCAAAATACAGCGCTGTGAGACAGTTATAAGATACGTCTAACAAGCGGCTGGGAAATTCGCCATGCTGCGCGTCTATCGCATTCTCCAAATAACTTTTTTCGCCGGTCAGTCTGTTTTGGCGCATGGCGTCAAACAAATTTTTTTCAAAATACGGGTTTTCCATAAGCTCCGGCTTCCGGAAAATTCCCGGACGGCAGTAAGTTGGGTACAGCTTGGGCTCTCCTCTATAAGCAAGTATGTAGTTTCCCGCTTCTGCCGAACAGGCATATTCCTCTACCCGTGTAAGAAAGCCTGCTACATTCTCAATAGGCTTTTCCGAAGCTTCCCCTTTAAAGCGGGTGTCTTTCGGCAGCCCGCCGTCAAATGGCGCCATAGGCACATCACCCCTCCCTACATTCACACATCGCCGCTGCGAATCGCCACCCGTATTCCACTGTAATCATAGTGTATGGGTTCCAGGATTCGCATTGTCAAAATGTGCAATAACGTCTCCGTGTCGTAATGGGTTTCCATGTAAAGCCCTTCCGCTATCTCAATAGGGCTGCGCATTTCCGCGCCGGTCTTTGCGAGAAAGGCCCGCTTCCTGCCGGCCACATTTCCCGCCAGCCCACGCAGCGCGCCTTCGTTGCCATCCGACAGGCACTGTTTTAAAATAGCCTGTACCACTTTTTTCCATGTGAACGCTGTTTCTTCACTTCCTCCGGGAAACACCACCCGAACAGGCTTAGTCCCCTTAAAAAGCTTTGTGCTGCCGGTTAGGGGAAAGAGAACCGTAAGGTCCGGCGCCCTTTTGGCAGCGTCTTTCCCCCTGCTTTTCTCTTCCTCCTGTTCCAGTAAATGTTCCACCACTGCGGTGGCCTCTAAAAGAATCTGACGCAGTCCCTCCAAATCCCGAGCAGAATTCATTTCGTGATCTCCCCCAAAATATAATTCGCACGTGCTAATGTAGTTTTATTATAATTCTTGCTTGGCCGTTTGTCAAGAAATATTCCATAAGCGCGAAAATTTCGTCAAAAGAAAAACCGGATGCCTTTTTGCATCCGGTCCCCGGTTTGTCAAATTCCCCCTCAGGCCCCTTTCGGCCCCCAAAAAGCGGGCCAACGCCGTTCTTCGCCCGGGCAGCCCTTTTGCAGCCCTATTCTACCCGAGCCAGGGCCTGAGCGGCTGTGCGCACGGCTTCCTCCGCCGTCATTCCGGCCAGGCGGGTGCGCCAGGGCTCGAAGGGCTCCGCCATATACAGGGCATTGCCGGGATGCCGGCGGAACCGGGCCAGCACAGTTTTGGCGTCGATGATTCCGGTTTCCCCAGGCAGCCGGCGTTCCATATCTTTTTGCCGGGCCCGCCCCGGGACGGCATCGTTAAGGTGTAACGCCACCAGGCGCTGGATGTGCTGTTCCATCAAAGCCACATCGTCCCAGGCGCCTTCCTGGGAGCAGTACCAGTGAAACACGTCAAAGGCAATGCCCACTCCCTCCCCGGCGGCATCGGCCAAGGCCAAGGCTCCGGAAAGCGAATGGATAAACCCATGTTCCGCCAAGGTACGCAGCTCCTGAGGGCCTAAAAATTCCAAACCATAAAAAATGCCGTTCTCCCGCAAGACCCCGTTTACGGCGCGGATGCGCTCCACTGTCCAGGAAAAATTTTCCTCAAATTCCCTGGGGCTGCAGGGCCAAACATGGTTATAGGCATGGGTCACCCCCAACACCCGGGCGGCATAAGCCCTTCGCCGCAGGACCTCCAGCGCCTTTTGGAACGCGCTTTCATCCAACTCCCAATGGTAAAAATCGGCGGGCATGGGCAAAAGGCCCCAAGAAAGGCCATGGTCCGCCATAACAGCGGCAGCCTCCCGGGCAGCCTCTTTATTTTCCAGCACTGCCGGCGTGGCGCTGACAGCTTCAAAGCCATACTTGGCAGCCCAGGGAGCCAGCTCCCGAACGGAGTGCGGAAGGCCAAGCATGGACGGGTCTAAGGTGCGGAGCATAAGATTCCCCCAAAAAGTGATATTTGGGCCATTCTACTATGGAACAGAGGAGATGTCAACCCGGCCTGCCGCAAGGAGGCTTGTAAAAAAAGAAAGGGCCCGCTGCCCGCTATTGGCGAACAACCGGCCTGCATGCAATGGGTTTTGTAACAGAGATATCCCGGTATACAGACATTTTTACAACCGGTTTCCCTGCCTGGCAACCATGATCTGGTCCTTTTTTATCCCGTAGGGCCCACTATGACACTTTCTTCCATGTCAGGCAAGCCCCCACGATGGAGCCAACCAACACAAGCGGCGCTATTCTAACGAACAACCACTCAAACGCGTGAAGCGCTACTCCCAGTACCGCGGTTTCGGGTTGGCTGTAATCCCAGCCCAAATAAGGGCTGTTCAGCAGGATTAGGGCCGCAAAAATGACTGCGACAGCCGCGCACAACAAGATAAAAAGCCAATGGATCGCCTTTTGCCGCATTGCCTTTCTACGCGCAAGCTGCAGGTTTATGACCTCCAATTTCTCGCAAATTGCTTTTAAGTCGTGGGCCTTCGCCTCCATAACGGTTTCTCCAAGCAATGTGCTTACAGGGGTTTCAAATACCTCAGATAGAGAAATCAGCATATCGGCATCTGGAACCGAAAGCCCTTGTTCCCATTTCGAAATGGTTTGCCTCACCACATTCAACTTGACCGCAAGCTCCTCTTGCGAAAGCCCCTTGGATTTTCTGATTGCCTTAATGTTTTCATTTAACATCAGGGAGGACCTCCTTTCACTGCTATCATACAAAGGGAAGCTCGTTGCGGCAAGCAACGCAAATTAACATTACAGCAACCTTCCTAAATATGATATTCCAGCTCTAAACTGTTTGGCTTTACACAACGGCTTCGGTAATTGTACCACGCTTTCCTTCAAAATAGAAGTCCCACTCATAGAGTAAAGCCTACCCGCAGAGGATAGGCTTTCTCACAGCTAAATTTGAAACAGAAACAGCAGGAATCCGTACACAATACTGGCGCAGATCCCGAACACCAGCACCGGCCCCGCCACAACGAACATTTTGGCCCCCAGGCCGGTGATAAAGCCTTCACTTTTAAACTCCATGGCCGGCGAGACCATGGAATTGGCGAATCCGGTGATGGGCACCAGGGTACCGGCCCCGGCATATTTTGCCATTTGGTCATACCAGCCAATGGCCGTAAGAATGGCGGAAAGCAAAATGAGGCTAATGGAGACAAAGGCCCGGGCATCCTTTAGCGTCAGCCCAAAATTTTGGTATAATTGGCACAGCGCCTGGCCTATCGTACAAATGGTTCCGCCGAACAGGAAAGCAAGCAGGCAGTCCTTTCCCACCGGCGAGTTGGGGGAGGCCTGCTTCACCATTTCATCGTATTGCTTTTTCGAAATTGTTTTCAAAATAACATCCCCTTTCACATTGCAGGATCACAAAAAGCCTATTGGCTCTATTTTTTGTGAAAGGCGGTAAAATATGCGTCTGAAAAGCTTCTGAGCAAAACAAGTCGGGTTTTTGCCGAAAAAATCAAAAAATTTGTAACAAAACCTTCGCCGAAAGGTCTTACCAACAGGAACAGGAGACGACCGTGAAAGGGGGGAAACATTTGGAGAGTTGGGAAGAGATTTATAACCAATCCTATCAAATGATATATGGTTACTGCCTGCGCCTTTGTCGACTTGGAAAACAATTCTGTTTTGCTGTGGAGCCGACCATAAAACAGAGCCCTCGACTATGATCTGTCGAGGGCTTTATTTTTCTTATGGCAATTCCTGTTTCCTGCTATTTGGGAAAACTTTTTCCCGATTGGGGAACCCCCACCTTTTCAAATTTCACCGGGCTCTATACAAGAAGGTGACAATTTGCCCCCGGGTGCAGGTCTTTGTGGGGCCAAAGGTGGTGGGGGTGGTGCCGTTGGTGATGTCGTTTTCTAC
>CANSKS010000010.1 GCA_947647615.1 uncultured Neglectibacter sp.
CGGAGGCCCCTACCCCGGAACCCACGCCAAAGCCTACCCCTAACCCAATGCCTTCCCCCACGGCAGAACCCACCCCACAACCCGAGGAAGAAGCAGAAAGCTCCGCCCTTATGGCCGAAGACTCCCAAGGCG
The DNA here is from genome assembly GCA_947647615.1 of uncultured Neglectibacter sp. Lineage (GTDB taxonomy): Bacteria > Bacillota > Clostridia > Oscillospirales > Acutalibacteraceae > Acutalibacter. Next base: position 133 of record CANSKS010000010.1, read on the forward strand.
GCGGGAAGGGCAGCAATTTCGATACCTACGATAACCCGGAGCAGCAGCAGACAGAGGCGACCTTTGTGCTGAACACCAACAGCAAAAAATTCCACGACCCGGGCTGCAAAAGCGTGAAAAAGATCGCCCCAAAAAATTACGCCACCTCCAACAGCTCCGCCAGTGAGCTGATTGCCCAAGGGTACAGCCCTTGTAAAAACTGCCACCCAGGCTGAACGCCGCGCCTTACTCCAGCAGCTTTTCTAAGCGTCTGGCCGCTTCGACGGTGTCTTCGGGGCTGCCAAAGGTAGAAAAGCGGAAATACCCTTCGCCGCAGCTGCCGAAGCCCGCTCCGGGCGTGCCGATCACCTGAATTTCTCGGAGCAGGTAATCGAAAAATTCCCAGCTCTTCATACCCTTGGGGCACTCCAGCCAAAGATAGGGTGCGTTTTTCCCACCGCAATACCAAAGCCCTACCTGATCAAATACTTTCATCAGCACTTTGGCGTTCTTTTTATATACTCCAATATTTTCCTGGATTTCCTTTTGCCCCTCCGGGGTGAAAACGGCTGCGCCGCCCTTTTGTAAAATGTAGGAAACCCCGTTTGTTTTGGTGGTGCGATTGCGCACCCACATAGCGTTCAAGTTCATACCCTCCCGCTCCAAGGCCTTTGGGATTATCGTGTAACCCAACCTGGTGCCGGTGAACCCGGCAGTTTTGGAAAGGGAGCAGATTTCAATAGCGCAAGTCTTGGCCCCATCCAGCTCAAAAATGCTGCGGGGCAGCCCGGGCTCTTCGATAAAGGCCTCATAGGCGGCATCGAACAAAATAAGGGCCCCGGTTTGGTTGGCGTAATTTACCCAGGACTGGAGCTGGTTCCGGGAAAACACGGCGCCGGTGGGGTTATTGGGGGAACAAAGGTAGATAAGGTCTGCCTTTAAGCCCTTTTCGGGCTCCGGCAAAAATCCGTTTTCCCTGCCGGAAGCAAGGTGCAGTACATTCCTGCCTGCCAAAATGCTGGCATCCACATAGGCGGGATAGGCCGGTTCCAAAACCAATGCGGTGCTCTCCCTGCCAAACAGATCTAAAAGATCCCCCAGCTCATCGCTGGCGCCGCTGGAAATAAAAACCTCTTTTTGGGAAAGAGCCACTCCGCGTTTACCATAATGCCCAGCAATTACCTCCCGCAAAAAGGGAGCGCCGCATTCCGGCATATACCCATGGAAGCGCTCCTTTACGGCCTGGTCGTCCACTGCCTCGTGCAGGGCTCGGATCACTTGACTGCACAGGGGCAGGGTGACATCCCCAATCCCCATGCGGTACAAGGGAACCCCCGGATGCTCCTTCTCATAAGCTTTTACTTTTTGCCCGATATGGTAAAAAAGGTAGGAATCCTGCAGCTCCCCGTAATGCTTGTTCATGGCAATCATAAAGCAACCTCCCCTTCATAAACAGTTTCTGCGGGCCCTGTCATAGTAAGGATGTTTTCCGGCCCCACCTGGATTTCCAAAACGCCTCCATCCAATTGGACGGCAATGGTTTCTTCCCGGCCGCAGAAGCCCTTTTCCACCGCCGCAGCAGCGCAGGCACAGGCTCCAGTGCCGCAGGCCATAGTGACGCCGCTGCCCCGTTCCCATACCCGCATGCGCAGCCGGTTTCTCCCCAGCACCTGAACAAACTCCACATTTACCCCACCGGGAAAAGCCTTGTGATGTTCCAGCTTCGGCCCCAGGGTGCTTACAGGAGCCGCTTCTGCATTGGCCACAAACAGCACCGCGTGAGGGTTTCCCACAGACACAGGCGTGCAGGTTATGGTTTCTCCCTCCACCGGCAAAAGAATCTCCGGCTTCACCTCCGCTTTTCCCATATCCACCGCCACCTTTTTTACCCTGCCCCCAGCAGTAAAAAGCTCTAAATCTCGGATGCCCGAAAGGGTTTCGACGGTCAGGTGTTTTTTATCGGTATAACCTTTTTCATAGACATATTTTCCCACGCAGCGTATCCCGTTCCCACACATTTGGGCCTCGCTGCCGTCGGCATTAAAAATACGCATTTGAAAATCGGCTACTGCCGAGGGGAAAATCCAGATCATGCCGTCGGACCCGGCCCCCATATGGCGCTGGGAAAGCCTTACCGAAAGCTTTTCCGGGTTTTCCGGGCAGCCGTATACATAGAGATAATCGTTTCCAAGGCCGTGCATTTTGGTAAAGTGCATTACGCTTCCTCCTTGTATGATAATGTAAGCCCTGCGGGCCCTTTACGCCCTGTCTTGCCTTTCGGAAAGGGGTTGTTCAAAGCGATCCCGTCGGGTGCTGGCAGGTACTGCCGTGGGGTATTCCCCGGAAAAACAGGCGCTGCAATACCCGCTGCCTCCGGCCAGCCGGGGAAGTTCTTCCACCGGCAAATATCCCAGGCTGTCTGCGCCCAGAATGGCCGCCGTTTCCTCCACACTGTGATGGCAGGCAATGAGGTGCTCCTGGGAATCGATATCGGTGCCGTAATAGCAGGGATATAAAAAGGGAGGCGAAGAAATGCGAAGGTGGATTTCCTTTGCCCCCGCTTCCCGCAGGAGCCCCACAATGCGCCCGCTGGTGGAACCCCGCACAATGGAATCGTCCACCAGCACTACCCGTTTCCCTTTCACGCTTTCCTCTACAGCACTGAGCTTAATGCGCACCTGATCCAGCCTTTCTTGCTGGTTGGGAGCAATGAAGGTTCTGCCCACATATTTGTTTTTTATTAGGCCAATGCCATAGGGGATCCCAGAGCCGGCACTGTAGCCCAAGGCTGCGTCCAAACCAGAATCGGGCACACCCACCACTACATCGGCTTCTACCGGGTGACGCTTCGCCAGGATCTCCCCGGCCCGCATCCTGGCCCCATGCACGGAAACGCCGTCCACCAAAGAATCTGGCCTGGCAAAATAGATATATTCAAAGACGCATAGTTTTTTGGGCCGCTTTTCGCAGTGCTCCCGGCGGGAGGCTATCCCTTCCCGGCTGAACACCAGGATTTCCCCAGGCTCCACATCTCGAATAAATTTGGCCCCCACTGTTTTTAGGGCACAGCTTTCCGAAGCAGCCACATAAATACCATCCGGCGTTTTCCCAATGCAAAGGGGGTGAAATCCGTGAGGGTCACGAGCGCAGATAAGCTTCTGGGAGGACATCAGCACCAAGGAATAGGCCCCCTCCAGACTTTTCATAGCGGCGCTGAGGGCTCCTTCAATAGAAACCGTTTTCAACCGTTCCCTAGTGATAATGTAGGCGATGATCTCGGTGTCGCTGGTACTGTGAAAAATCGCCCCGGAAAGTTCCAACTGGCTGCGGAGCTCTGCTGCATTGCTGAGATTCCCGTTGTGGGCCAAAGCCATTTTTCCCTTTTGATGGTTCACCTCCATGGGCTGGCAGTTCCTGCGGCTGGCGCGTCCCGTGGTTCCATAACGCACATGTCCCACCGCCATGGTACCCTGGGGCAGGCAGGAAAGGGACTCTTCGGAAAAGACTTCTCCCACAAGACCAAGGTCTTTCCGGGAAAAAAACACGCCATCTGCATTCACCACCATGCCGCAGCTTTCCTGACCCCGGTGCTGCAGAGCGTAAAGGCCGTAATAGACCAGCTCGGCCACATGGGCCGGGCTGGGGCTGAACACCCCAAACACGCCGCATTCCTCGCCTATTTTTTGCGTTTTTTTCCTGCTTCCACTCATCGCACATCCTCCTTAGCCGCCAGCGCCGCGCCCACAAAGCCCAAAAACAAGGGGTGGGGCCGGTTGGGGCGGGACTTGAATTCCGGATGGAACTGTACTCCCAGGTAGAAGGGATGGCCGGAAAGCTCCACGGCCTCTACCAGCCGGCCGTCGGGAGAATTGCCGCTGAACACAAGGCCCTTCTCCCCAAGGGGCTTCCGGTATTCGTTGTTAAATTCATACCGGTGGCGGTGGCGTTCGGAAACGGAGCGGGCGCCGTAGCAGCGCTCCAAAAGGGTGCCGGAGAGGATCTCACAAGGGTAAGCCCCCAGCCGCAGGGTACCGCCCATATCGATATCGCCCCCCTGTCCCGGCATGAAATCGATAACCTTGTGGGCGCAAAGCTGGTCGAACTCCCCGGAATTTGCCTTGGGAAGGCCCGCCGCGTTTCGGGCGAATTCTATTACGGCGATCTGCATGCCCAGGCAAATGCCCAAATAGGGCACCCGGTTTTTCCGGGCGTATTCGGCGGCCAAAATCATACCCTCTATGCCCCGGCTGCCAAAGCCCCCGGGCACCAGTATGCCGTGAAGGCCCGAAAGCACTTTTGCGAGGGAAGCTTCGGTGAGCTCTTCGGAATCCACCCAGCACAGCTCCACCTTTGCCCCGTGGGCATACCCGGCATGACGCAGGGCTTCGGCCACGGAAAGGTAGGCGTCGTGCAGGGCCACATATTTCCCCACTAGCCCGATGCGGACTGTGTCCCCGGCCTTTTTGCTGCGTTCTACCATTTGCTCCCATTCCCGAAGGTCCGGCTCCGGGGTGTGCAGATTCAGTTCCCGGCACACCACCTGGGAAAAGTTAGAGCGTTCCAGCATCAAGGGAGCCTCATACAGGTTAGGCAAGGTTCTGTTTTCTATCACACAATCGGGCCGCACATTGCAAAAAAGGGAGATTTTTTGGAAAATAGCCTTCTCCAGGGGCTCATTGCAGCGCAGCACAATGAGGTTGGGATTTACCCCCATGCCCTGCAGTTCCTTCACGGAATGCTGGGTAGGCTTCGACTTATGCTCCTCGGAACCATGCAGAAAAGGCACCAGAGTCACATGGATAAACAGGCTGTTTTCCCGGCCCACCTCCAAAGAGACCTGCCTTACCGCCTCGATAAAGGGCTGGGATTCTATATCGCCAATGGTGCCTCCTATTTCGGTGATCACCACATCGGCCCCTGTCTTTTTTCCCACGCCATAAATAAATTCTTTAATCTCGTTGGTGATGTGAGGGATCACTTGTACCGTGGAGCCTAAATATTCCCCCCGACGTTCTTTGTTCAGCACGTTCCAATAGACCTTCCCGGTAGTCAAGTTGGAAAACCGGTTCAGGTCTTCGTCGATAAACCGCTCGTAATGGCCCAGGTCCAAGTCTGTTTCGGTGCCGTCCTCCGTAACATAAACCTCCCCGTGCTGGTAAGGGCTCATGGTGCCGGGGTCCACGTTAATATAGGGGTCCAGCTTTTGGGCTGCCACCTTCAGCCCTCTGGCCTTCAAAAGCCGCCCCAGAGAAGCGGCGGTAATCCCCTTGCCTAGGCCGGAAACCACGCCTCCTGTCACAAAGATATATTTTGTCATGGTAGCTTCATCCCCTCATTCCCATTCCACTGTAGCAGGCGGCTTGCTTGTCACATCGTAAACCACCCGGGTAATTCCAGGCACTTCGTTGGTGATGCGGCTGCTGGCCTTTTCCAGCACCTCGTAGGGCAGCCTGGTCCATTCCGCCGTCATAAAATCGTCGGTGGTCACTGCTCGAAGGGCCACGGTGTAGCCATAGGCCCGAGCATCGCCTACCACTCCCACGCTTTTTAAGCTGGTGAGCACCGCAAAATACTGACTGGCTTTTGCTTCCTGCCCGGCAGCCTCCAGCTCCTGCCGGAAAATGGCGTCCGCTTCCCGCAGCAGCTCCAGCCTTTCTTTTGTCACTTCCCCGATCACCCGCACCGCAAGGCCGGGACCGGGAAAGGGCTGCCGCCAAACCAACTCTTTAGGAAGGCCTAACCGCGTCCCCATTTCCCGCACTTCGTCTTTAAAGAGCTGGCGCAGGGGCTCCGCGATGGATTCAAAGGACATGACGTCGGGCAGCCCACCTACATTATGATGGCTTTTGATCACAGCGGCGGAACCTTTCCCGCTTTCTATCACGTCGGGGTAAATGGTGCCCTGGGCCAAAACCTGAATGTTACCCAGCCTTTTCGCTTCCTCTTCAAACACCCGGACAAATTCCTCGCCGATAAGCTTCCGCTTTTTTTCGGGTTCTGTCACACCGGAAAGCTCTTTTAGGAACCGCTCTTCTGCGTTTACCCGAACCAAGTTCAACCCAAACCGCCCTCGGAAGGTCTCTTCGATTAAATCGCCCTCTCCCTTACGCAGCAGGCCGTGGTCCACAAAAACGCAGGTGAGATCTTCGCCCACTGCCCGCTGCAGCAGCAGGGCGGCCACTGAGGAATCTACCCCGCCAGAAAGGGCCAGCAGCACCTTTTTCCCGGCAAGCTTTTCCCGGTATTCTTCTATGGTTTGGGAAAGCACGTCTTCCATGTTCCAAAGACCCCGGCACCCGCAAATCTCAAAGAGAAAATTGTGAAGTATTTGCTGCCCGCAGGCGGTGTGAGTCACCTCCGGGTGGAACTGTACACCGTAAAGGCGCCGCTCTTCGTCCCCCAAAGCAGCACAGGGGCAGTTTTCCGTGCTGGCCAGCACGGAAAAGCCCGCCGGCAGCTTCTGAATAAAATCGGTGTGGCTCATCCAGCAGACACTTTCCCGGGGAACCTTTTGAAACAGGGGGCATTCCTCTACCCGTAGGGCGGTTTTCCCGTATTCGCTCCGGGTCCCGGCGCCACCAACCTCTCCCCCGGCCAAACAGGCCATCAGCTGAGCGCCATAGCAAATTCCCAAAATGGGAATGCCCAGTTCCAGGATTTCGGGGGCACAGCGGGGCGACTCCGGCTGGGAAACGCTGTTGGGGCCTCCGGTAAAGATAATCCCTTGATACCCCAACTCCCGGATCTCTTCCGGCGTGACCTCATGGCAGGGCTTAATTTCGGCGTAGACGTGCATTTCCCTTGCCCGTCGGGCGATGAGCTGGTCGTACTGTCCGCCAAAATTCAAAACCAGAATTTTTTCTTCCATATGCATCCTTCCCATCATAGTTCGATTTGGGCCGCTTCCCGGCAGATATGAGCAATGAGGGGTTCCACCTTCCGCACCAAAGCCTCCACCTGTTCCGCGCAGCGTCCGGTGTAAAGCTCCGGCTTCAGCAGCGCTTCCATTTCCTCTTCCGTCATTCCAAACTCTTCCCTTTGGGCCAAGCTCGAAAGCAACCCGCAGGGCTCCCCGTTCTTCATTCTGGCCGTGGCCTCCATAGAGCATTGGCGTATCACCTCGTGAAGCTGCTGCCGGTCGCCCCCTCGCTTTACCGCTTCCATCATCAGGTTTTCCGTGGCGATAAAGGGCAAATACTCCTTTACGGTCTTTTCGATGATCTTTTCGTTCACCTGCAGGCCGTCTGTCACATTTTGGGCCAGCCTCAAAATGGAATCTGCACACAAGAATCCCTCCGGCATGGAAATCCGCCGGTTGGCGGAATCGTCCAGGGTGCGTTCCAGCCACTGTACAGAGGCTGTCATAGGGGCGTTCATGGCGTCTGCCAGCAGGTAGCGAGCCAGGGAACAAATGCGCTCGCTGCGCATAGGGTTCCGTTTGTAGGCCATGGCGGAGGAACCGATCTGGTTTTTTTCGAAGGGTTCTTCTATTTGCCGGTCGTGCTGTAAAAGCCGGATATCATTGGCCATGCGGTAAGCGCTTTGTGCCATGGAAGAAAGGCAGTTGAGAATGCGGCTATCCACCTTTCGGGGGTAGGTTTGGCCACAGACGGCAAAGCATTGGTCAAATCCGAACTGAACGGCGATGCGCCGGTTCATCTCATCGATTTTCCCAGCGTCCCCTTCGAACAGCTCCAGGAAGCTGGCTTCGGTACCGGTAGTACCCCGGCATCCCAAAAACTTTAAGCCGCTCAGCACAAAATCCAGCTCTTCCAGGTCGGCCAGGAAATCCTGCATCCAAAGGGCAGCCCGCTTTCCCACGGTAACCAGTTGAGCGGGTTGGTAATGGGTGTAGCCCAGCGTGGGAAGGGCCCGGTATTTTTGGGCGAAATCTGCCAAATTGGCAATCACCTTCAAAAGCTCCCCCCGCAAATAAAGCAAACCTTCGCGATAAAGGATAAGGTCCGCGTTATCGGTAACATAGCAGCTGGTGGCCCCCAAATGAATAATACCAGCCGCGGAAGGGGCGGCCTTGCCAAAGGCATAAACATGGGCCATCACATCGTGGCGCACTTCTTTTTCCCGCTGCTTCACACAGTCGTAATCGATCTCTGTTTCGTGGGCTTCCAGCTCAGAAACCTGTTCCGGGGTGATGGGCAGGCCCAACTCCATTTCCGCCCTGGCAAGGGCCACCCAAAGCTTCCGCCAGGTGCGGTACCTGGTATTGGCGGAGAAGAGCTCCCGCATGTAAGGGGAGGCGTAACGGGAAGAGAAGGGCGATTCATATTGGTCTGTCATAGCTTTGTTCTTCCTTTCTCACTGATCTTGGTTTTCCGTTCCCTTTTTTCACCTTAAAATAATGCTTTCCCGCTCGGGCCCTACGGAAACATAGGAGATGGGGCAGCCAAGCTCTTGTTCCAAAAACAGGACGTATTCTCTCGCCGCCCTAGGCAGGTCTTCCCAGCGGCGCGCCGAGGAAATATCACAGTTCCAGCCCTCCCGGTATTCCAGCACCGGCGCGGCATCCTTGAGCCTGGTGGGAAACGGGAAACGGCCGGTTTCTTCTCCCTCAAAAGAATACCGGCTGCAAACAGGAATTTTTTCCAAATAGCTCAGAACATCCAGCTTTGTCAAGGCCAGCCGGGTGGCGGCCTGCACTTCTATACCATACCGGGTGGCCACCAGGTCTATGGGACCCACCCGGCGGGGCCTTCCGGTTTTCGCCCCGTATTCGGCCCCTGCCTTCCGAAGGGCTTCGGCCTCTTCCCCGAACATCTCGCACACAAAGGGCCCTTCCCCCACGCAGGTGGAATAGGCCTTTACCACCCCGATAACCTCCTGGATTCTGGCAGAAGGCAGACCGGAACCAATGGGCGCGTAGGCCGCCGTAGTATTGGAGGAAGTGGTGTAGGGATAAATGCCGTAATCCAAATCCCGCAGGGAACCCAGCTGGGCCTCGAATAAAATATTTTTCCCCGCTTCCTGAGCACCGCGCAAGAACTCCCCGGTGTCGCACAAGTAGGACTTCAAGGGTTCGCAGTAAGTTTCCATCCATTTTTCCAGCTGCTCCATGGTGTAGGCAGGAGCCCCGTAAACCTTTGTCAGGATCAAGTTTTTCCATTCCATGATATCGGCCAAATGCTGCCTCAGCTCTTGGGGGTATAGCAGTTCCCCGGCCAAAATGGTCTTTTTTTGGTATTTGTCGGAGTAAAAAGGGGCAATCCCTTGTTTGGTGGAGCCATATTTCTTTTCGGCCAGGCGCTTTTCTTCCAGCTCGTCTAAATCTCGGTGCCAGGGCAACAAAAGGGAAGTCCGGTCGCTGAGCTTCAAGGTTTCCGGCGAAAGTTCCACCCCCTGCCTGGCCACTTCCCTCATTTCCCGCCACAGGTTTTCCGGGTCCAGGGCCACGCCGTTGCCTAAAACGTTTACAACGCCCTTACGGAAAATTCCGGAGGGCAGCAAATGCAGAGCGAATTTCCCGTATTCATTGATCACCGTGTGTCCGGCGTTTCCTCCCCCCTGGTAGCGGACTACCACGTCAAAATTTTCGGTGAGCAGGTCCACCATTCTGCCCTTGCCCTCGTCACCCCAGTTAATTCCCACGATCGCGCAGTTAGCCATTGTAAAAAACCTCCCTCATTCTGAATATTCCGTTTCCAGCCGCTTCATGACCTCTTCATAGGCCTCTTCTACTTTTCCAAGGTCCCGGCGGAACCTATCTTTATCCAGCTTTTCACCGGTGGAAGTATCCCAGAGGCGGCAGGTGTCGGGGCTTATCTCATCGGCCAGCAATACGCTTCCCTGGGGATCCCGACCAAATTCCAGCTTGAAATCCACCAGTGTTATGCCGCATTTTTCCCAAATGGCCTTCAGCTCCTGGTTGACAGCCAGGGAATATCGCTTTATGGTTTCCAGCTCCACCCCTGTAGCCAGCCCCAGGGCCAATGCGTGGGAAGTATTTAAAAGGGGATCGCCCAAAGCATCGTTTTTATAGGAAAATTCCAGGGTAGGGCTTTGGAAAAGAAAACCCTCCTCCACCCCATAACGCTGGGAAAAGGAACCGGCCGCTCGGTTGCGCACGATCACCTCTAAGGGGACAATGCTCACCCGCTTCACCAGCGTGTCCCGGCTGCTGAGCTCTTTTACAAAATGGGTGGGGATCCCCCTCTTTTCCAGCCGTTTCATCAACAAATTACTCATGTGGTTATTGATCACGCCCTTCCCGGAAATGCTCCCTTTTTTCAGCCCGTTGAAAGCCGTGGCGTCGTCTTTATAAGAAACGATGAGCAATCCCGGATCTTCCGTCTCATACACCCGTTTCGCTTTTCCCTCATACAATAATTTTTCTTTTTCCATGTGCCTGTCTGTTTCCTTTCCGCGTTAAGATTTGTCCCGGGCTCATTGGCCGCTGGTCCCGTAGTTTGCCAGCACTCGAGCCGAGGGGTCGCTTACATTACAGCCTTTCCAGTCCCGGTTGGGCATCCAAAATCCCGGGATCATTTTCCCCTGGCCGGGGTAATACTTTTCAAAAAGCTCCCGGTAAAGCAGCGATTCCTTGCTGAAGGGGGTGGCGTAGGGGAATTTTTTTTGCCGCTGCTCCAACTCCGCTTCCGTGTAGCAGGTTTCGGCATATGCTTTCAGGTCATCTACCAGAGAATGGCCCACTGCGTCGGAAAAAGCCGCCTTTTCCCGCCACAGGATTCCTTCCGGCAGATACTCCCCCTTTTGAAAGGCCCGGCGCAGCAGGTATTTCCCCTTGCCGTAGGTGTTCAGCTTCCACTTCGGGTCCAGGCTCATCACATATTCCACAAAGTCCAGGTCCCCAAAGGGTACCCTGGCTTCCAGGGAATTTACGGAGATGCAGCGGTCTGCCCGCAGCACATCGTAAGCATGCAGCTCCCGCACTCGCTTTTCCGATTCTTCCTGGAAGGCCTCGGCGCTGGGAGCAAAGTCGGTATATTTATAGCCGAACAGCTCGTCGGAAATTTCCCCGGTGAGCAGAACCCGAAGATCGGTGGTCTCGTGAATGGCCTTACATACCAAATACATGCCAATACTGGCCCGGATGGTGGTGATATCGTAGGTGCCCAATAGCTCCACCACCGGCTCCAAGGCCGCGATTACATCCTTTTTGGTTATGATCACTTCCCTGTGTTCACTGCCAAGGAACTCCGCAACCTGCCGGGCGTATTTCAAATCGATGGCATCCCCTTCCATGCCAATGGCAAAGGTGCAGATGGGCTTCGCGCTTTCCCGGGCCGCGATGGCGCACACCAAAGAGGAATCCAGCCCGCCGGAGAGCAAAAAACCCACCTTGGCGTCGGCCACCAGCCGTTTTTGTATTCCTTTTATGAGCTTTTCCCGAATATTCCGGCAAATTTCCTCTAAGCTCTCTTCCTCCACCGGGATTTTCTTTGTCATGTCCCGGTAGCAGACGAATTCCCCGTCTTTATAATAATGCCCCGGAGGGAAGGGCCTTACCCTTTCACAAAGCCCCACAAGGTTTTTTGGTTCGCTGGCAAAACAGATTACCCCCCGCTTGTCAAAGCCATAGTAAAGAGGACGTATTCCAATGGGGTCCCGGGCAGCGATGTATTCCCTGGTTTGACCGTCGTAAAGGATACAGGCAAATTCCGCATCCAACATGGCAAACATCTCGACGCCATATTCCCGGTACAGGGGCAGAAGGACCTCGCAGTCGGAATCGCTTTGAAAAGCGTATTTTGGAGAGAGCTGCCTGCGGAATTTTTCGAAGCCGTAAATTTCCCCGTTGCACACCAAAAAATCGCCCTCCAGGGAAAAGGGCTGCATACCAGAAGGGGTAAGCCCCATAATTGCCAGGCGGTGAAAGCCCAAAATTCCATTCCCGGTATCTACCACCCTGCTTTCATCGGGCCCTCTGGACAGGGTTTTTGAAAATCCCGCCTGGAAAGCCTCCCAGGTTTCCGGCCCATCCGGCGCACCGCAATAGCCCATAATAGAACACATGTTTTCCACCATGCCTTTCCCGAAAAATGTGCCGGCGCTTCCAGAGGGGCGCCGTTTCCCCAATAAAAAAGGGGAGACCTGCCGCCTTTTGCCGGGCGGCAGGGAAATTTTTTATTCTACATCTTGAAGGGCGTCGAAGCCTTCTTCCCCAGTACGTACCTTCACCACGTTTTCTACATCGTAAACGAAGATTTTTCCATCCCCGATATGTCCGGTATACAAGACCTGCTTGGCCGTTTCTATTACACTGCGCACAGGCACCTTGCTCACCACCATATCCACCTGTACCTTTGGCAGCAGGTTGGCCTCTACCGGCACGCCCCGGTAATATTCCGGCTTGCCCTTCTGCACACCGCATCCCAGCACATGGGAAACGGTCATACCGGTGATTCCCAAGGTCATCATGGCGCTTTTTAAGGCTTCGAGACGGGACTCTTTACAGACAATCTGCACCTTTGTAAACTTAGGAGCGCCTTCCTCCCGGAAATCGGGCACCCGCTTTACGGGCACCGCCTCGGCCGGGGGCGTCTCGCCCGCCACGGTCACAGCCCCTTCAAAGCCATAATCCAGGCTTTCCACAGCGGGCAGGAAATCGGCATATGCGCTGGGAAGGCCGTGCTCCGTGCTGTCCAGCCCCCGGATTTCTTCCTCGGGGGACACACGCAGACCCACTGTCCTTTTAATAAGCTGGAATACCAGGGTCATTAGGAGGGCTGTCCAGACCAGAATCGCCGCAATGCCCAAGGCCTGAACTCCCAGTTGGCGGAAATCGCCGGTGTAAAGCAGCCCCCGAAGTCCGGCCGGGGCAGCGGGCGTAGCCAACAGGCCCACGGCCAGCGTACCCCAGACGCCGTTGGCCATATGTACCGCCACCGCGCCCACCGGGTCGTCGATGTGCAGCTTCAGGTCTAAAAGCTCCACTACCATCACTACCAAAATGCCGGAGACAACGCCTACTACCGTAGATCCCATAGCGTCCAGGGCATCGCAGCCTGCGGTGATGCCCACCAGGCCTGCCAGGGAAGCGTTCAGACACATAGAAACATCGGGCTTCCCATTTTTCACCCAGGTGAAGATCATGGTGGTACAGGTCGCCACTGCGGGAGCTATGGTGGTGGTCAGAAAAATGGAGGCCAAAGAAGCGCCATCCCAAGCGGCCGCGCCGTTAAACCCATACCATCCAAACCACAGGATAAAACAGCCCAGGGCTCCCAAGGTGATCGAGTGGCCGGGGATAGCGTTTACCTTCTTTCCCTTGCCCGATTGGTCTTTCCCATACTTTCCGAGTCTTGGGCCCACCAAAATGGCTCCGATCAGCGCCGTGACGCCACCCACGGAATGAATGGCGGCAGAGCCGGCGAAATCGTGAAAGCCCATTTGGGCAAGCCACCCCTGGGAGTTCCACACCCAACCGGCCTCTATGGGGTAAACGAACAGGGAAATGGCAGCGGAATAAAGGCAATAGGAAAGGAATTTGGTGCGTTCCGCCATAGAGCCGGAAACAATGGTGGCCGCTGTGGCGCAGAACACCAGGTTGAACACAAAGCTGGAAGCGTTCCCTTGAATGAACCCGCCAAAATCCTGGAATATATTTAAGTTGGGAACCCCAATAAACCCAAACGCATAATCTTCCGCCATCATAAGGCTAAAGCCCAGCAGCACGAACACCACGGTGCCAATGCAAAAATCCATCAGGTTTTTCATGATGATGTTGCCCGCGTTTTTGGCACGGGTAAACCCGGTTTCCACCATGGCAAAGCCAGCCTGCATAAAAAATACCAGCGCCGCGCCGATTAGGAACCATACGCCGAACACCTCTTTGGTGACAGCCCCTTCTACAAAGGCGGCAAGTTCTTCTGTAATCATGGCAGTACCCTCCTTTTCCCTTGTGGGATTTTGTTACCTCACGCTAAACAGCAGATCCCCATAGGTGGGGAAAGGCCAATATTTCTTGGCGGTATCGGCTTCCGCAAGGTCGCACACTCGGCGCAGGCGGCTCATGGCTCCCAGCACCTTATCGCGGATGGCCGCAGAACACGCTACCGGATCTTCTATGGCCTGCGTTTCTTCCAAAACCTGTTCCAGTTCCTGCAGTCTTTGAGAAATTTCTGCCACATAGCCGGAGAGCTTTTCCACCAGGTCCCTTTCGTAGGCGCAGGGTGCGGAAGGGTCCAGGGCCTTTTGCGCTGCCGCCGTTTTGGCGATGTCCAGGCTGTAGGCCTCGATAGCCGGGGCAATTTCCGTTTTGGCCATATCCGCCATGGTGGCGGCCTCTATGGTGACAGCTTTACAGTAGTTTTCCAGCATAATATCCCGCCGGGAGCGCAGCTCTGCTTCTTTATAGACCCCCAAGCCGGTAAGCATTTTCACGTTTTTTTCGTCCAGTAAATGGGGCATGCAATCGGGCGTAGTGGGATAATTGGAAAGCCCCCGGACTTCTGTGGCCTCTTTGATCCAGGCGTTGTCATAGCCGTTCCCGTTAAAGAGGATCCGTTTGTGATCCTGAATGGTCTTGCGGATCATCTTGTGTAGAGCCGCCGGGAAATCTTCCGCCTGCTCCAGCCTGTCGGCGTAGACGCGCAGGCTTTCCGCCACTGCGCTGTTGAGCATGATATTGGCACAGGCAATGCTGTTGGAAGAGCCCAGCATACGGAACTCAAATTTATTCCCCGTAAAGGCAAAGGGAGATGTACGGTTGCGGTCGGTAGTATCTCTATTGAACCGGGGCAGCACATTCACTCCCAGTTTCAGCTGTGTTTTTTCCGCCCCTTCGTAAGGCATATCGGTTTCAATGGCGTCCAGCACAGCCTGAAGCTCTTCCCCTAAAAAGATAGATACCACTGCAGGCGGGGCCTCATTGGCTCCTAGACGGTGGTCGTTCCCGGCAGTAGCCACGGCGATACGCAGAAGATCCTGGTAATCGTCTACCGCCTTGATCACTGCGCAAAGGAACAGCAGGAACTGGGCATTTTCGTAAGGGGTCTCCCCGGGAGAAAGCAGGTTTACTCCACTGTCGGTAGAAATGGACCAGTTGTTGTGCTTGCCGCTGCCGTTCACTCCGTCAAAGGGCTTTTCATGCAAAAGGCACACCAGGCCATGTCGGGCCGCCACCTTCTGCATAATTTCCATGGTGAGCTGGTTGTGGTCGGTGGCCACATTGGTGGTGGTGTAAATGGGAGCCAACTCATGCTGAGCCGGCGCCACCTCGTTATGTTCTGTCTTGGCCAGAATGCCCAGCTTCCAAAGCTCTTCGTTCAGTTCCTCCATGTAAGCGGCCACCTGGGGCTTGATAACTCCGAAGTAGTGATCGTCAAGCTGCTGGCCCTTAGGGGGCTTGGCGCCGAACAAGGTACGGCCGCAATAAATCAAGTCCCGGCGCCGGTCATAAAGGGCCTTATCAATTAAAAAGTACTCCTGCTCCGGCCCTACGGAAGAGCGCACCGCCTTTACCTTTTCGTTGCCAAAGAGCTTCAAGATGCGCAAAGCCTGTTTGTTCAGCGCTTCCATGGAGCGCAGCAGAGGCGTTTTTTTATCCAGCGCTTCCCCGCCGTAGGAGCAAAAGGCGGTGGGGATGCAAAGGGTTTTCCCCTTGATAAAAGCGTAAGAGGTGGGGTCCCAAGCGGTATAACCCCTGGCCTCAAAAGTGGCCCGCAATCCCCCGGAGGGAAAGGAAGAGGCATCCGGCTCTCCTTTAATTAACTCCTTGCCGGAAAATTCCATGATCACGCCGCCGTCTGGGGAGGGCGAAATAAAGCTGTCGTGCTTTTCCGCCGTGATCCCTGTCAAAGGCTGGAACCAATGGGTGTAATGGGTGGCCCCGTGGGCCACAGCCCAATCCCGCATGGCGTTAGCCACAGCATCGGCCACGCCAGGCTCCGGCCTGGCGCCTCTATCGATGGTGCGCTTTAAAGATTGGTAGACTGCGGCGCTGAGCTTCGCCTTCATCACTCTGTCGTCAAAGACCAGGCAACCAAAATATTCCGGTACGATTTTCACTCCTACCATTCCTTTCTTTATCAAGAATAGGACAAAATAAAAGAGACAAAGGCGCCTTTCCCAAGGAAGACGCCTTTGCCTTTCTGCCCTGTATTTTACACCCTGAATTTTCTTTTGTCAACCCGGTTTTGCAATTTTATTTTTATGTTCCTGCAAATTCCTTTTTGTTCTGTATTTTTATCTTGACAAAATGCAAGAACTCTGGTATATTAGTTGCAGAAAATGGGCAAAGGCGTTCATTCTTCGGGCAGGTATCCCCTACAGTTTCGGGGCGCCTTTCCCAAGGAAGAACGCCTTTTCACGTTCCAGAGGGACAGCCGGGCAAACCCGGGCCCATTTGGCGAAAGGAATGTGAGAACTATGGTACTGGAAGGCCAAACCCGTATTCCCTCCGGCTGCGCTATCGCCGCCGTGATCTCCCGGGATGGGAAGCGAATGTCCGGCGAGGGAATCATACGCGCCATGTACCCCATGCACGACCGTTCCAACGGCCTGGGCGGCGGCTTTGCCGGTTACGGTATTTACCCGGAATACCGGGATTTTTATGCCCTGCACTTCTTTTTTAACAACCGTGCCGCCCGCAAGGACTGCGAAGCTTTTTTAAAGGAACGGTTCGAGATTGTAAAATCCGAGCTGCTCCCTACTCGGAAGCTTCCGGCCATTACCGACGAGCCCATTATTTGGCGGTATTTTGTTGCCCCTCTAGGCTCGGTGCTCCGTTCCCTGCAGCTGGATGAAAAAGAATTTGTGGCCCGCACCGTCATGAAGCTCAACGCGGAAATGCCCGGCGCTTATGTGTTTTCCAGCGGTAAAAACATGGGAGCCTTCAAGGCCGTAGGATTCCCCGAGGATGTAGGCGCCTTTTACAAGCTGGAAGAATACGAGGGCTATTCTTGGACGGCCCACGGCCGTTATCCCACTAACACTCCCGGCTGGTGGGGCGGCGCCCATCCCTTTACCCTTTTGGATTATTCCATAGTCCACAACGGCGAAATTTCTTCCTACGATGCCAACCGCCGCTTTATAGAGATGTTCGGGTACCAGTGCAATTTACAAACCGACACAGAAGTGATCACCTACTTGATGGATTACCTGATTCGCGTCCAGGGGCTCACCCTGGAAGAAGCGGCCAGCGTGATCGCGGCACCTTTTTGGTCCGACATCGAAAGGATGCCCAATAGAGAAGACCGGCAGCGGCTTCGGTATTTGCGCACCCTGTTCCCAAGCCTGCTGGTAACGGGGCCCTTCTCCATTGTATTCGGGTTTACCGGCGGGCTGATGGCTTTGAATGACCGCTTGAAGCTGCGTTCTATGGTGGTGGGCGAAAAGGGCGCCAAGGTGTTCATCGCCAGTGAAGAAGCCGCCATTCGAGCCATGGAGCCTCAGGCGGAAAACATTTTTGCCCCGGGCGGCGGCGAGCCGGTGATTGTCAAGGTAAAGGAGGGCACATTCTAATGGGAGTAGCGTTTATTTACCCGGAATTCGAAGTGGTTCGCAACGAGGGCCGCTGTACGGCCTGTCGTATTTGCGAAGGGCAATGTCCCAACGGTGTTCACCACTTTGACGCCAAAAGCGGCCGCTTGGCCAGCGAAGAAAGCAAATGTGTCAACTGCCAGCGCTGTGTGGCCTTTTGCCCCACTCGGGCCTTGAAAATTGTAAAGAGCGATTGCGCTCCGCGGGAAAACGCCAATTGGCAGCGGAGCACCATTCAGGAAATTTACAAGCAGGCGGCCAGCGGCGGCGTGCTGCTCTCCTCCATGGGGAATCCCAACCCCCTGCCGGTCTATTGGGACAGGCTTCTCATCAACGCTTCCCAGGTGACGAACCCGCCCATCGACCCCTTGCGAGAGCCCATGGAAACCAAGGTGTTTTTGGGGCAGAAGCCCGGAAAAATACAGCGGGACAAAGAGGGAAGGCTGCTGTGTGACCTGCCGCCCCAAATAGAGCTTTCCATGCCGGTGATGTTTTCGGCCATGAGCTATGGTTCCATTAGCTATAACGCCCATGAGGCCCTGGCCAGAGCCGCTACCGAGCTGGGGACCCTTTATAACACCGGTGAGGGCGGGCTCCACGAAAACCTTTACTGTTACGGGCCCAACACCATTGTACAGGTGGCCTCCGGCCGCTTCGGCGTCCATGAGGAATACCTCAGCGCCGGGGCCGCCATTGAGATCAAAATGGGCCAAGGGGCGAAGCCGGGCATTGGCGGGCACCTGCCTGGCAAGAAGATCGTGGGGGATGTTTCCCGCACCCGAATGATCCCCGAAGGCTCCGACGCCATTTCCCCTGCCCCCCACCACGACATCTACTCCATCGAGGACCTGCGCCAGCTGGTATTTTCTTTGAAAGAAGCCACCGAATACCAAAAGCCGGTGCTTGTGAAGGTGGCGGCGGTACACAACATTGCGGCCATCGCCAGCGGCATTGCCCGCAGCGGCGCCGATATCATTGCCATTGACGGTTTCCGGGGCGGCACCGGGGCAGCGCCTACCCGCATCCGTGACAACGTGGGTATTCCCCTGGAACTGGCCTTGGCTGCCGTAGACCAGCGACTGCGGGATGAGGGGATTCGTGACCGGGTTTCCCTGGTGGCCGGGGGCAGCGTTCGGAGCGCGGCAGATGTGGTGAAGGCCGTGGCCCTGGGGGCGGACGCCTGCTACATAGCCACTGCGGCCCTGCTGGCTCTGGGCTGCCACCTGTGCCGCACCTGTCAGAGCGGAAGGTGCAGCTGGGGGATCGCCACCCAAGACCCAACGTTGGTAAAACGGCTGGACCCTATCGCAGGCAGCCAGCGCCTTGTGAACCTGATGACAGCCTGGCGTCATGAGATCATGGAGCTCATGGGCGGCATGGGCATCAACTCCATAGAGGCCTTGCGGGGAAACCGGCTGATGCTGCGGGGTATTGGCTTAACAGAAAAAGAATTGCAGATCCTGGGCGTTTCCCACGCCGGTGAATGAGCTTTGAAAAGCCAGCTCTCTACCCCAAAAGTTTTACAGGAAAGGATTGTGGTGACCGCTATGTTTTCCATAAATGCCGAAGGGCTCGGCTACAGGAGCCTGAACGAAGAATTGCGCCGGAGCGGAGAGCTCTGCGCCATTTTCGGCTGTCGGGGCCAGCGCTTTATTGCTGCCGGAATGTCCCAAAAGGCCATTATTATAGAAGGCGTTCCCGGCAATGCCCTGGGCGCTTATTTGAACGGTGCCTCCATCACGGTACGCGGCAACGCCCAGGACGCCGTGGGAGACACCATGAACAGCGGGCAAATTGTGGTTCACGGCAGTATTGGCGACGCTGCCGGATATGCCATGCGCGGCGGGAAGATCCTGGTGAAAGGCAATGCCGGTTACCGGGCCGGTATTCACATGAAGGCCTACCGGGAAAAATCGCCTGTCATGGTCATTGGCGGCGTAGCCGGCAGCTTTCTGGGGGAATATCAGGCTGGAGGCATCATTTTAGTTTTGGGCCTCGAAGCCTGCGGAAAACCTGTGGTGGGAAGCTTTCCCTGCACAGGCATGCATGGCGGAAAAATGTTCCTGCGAGGCGAGTGCCAAGACGTGCTCTTTCCCCGGCAGGTCAGCGCCAGGTTAGCGGACGCGGAAGCTCTGAAAGAAATTGAGCCCTATGTTTCGGAATATTGCGAGCTGTTCGGTTATGACACCAAGGCCGTGATGGATTCCCCCTTCACCCTGGTAACTCCAGACAGCAAAAACCCTTACCGGCAAATGTATGTGGCAAATTGAGGAAGGCTGGTGACAGCGTGAACTATACCAATGAAGAAGTCCTGCAATATGTACGGGAAGAAGATGTAAAATTTATTCGCCTGGCTTTTTGCGATGTGTTCGGCAGGCAGAAAAACATCGCTATCATGCCGGAAGAGCTGCCTCGAGCTTTTGAGGCCGGCATTGGCATAGACGCTTCGGCCATTGCCGGGTTTGGGGATGAGACCTATTCCGACCTGGTCCTGCGGCCCGACCCTTCCACCCTGGCAGTGCTGCCCTGGCGTCCTGAACACGGCCGGGTGGTACGCATGTTCTGCGCCGTAACCTGGCCCGACGGCCGAGCCTTTGCGGCCGACACCCGGAGTCTGCTGCTTCGGGCGGAGACCCAGGCCAGGCAGGCCGGAATCCACTTTTCCTTTGGCGCGGAGCAGGAATTTTACCTTTTTCGCCTGGATGAATCCGGCAACCCCACCAAGACGCCCTACGACCAGGCCGGGTATATGGATATCGCCCCGGAAGACCGAGGCGAGAACATCCGGCGGGAGATTTGCCTTACTTTGGAGCAGATGGGCATTTATCCGGAAAGCTCCCACCACGAGGAAGGCCCGGGACAAAACGAGATCGACTTCCGCTACGCAGGTCCGGTGACAGCCGCCGACAACGCCATGACCTTCCAAACTGTGGTGAAAACCTCCGCCTACCGTAACGGCCTCTTTGCCGATTTTGGTCCTAAGCCCCTGGCGGACCAGCCGGGAAACGGGCTGCATATCAACCTTTCTGTCCGGTCGGAGGACGGCAGCGATATGCTGCCCTATATGGTAGCCGGCGTCATGGATAAAATTTTGGACATGACAGCATTTTTGAACCCCACAGATGCCTCCTACAAGCGCTTTGGCAGTTATAAAGCGCCGGGATATGTGGCTTGGTCCAGCGAAAATCGTTCTCAGCTGGTGCGCATTCCCGCCGCTTCCGGGAAGTACCGCCGGGCCGAGCTCCGTTCGCCGGATTCCGCCGCCAACCCCTACCTGGCCTTTGCCCTTTTAATCTACGCAGGGCTGGAAGGCATAGAAAAACGGCTGGAGCTGCCCATGGTAGCCAATTTCAATTTTTTTTCGGCAGACGCTTCCCTGCTTTCCAAATTCCGGAAGCTTCCCCAAAGCTTGGCCGAAGCCAGGGAGATCTCGCTGCAAAGCGATTTTATTCGCGCCCATGTGCCTTCCGCAATTTTAGAGGCTTACTTGCCCACATGCTAAAAGAAGAGGAGCCATCCTTCCATGAGCCTGCAAGAAAGGGTATATAGTGTTCTGTTGGTTTCGGCGGCGTCCCGTTTTAACGGGGCCTTGGAACCTTTGTTGCCTGCCTCTCTTTATTCCCCAGTCCTCATCGTATCCAGCGTCAGCGCCGCAAAGCAGGCACTGGCACAGCGAACCTTCGATTTCGTGCTGGTCCATTCCCCCCTGCCGGACGACCAAGGCCTGCGCTTTGCTGCCGGGGTTTCCGCTTCCAGCTCTTCGGCGGTGCTGGTGCTGGTACGCGCCGAATTTTACGAGGAGGTTTATTACAAAATGCGGGAGAGCGGCGTTTTCCTGCTGCCCAGGCCCCTCTCCCGCCCGTCTCTGGAGCGGGCCCTGCATTGGATGGCAAGCGCCCGGGAAAGGCTGCGGAGACTGGAAAAAAAAAGCCTTTCCATGGAGGAAAAAATGGCGGAAATTCGCCTGGTCAACCGGGCGAAGTGGCTGTTAATTCAACACTTGGGTTTAGACGAGGCTCAGGCCCACCGCCATTTGGAGAAACAGGCGATGGACCTTTGCATCACCAAGCGCCAGGCAGCGGAAACCGTAATACAGGAATATTCCTGACGGAAAAGGAAAAAGGCGCCTGCAAAGGACGCAAAAAAGCCAAGAAAAGCGCGGAAACCGCCTCCTTCAGGCGAGCCCCGCGCTTTCTTAAATCTCGGAAAAACCGAATTTTTACCTATTTCGAGCTCTTATTTGATCTCTTTGCTTTCGATTTCCGCCATGGCCTTTTCCAGGAAAGTCTCCAGGCTCATGGAGCCCAAATCACCTTCGGAACGGTGACGCAGGGAAATGGTGTTGTTTTCAATATCCTTGTCGCCGGCCACGATCATATAAGGAACCTTTTCCAACTGGGCTTCCCGAATTTTATAGCCCACCTTTTCACTGCGGGTGTCTACCTCGGCCCGTATCCCCTTTTGCTCCAGCTGCTTTTTGATTTCGTACAAGTAATCCAGGTGCCGGTCAGCAATGGGCAGCAGCTTTACTTGTACCGGCGCCAGCCACAGCGGGAAAGCTCCGGCATACTTTTCGATGAGCAGGGCCAACGTGCGCTCATAGCAGCCGATAGAAGTGCGGTGAATAATATAGGGGTGCTTCTGAGAACCGTCTTTATCGGTATATTCCATGCCGAATTTTTCCGCCAGCATTTGGTCGATCTGTATGGTGATGAGGGTATCTTCCTTGCCGAACACGTTTTTAATTTGAATGTCCAGCTTGGGCCCGTAGAAAGCGGCCTCGCCCACGCCCACCACATAGGGGATTTCCAGGTGGTCCAAAATTTTCTTCATGACGCCTTGGGCCTCGTCCCACTGCTCCGGGGTACCGATGTATTTTTCCCGGTCGTTGGGATCCCACTGGGAAAACCGGTAGGAAACATCCTCGTAAAGCCCCAAGGTCTTCAGCATGAAGGTGGTAAGCTCCAAACAGTTTTTGAACTCATCCTCCAGCTGGTCGGGGGTACACATCAGGTGGCCTTCGGAAATGGTGAACTGCCGCACCCGAATGAGCCCGTGCATTTCGCCGCTGGCTTCGTTGCGGAACAGGGTAGAGGTTTCATCATACCGCAAAGGCAGGTCCCGGTAGGAGCGCTTGCGGTTCAAATAGGCCTGGTACTGGAAGGGACAGGTCATGGGACGCAGGGCAAACACTTCCTTATCTTTTTCTTCGTCCCCCAAAACGAACATGCCGTCCTTGTAGTGATCCCAGTGGCCGGAAAGCTTATAAAGGTCGCTTTTGGCCATGAAGGGCGTCTTTGTCAGCAGCCAGCCGCGCCGCTGCTCCTCGTCCTCTACAAAGCGCTGCAGCAGCTGGATAATCCGGGCTCCCTTAGGCAGCAAAATAGGCAGGCCCTGGCCAATGACTTCGCTGGTGGTAAACAGCTCCAATTCCCGGCCCAGCTTGTTGTGGTCCCGTTTTTTCGCCTCTTCCATTCTGGTGAGGTGCTCCTCTAAAAGGGACTGCTTTGGGAAGGAAATACCATAGACGCGAGTGAGCATCTTCTTGGTGGAATCGCCCCGCCAATAGGCGCCGGTTATGGCCGTAAGCTTCACGGCCTTCACCATGCCGGTGCTCATCAGGTGAGGGCCGGCGCACAGGTCGGTAAAATCGCCCTGAGAATAGAAGCTGATATTTTCCCCGTTCCCGGCATGCTCCTCAATAAGTTCCTGCTTATAGACCTGGCCGGCCATTTTCTCTTTGGCCTGGGCGGGGGCCAGCTGGAAGCGCTCCAGAGGGATATCTTCCTTGATGATTTTTTTCATCTCTTCCTCTATCTTGGGCAGGTCTTCCAAGGTGAGAGGGACTTCCATGTCGAAATCGTAATAAAACCCGCTGTCCACGGCGGGACCAATGGCAAACTTCGTGTTGGGGTACAGCCTGCACACAGCCTGGGCCATAATGTGGGAGGTGGTGTGCCAGTAGGCCCGTTTGCCCGCCTCTTCCTCAAAGGTGACAATTTCCAGCTTGCAGTCTTTTTCCACAGGGGTGCGCAGGTCACAGATTTCCCCATCGATACGGGCGGCACAGGCGGACTTATAAAGTCCCATGCCAATAGACTTTGCCACCTCAGCGGCCGTAATGCCCTTTGGGAATTCCTTTTCCTGGCCTTTCAGATTGATCTTCACCATAATAAGTAACCTTCCTTTCCGCCGGAAGCAAACAAAAAACGCCTGCCCCAGCAAAATTCTGGGGCAGGCGTCAAAAGCTCAAATTTTTTTGACAGCCCGCGGTTCCACCCGGATTCAAAGCGCAAAAGCACTTCCTCATTTGGCCTGTAACGGCGCCCACCGGCACGCCTTAGCCGGGAAACTCCCGTGTTCGGCGGCTGCTCCAAGGCGGTATTTCCCCTTTTCTTCCCTGCCCGGGCTTTCAGCCGGTGACCCAGGCTCTCTTTCGCGAAGCTTTTTTAAGGGGAAACTTCCTTATCTACGCATTTCAGTTGATGAATTATTGTCATAATATCACGGGAAGAGGCCTTTGTCAACCAAAAAGCGGGGATTTTTTTCGCAACCGCTCCGGAAGAGTTGGCGGGGCAAGAAAAGCGGCGCACTCTGCCTTTTGTGAGTTAGATTCTTTCTCTCTTTTGTAACACTTCATTGACAAACCTATAACTGCTGCCCGCCTTTTCTCCCAAATTACCTTGCAATCACTGCCCATATGGGATATAATGAAAAAAATTGGAAAAAAGGGTTGACAAGCCGCATGCTGTGCCGTATAGTTCAAGCAAGCAAGCAAGCAAGCAAGCAAGCAAGCAAGCAAGCAAGCAAGCAAGCAAGCATAGCTAATTTTAGCTGTGCCGGTTCGTTATACCTAAATTTGCAAAAGCGGCGCACTCTGCCTTTGGGCGGGGTGCGTTTTTTGCGTCCAAAATCAAAGGAGGAGCTAGAATGAAAAAAGTTTTATCTGTCCTGCTGGCGGTTTGTTTGCTGGTGGGATGCCTGCCGCTTGCGGCCAGCGCAGAGACCTACCAGGGCTGGTGTGGCGATGACCTGCGTTATACGCTGGATACAGGCACAGGAGAACTGCGCATCTCCGGCACGGGGCCCATGGCAGACAGCCCAACAAACCGTTCAACATGGTATGACCATAGGGACGATATTAAGAGCGTTGTGGTGGAACCTGGGGTAACCAGCATTGGAGTATATTCTTTTGCTTATCTTTCTTCGCTGGAATCGGCTGTTTTACCGGATACGGTTACGGCGATAAAAGAAAGCAGTTTTGAGGGCTGTGAAAAACTCAAGGAGTGTAGCCTGCCTGGGAACCTCACCCACATCGGCGAAGAAGCCTTTGAAAAATGCTTTGCGCTCACTTCTGTCAACTTCCCGGATACTCTTGTCCATATGGGTGACTATGCTTTCAGGGAGTGCACTGCCCTGACCAGCGTACACATTCCAGGGAGCCTAAAAGAGATTCC
Organism: uncultured Neglectibacter sp.; assembly: GCA_947647615.1. GTDB lineage: Bacteria > Bacillota > Clostridia > Oscillospirales > Acutalibacteraceae > Acutalibacter. Next base: position 25,026 of record CANSKS010000010.1, read on the forward strand.
CTACCAGGCTTTTTACTTTTGTAGCCGCATAAAAAATCTGGTTATAGAAGAGGGAGTGGAAACGATTGGGGCAGATGCCTTTGTGAGAGCCGCCATAGAAACTCTTACGATTCCCGCTTCTGTTACATCTCTGGGCTCGGAAGCATTTGCCGACAACAAACCCCTGAAAACCGTGAACATGATAGGCGGCGGCACAATTCTGCCTTTAGCCTGTTTTGTAGACTGCACTTCCCTACAGCGCATTAAGCTTCCCAACGAACTGACGGAGGTAACAGACCGAGCTTTTGCAGGTTGCACGTCGCTCCAGCGCATAGACTACCCAGCCGGAGTGGTTAGACTTGGCATAGGGGTACACCGCAACAACAAGTCTCTTACTTGTGTCACCTTCGCAACGCCCGCAGGGACGAAAATTTCCATGGAGCGCAGTGAAATAGATAACAAGGGCGTAACCGTGCTCTACTCCAACGAAGATACAGGCGTGAAGGCGTATGCTATTGAAAACAGCCTGGACTGGCAGCTTATCGGCAGCCAGCCCGAGGACACCTGGGTGCCTGGGCAGGATGTGCCCAGCCAGCCTGACAAGCCAGACATTCCCGACATTCCCGTTACGCCTAAGTTTACAGATATTAAAAAGGGCGACTTCTTTTATGATGCCGTACAGTGGGCCGTGGAAAAAGGCGTAACCAGCGGCACCACCGTCACCACCTTCTCCCCCGGCAACCCCTGCGACCGGGGGCAGATCGTCACCTTCCTATGGCGGGCAAACGGCTCACCCAATCCCACCTCCACCCTCAACCCCTTTGTGGACGTAAAGAGTGGCGACTACTATTATAAGGCCGTGCTGTGGGCCGTTGAGAATAACATCACCTCCGGTACGGACGCCACCCATTTTTCACCTAAAACCCCTTGCAACCGGGGCCAGGCCGTCACCTTCCTGTGGCGGGCAAACGGCAGGCCCGCAGGCACAGGCAAAAGCTTTGCCGATGTAAAGAGCGGGCAGTTTTACACCGATGCCGTGAAGTGGGCTGTGGGAAAAAACATTACCAGCGGCACAAGCTCCACTACCTTCTCGCCCAACCAGTCCTGCACCAGAGGGCAGATCGTGACATTCTTGTACCGGGATAAACAGTAAACGGAAGCGCACGGTACCTTTCTTTCGAAGCAGGAAGGCCCTGCTTCGGAGCGGCCAGCATGTAAATTATTCAAACAGCCGAAAGGGCTTGCTGTCTGGGAAGAGCAGACGGCAGGCCCTTTCTCTTTTCCCAGAGGTTCCCGCGGCGCTCCAGAATTAACCCCTTGAGGGAAGATAATCCATTGGAAATATACACCTGGCCCATACAGCAATCCCAGTACCTTTTCGCAGCTTGGAGGGGTGGGAAAATTCTGAAAACTGTGTGAACCTTTCGTGAGGGTGCTTTGAATAAAATATTACAATTTCCTTGACAAGGGTCCATAACAAGAGATACAATTATATTTAAGAATGCACTTGGTGCTTTTTTCTACATTTTTTCTTGTTTATTTTTTTATTCTACATTTCGTATAGATGTATTCCATAAAAAGATCAATACAAAAGAAGCCTGAGGGAAAAGCGCCGCATTTTTCGGGGAAACGTTATGCTCCCTGCAACTGAAACTTTATCTCTGAATTTTATTTTAACTTCAGAAACAAAAAAGGAGGTGCCCAATTGGGCGAAATTGCTGTATGGCTATGTATTGTCATTGCCATCGTGGCAGCTGCCGCGGCGGGTGTACTGGCGTTTTTCATGGGGGTTGTCCATCGGAAAAACCAGGCAGAAGCCGCCATTGGCTCTGCGGAGCAAGAGGCAAAACGAATTGTAAGTGACGCCATAAAAACGGCGGAAGCCAAGAAAAAAGAGATTGTCCTGGAAGGTAAGGACGAAATTCACCGCATGAGGAACGAGTCGGAAAAGGAACTCACCAACCGCAGAAAAGAAATCCAGCATCAGGAACGGAGAATCCTGCAAAAGGAAGAAAGCTTGGAAAAAAAGTTGGAAAGTGCGGAGCGGAAAGAGGAGCAGGCCGACAACAAGAATAAGAAGGCCGAAGAACGGCTGCGGGAAGCGGAAACTGTAAAAAAGAGCCAGTTTGACATGCTGGAAAAAATTTCTTCCTTCTCCGCCGAACAAGCTAAGGAATACCTGCTTCAGAATTTGGAAAGCGAACTCACCCACGAAAAGGCCGTGAAGGTCATGGAATATGAGCAGCAGACCAAAGAAGACTGTGAAAAGACTGCCAGGGAGATCATTTCCTTGGCCATTCAGCGTTGTGCCGCCGACCATGTTTCCGAGGCCGCCATCAGCGTGGTGCCTCTTCCCAACGACGAAATGAAGGGCCGGATCATCGGCAGGGAGGGCCGGAATATCCGCGCTATTGAAACCCTTACCGGCGTAGACTTGATTATTGACGATACCCCGGAGGCCATTACCCTTTCCAGCTTTGAGCCCGTTCGCCGGGAGGTGGCCCGTATTGCCCTGGAACGGCTGATTTCCGATGGGCGCATCCACCCCACTCGCATTGAGGAAACGGTGGAAAAGGCCCGCCGGGAAGTAGAGGCCACCATTAAATCCGAAGGTGAGCATGCCGTGCTGGAAGTGGGGGTAAACGGAGTGCATCATGAGCTGGTAAAGCTTTTGGGCCGTTTGCGCTACCGCACCAGCTACGGGCAAAATGTTTTGAACCACTCCTTGGAGGTTGCCTTCCTTGCCGGTATGATGGCCTCTGAGCTGGGCCTTGATCCCAGTGTTGCCAAACGGGCCGGCCTTTTGCACGATATAGGAAAGGCTTTAGACCACGAAATGGAAGGCTCTCATGTGGAGATCGGTGTGGATATGGCCAGGAAATATAAAGAAAGTGAAGCGGTGGTCCATGCCATTGCCGCTCACCACGGAGACGTGGAAGCCAAAACGGTCATCGCTTGTCTGGTACAGGCGGCCGACGCCATTTCTGCTGCCAGGCCCGGCGCACGCCGTGAAAATTTGGAGAATTATATTAAGCGTTTGGAAAAGCTTGAAGAAGTAGCTTCTTCCTTCGATGGAGTGGAAAGCTGTTATGCCATTCAGGCTGGTCGGGAGATCCGCATTATGGTGCGGCCCGAGCAGGTTACAGATGAGAAAATGACACTGTTGGCCCGGGATATCTGCAGGAAGATCGAAGCCGACTTGGATTATCCCGGCCAGATTAAGGTGAATATGATCCGGGAGAGCAGAGCGGTGGATTACGCGAAGTAAACGGCCGTTTTCCCAAAATGGGACGCAACCTATTTGGCGCGTCCCATTTTTTCAAAGGAGGGTTCCCATGCGCGGAGAAGAAGAAATGTACCGGCTCATTCTGGCTACTGCTCGCCAGGATCCCTTGGTGCGGGCAGTGATCCTAAACGGCTCCCGGGCAAACCCGAACGCAGCTTTAGACCCTTTGCGGGATTTTGACATCGTATATCTGGTCACCGATGTGGCCCCCTACAAGGAAGGGGATATCTCTTCCCGGTTTGGGGAAATATTGGTAATGGAACGCACGGATGAAAGCGAGCTTTACGGGGACCACCTGCCGGACTGCGCTGTTTATCTCATGCAGTTTTCGGACGGGAACAGGATTGACCTGACAGTGGCCCGGCTGGAAGACTATGAAGGGTATTGCTTCGACGATCGTCTGAGCATTGTGCTCTTGGACAAAGATAAAGCCCTTCCGCCGCTTTTGCCTCCTCAAGACAGTACCCACTGGGTAAAACAGCCCAGCCGCCGCATCTTTGAAGAATGCCGTACGGAATTTTGGTGGACTGCTCCTTATGTAAGCAAGGCTCTTTTGCGCGGCCAGCTCTCCTACGCCCAAAATCATTTGGAAACCTGTACGCGGGCCATGCTGCGGCTCATGCTGGGCTGGCTTGCGGGAGCAGAACACGGGTTTCAAATTTCCGCCGGAAAATACGGCGATGAGCTGGAGAAGTACCTCCCCCCAGGCTGGTGGGAACGCTATCTTTCCACCTACTCCCCCTGCCTTCGCCGGGAAGTAGAAGAAGCGCTCTTCCGCGCCTGCGGCCTTTTTCAAGAGGCAACTCAGGCGGCGGCAAAAGAGCTGGGGTTCCCTTACGACGGGTTGCTGGACCAACAGGTAATTATCTTTTTGCGAGAGGTCTATCCCAAGATCTCTCAATTGCCCTGGGCGGAAAGCTGGGACGGCGAAATAGAACGCCAGATCTCCCTCTTTGGCGGGCCTCCTTTGCCCAAGGGCGGCGGGAATTTAGAAACGAACGGAAAGGATGGGTTGTAAAAGAGTTATATGGTAAATATTCTTTGTATTGGCGACGTAGTGGGCAGCGTAGGCTGTGAATTCCTTCGGGCACGCCTTCCCGCCCTAAAAAAGTGGAAAGCCGTTGATTTGGTAATAGCCAACGGGGAAAACTCTGCCGACGGCAACGGCATCACTCCCGCCTCCGCCCAATACTTATTGGATAGCGGTGTAGACGTGATTACCGCCGGAAACCACACCTTCCGCCGCAGAGAGGTCTACAGCTTTTTAGACAGCTGCGAAGCCCTGGTACGGCCTGCCAACTACCCTGCCGGAACGCCGGGCCAGGGGCTACGAGTGGTGGACTTGGGCCGGGTACAGGTAGCGGTGATCAACCTGTTGGGCACGGTGTATTTGGAAAACCTCCGCTGTCCCTTCGAAACCTTGGAGGAGCTTTTGAAAACCCCGGGGCTCCCGAAGCTTTGCGTGGTGGATTTTCACGCAGAGGCCACCGGCGAAAAGAGGGCCCTGGGCTATTGGGCCGACGGCAAGGCCACCGCCCTCTTTGGCACCCACACCCATGTGCAAACGGCCGACGAATGCATCCTGCCTCGGGGCACAGGGTACATGACAGATGTGGGCATGACCGGCCCGGTGGAATCGGTGCTGGGAGTAAAGCCAGAGATCATTATTCAAAAACTTCGAAGCAAATTGCCGGTGCGCTTCGAAAACGCGCCGGGCCCTTCCAAAATGGATTGCGTCCTGTTCAGTGCCGAGGAAAAAACCGGCTTGTGTACTGGTGCAGAACGGCTTTCCCTGCGCTGAAGGCGAAAAACTGTTTTGGGGCCTCGGGCTTCTTTGTAGAAGGCCCTTTCCAGAAAAATCCTTCAGAAAATTTTCCAGCGATTGTATTTTTCTCCCATTTGTGATAGAATAACAAAAAGCTTGTATTTACCACAATCTATCTTTAAGGATGTGTTTACCGTGATTTTGGGCAGCCAGCTGAAAAACGCCATGATCTCAGGGGCCAACAATATTTCCAAATATAAAAAGCAAGTGAACGAACTGAATATTTTCCCTGTGCCGGATGGCGATACGGGCACCAATATGTTCATGACCATCGACGCGGCCACTGAAGCCCTGAAGGGAATGGAAGACGATACTCCTGCCTGGGAAGTGGCAAAAAAGGCCGCTTCTTCCATGCTCCGGGGTGCAAGAGGAAATTCCGGTGTCATCCTTTCCCTTTTGTTCCGCGGCTTTGCCAAGGGCTTGGAAGGGAAGGAAGAAATTGGTCCTCAGGATATGGTAGACGCCTTAGACCTTGGCGTCAGCGAGGCCTATAAGGCTGTGATGAAGCCCACAGAGGGTACCATACTCACGGTGGCCCGGGTGGCGGCCGAACACGGCAGAAATGCCCTGGAGCTGGACAGCGACCCTGTCCAAATTTGGGATGCCGTTTGTATGGGAGCCGCGGAGGCCCTGGAAGAAACTCCGGAGCTCCTTCCCGTGCTGAAAAAGGCCGGGGTAGTGGACGCCGGCGGCCAAGGTCTTTGCCTGATTTTTGAAGGCATGCTCAGCGTGTTTCGCAGTGGGCTGATTATGGAATCCGGCCTGAGTGAAGAGGAAAAGGCCCAAGAGACCGCAGAATTCTTCCGAAACGTAGCTGCGGAATTCGACAGCGAGATCACATTCACCTATTGTACGGAATTCATTGTGGGCCGGGATCCCGAAATTGATAAAGATCCCTTGGAGCTCCGCTTGTTCTTAGAAACCATTGGCGATTGTGTGGTGGTGGTGGATGACGAGGAGATCATCAAAACTCACGTCCACACAGAAAACCCCGGCGACGCCCTGCAAGCTGCTTTACAGTACGGCCAGCTGCTTACGGTAAAGGTGGAAAACATGAAGGAACAGCACCGGAAGGCTGCGGAAGCCAACGAAGCTGTAAAGGCGGCAGCAGAAAAAGCGGAAGTCAAAAAGTTGGCTCCCCAGGCGCCCACAGAGGAAATGGGCTTTATTTCGGTAGCTGCCGGCGATGGGTTGAAGAACCTGTTTTTGGACCTGGGCTGCTCCACCGTGGTAAGCGGCGGGCAGACCATGAACCCCAGTACCGAAGACATGCTGGAGGCCGTGCTGGCCACTCCCGCCAAAAAGGTTTTCATTCTTCCCAACAACAAGAACATCATCATGGCTGCGGAACAAACCGTGCCCCTGGTTACGGACCGGGAAGTCATTGTTGTTCCCACCAAGACCATTCCCCAAGGCCTTTCCGCTATGCTGGCCTTTGACCCCGACACCGACGCGGAAACAAACCTGGAGGTCATGCTGGAGGCTGCCGGAAACGCCGACACAGGCCTTGTAACCTTTGCTGCCAGAGATTCTGAATTCGGCGGCCACACCATTCGCTACGGCGATATTTTAGGCCTGAAGAACGGCAAGCTGGACTATATTGAAAAGGACCCGGTGACCGCCTGTGTAAAGGTGGCGAAATCCTTTACCAGCAAACACACTTCCTTTATCACCCTTATTTACGGGGAGGGCATCACGGACGAACAGGCCGGGGAGGCCAAGCGCCTGCTGGCAGCAAAAATCCCTTCGGATGTAGAAATCACTCTGGTCAACGGCGGCCAGCCTGTTTACTACTTCATTGTTTCCGTGGAATAAAAGCCGGCGGCAACAAGCTGTATCCGCATGAACCAAGCCGTTAGGTTCCGTCGCTGAACGGGCCGGAATTTATGATAGACCAAAGGGCGTGCTGCAAAATTTTTCCTTTTGCGGCATGTCCTTTTTCTTGAAAAAATAATTTTCTTCAAAGGCGAAAGGAGGGAGACTGTGGCTTCTCTGTTTGAGCAGGACATCACAAAGCTGAAAGGGGTGGGAGAAAAGCGGGCCGCCCTTTACCGGAAATTGGGAGCTCCCACCGTGGGAGACCTGCTGCGCATGTATCCCCGGACCTATGAGGATTGGAGCTGCCAGGTCCCCATTCAAGAAGCTTTGCCCGGCGAGATCAGTATCATAAAAGCCATGGTGTTAAAAAAGCCTACGGAGCAGCGGATCAGGGGCGGCATGCTGCTTTATAAAACCACTGTCACCGACGGGGAAACCGACCTTTCCCTCACCTTTTTCAACAACAAATATATTCCCAGCCTGCTAAAAGAAGGCGGGACCTATTTGTTCCGGGGAAAGGTAACAGGCAGCCTGCTCCGCAAAGAAATGGTGGCCCCGGAATTTACGGCAGAGGAAAAGAGCCTTGCCATTGTGCCGGTATACCCTGCCACCCAGGGGCTCACCTCCCGCATGATCTCCTCCGCCATGCAAAATGCCCTGGAGATGCTTCCTAAAACTTTCCGGGATCCTTTGCCCAGTGAGCTTCGGGAAAGGCACTGCCTTTGCCATTTGGGCTTTGCCTTAGAGCACATCCATTTCCCCGGCTCTGAGGAGGAGCTGGAAACGGCCCGGCGGCGGTTGATCTTTGAAGAATTCCTGGTTTTACAGCTGGGATTGCTCCGCATGAAAAGCCGCCGGAAGGGGCGGAACCTGCATCCCCTAAACCGGGGCTTTCCGGAAGGCTTTTTAAAGCTTTTGCCCTTTGAACTCACCGGTGCCCAAAAGCGCGCTATTTCGGAGGCCATAGCCGACATGTCGGGCGCCTCCCCCATGAACCGGCTGGTACAGGGAGATGTGGGCAGCGGCAAAACAGCGGTAGCCGCCGCCCTGTGTTGGAGCGTGGCCCAAAGCGGCATGCAGGCCGCCATGATGGCCCCCACAGAAATCCTGGCCAGTCAGCATTACGCTTCCCTTTCCTCCCTGCTGGGGCCTGCTGGAATAGGCGTGGCCCTGCTCACAGGCTCTACCAAGCCCTCGGAAAAAAAGGCCTTATACCATTCCCTGGCTCAGGGGGAAATTCAACTGGTCATTGGCACTCACGCCCTGCTCAGCGAAGGGGTGGAGTTTCAAAACCTGAGCCTTGTGATCACCGATGAACAACACCGCTTTGGGGTGGAACAGCGTTCGGCCTTAGCGCAAAAGGGCGTTTCTCCCCACCTGCTGGTCATGAGCGCCACCCCCATCCCCCGTACCCTGGCCCTGATGCTCTACGGCGATTTAGACATCTCCGTGTTGGACGAGCTCCCTCCCGGCCGCCAGAAGATCGACACCTATTTGATCGATTCCAAAAAACGCCGCCGGGCCTTTGCCTTTGTGCAGCGGCATTTGGATGAAGGCCGCCAGGGATATTTGATTTGCCCGCTGATCGAGGAGGATGAAAGCGGCATGTCCAGCGTAACGGAATACGGAAAGTTGGTGGCCCAAGCTTTCCCTCAGGTTCCGGTGGGTCTGCTTCATGGCAAAATGAAGCCCAAGGAAAAGGACCGGATCATGAAGGAATTCGCTTCCGGCCAGCTGCGGCTTTTGGTTTCTACCACTGTGGTAGAAGTGGGGGTAGACGTGCCCAACGCGGTGATCATGCTCATAGAGAACGCGGAGCGCTACGGCCTTTCCCAACTGCACCAGCTCCGGGGACGCATTGGCCGGGGAACCCATAAATCCACCTGCATTTTGGTGACCGACGCCAAAAATGAGGAAACCTTAAAACGGCTCAAGCTGTTCCGGGACACCAGCGACGGCTTCCAGATCGCCGACGCCGATTTAAAGCTCCGGGGCCCCGGGGATTTCTTTGGGAGCCGCCAGCACGGCCTGCCCCAGTTGAAAATTGCCGACATGACAAACGACCTGGAGGTGCTGCGCCAGGCTCAGCAATGCGCCAAGGAGCTGGTGGAAAACGGGCAGCTGGAGCAGGAGGAGTGCCGGGGCCTGCGGGCGGAAATTCGCCGCCTGTTTTCCAAAACCGGCAACGGGGAAACGTTGGTGCTGTAAGGAGAAAATAAAAACGGGAAGGCCCTGGCCTTCCCGTTTTTTAGGGGGACAAGCGCTGTCTTCCCGAATTTTTTATCATTTCAATTCCACAATGGCATAGCCGTTGATCTCGGGCACGGTGAAGGAATTGCCGGAAACCTCAAGGGGAATATTCTCCGGCACCAGCCGGGCGGCCGTAAAGGGCCGGGGAATAGTTACCTCCAGAGTCACATTCCGCAGCACAGTGCGTTCTTCTACAATATCGATGGTGGCGCTTTTGCGCACCGGGACATAAGAAAGCAGGTGAAGGGCCGTACGGCCTTCCTGAGGCTGGTCCAGCACGCTGACCGTCATGGTGGAAGGGCCGTTGTGGCGGATCATGGGTTTTTCCAAAAGCAGGCCAATGGCGTTGGCAATCATCTTTTTACACCAGAAGGGCGCGTTGCTGCGGTATTGGCAAAACATGGGGTGGCCAAACAGAATGACGCCGCCCTTTTGCACTGCCGCCGGGTAGGGCTCTCCCTTGGCGGAAGGAGTATAACGGTGGGAACAGAAGCGATCCCCCTCCCGCTTAAAATAGGGAGCTCTGGCGCAAAGCAGCGTCTCTGCCCCTTGGGGCTTTAGCTCCTGTCCCTGTAAATAGATCACATATTCCTGGCCGGGCTCCAAGCCTTCTCCCAAGGGGCCCTCTGCCACCAGGAAATCGGGGAAAACCTGCCGGGCCCCTGTAGAGGCCGCGCCGAAGCAGGCCGGGTAATTCCCCTGCCCGTCCTGGCCCCCCTGGGCACAGGCCAGCACCTTGCCTCCTGCCGCCACATAATTTTCCAGCTTTTCCTGAAACTCCCGGGAGACCACCAGGTCGTCGGGGAGAATTACCAGGCGGTAGCCCTCCAGCTCCATCTCCTGGTCGATCACATCGAACTGCAGGGCCAGCTCTTCCAGCATTTGCACAGCTCCCATAAGGCTTTCTGGGATTTGGTGCTCCGCCCTGGGGCATTCCGGGGTGACCACCGCCGCTTCCACCAAAGGCGTAGAGGGTCGGGCCCAGGCCTCCCGCTGGGCAAACTGATGGTACACCTTCCCGATCAGCCGGTAAGCGGCCGGGTTTAAAGCACCGTTGGGTTCCAGCTGGTCGCCAATAGAGGCGGCAAAGCCGAAGCTGAGCATGCGGAAGCATTCGAATTCCAGGGCTGCCAGGTTTTTCAGGCTGTGGAAATCGCCCCATTCCGTGTGGAACTTGCCTGTCATACCCATGCAGTCCTTTTGCAGCTTCCTGGCATAGCGGGCGGTAACGGGAAAGTGCAGGTAGCCCCAGGAGCCAGAGGGCAGGCTTTCCAGCTCAAAATGGGTGTAGGCCCCGGCGCTTTCTTTGGTACAGGGCCCCACATGGCCGGCATTGTAAAAGATAGTACAGTCTTTGTTATATTGACGCACTAGCTCCGTCATGTTCTTTTTAAAGCGGTCTATGACCAGCTTGGCGAAATCCCTTACCGCCTCGTCGTCACCGGCGGAAATACCCAGCTCCTTCATCTCCGCCCGGCAGGCAGCGCACCAGCAGGGACGAATACCCACGATATCGAAAAACAGGCCGTCCAGCTCATCGCCCAAAAGCTCCAGCACCTCTACGGTCTGAGCCTTCAAAAAATCCCAATACCCGGTGTTGACGCAAAGGGACTGGTAAAAGCCCGGCTGAGTAAAGGGCCCGCCCTCGTGGGAGCCGTCCTTTTTGCGGATGAGCCACTGGGGGTGGGTAACCGCGCTGTGGTAATCCCACTGGACGGTGATGTAAACCGGGGCCTTGACGCCCACCTCGTGCAGGGCGTGCACCTGGTCGGGCATCAGGTTCTTATATTCCAAATGGGGGTGAACAAGCTCCGGGAACTTTTTCGAGGGGTAATAGAGCCACCCGTGATGGCCTCGGGCAAAAACCGTCATGGAGGTGATGCCGGCGTCCTTCACGGTTTTCGCAAAGGCTTTTGGGTCGAAATTCGCGCCAATCCCCGGGATATTTTCCGAGGTGTGGAAATCCAGATGGACCTGACGGGGAGACAACAGTTTTTCCATGTTACATGACCTCTTTCCGCCGTCTTCGAAGGGCGTAAGGAGCGCCTCTTCGAAACGTTTCGTTTTCATGGAGTATACCATTCTCCCGAGAAAATGTCAACCGGTTTCTTTCGCCTGAGGACTCTCCCTCCTCCTTTAGAAGCGCTTCGGGGAAAAGGGTGGAATCCCTCTTGTAAAAAGGCGGGAAAAACAGTATACTAGCAGTTATGGAGCACGAAAAAAAGCTGTGGCGGAAACCGCCGAAAAAAGCAAAGAAAGTGGTCGAAAATATGAATATATTGGAACAGATACGGGCCGGGGCTCTGCCTGTTCCCGAAACCCCCTGCCTGGTAATTAACGAAGAAATTGCGCGAAAGAACATTCTGCGGGTGCAAAATGCAGTGAATGCTGCCGGATGCGCCCTGCGGCCCCATATTAAAACCCATAAGATGCCCTACTTTACCCGGCTGCAGCTGGAAGCAGGAGCCGCAGGCATCACCTGCGCCAAGGTCAGTGAGGCGGAAGTGATGGCCGAGGCCGGGGCAGAAGATATTTTTATCGCCTATCCCATGGTGGGGGAATTCCGGATCAAGAGAGCTTTTGCCTTGCAGCAGAAGATTCGACGGCTGATTTTGGCGGCCGATAGCTTGGACTGCGCCGCCGCGTTAAGCCATGCCGCCCAAGCCCAGGGGCTTACCGCAGAGCTCCGCTTGGAGATAGACACCGGGGCAAAGCGCACCGGCGTTCTTCGGGAGCAGGCGGTGGAGCTAGCCAAGAGCATTGCTGCTCTTCCCAACCTGCGCCTCACGGGAATTTACACCTTCAAAAGCCTGCTGCTGGCCGGCGAACCCACTCAGGACAACGAAGCCGCCGGCCGGGAGGAAGCCCAGCTCATGCTGGAAACCGCCCAGGCCCTGCGTGCCGCCGGGATCCCCATTGACGATATCAGCGTGGGCTCCACCCCCACAGGCCTGCAGGCGGCCTCCACCGGCCTGGTGACGGAGGTGCGGCCCGGCACCTATATTTTCGGCGACTGGATGCTGGTGCAGGAGCGCTGTGCCAGGCCGGAGGACCTGGCCGCCAGGATGTACGCCACTGTGGTGAGCACCCCCGCCCCCCATTACGCTGTTCTAGACGGCGGCACCAAAACATTTCCCATGGATATTCCCCTGGATACTCCGCCCTATTTTTATCCCGGCTATGCCATTCCCATGGGGAAAGACGGAAACCCCGACGAAAATTTGCAGCTGCGCCGCATGAACGAAGAGCACGGCATTCTCACGGCGAAAAATGGAGTCACCGGCCTTCGGGTGGGTCAGGTTCTGGAATTGCTGCCCATTCATATCTGCACAGCGGTAAACCTGCAAAACCATGTGTTTGTGGGCAATGAGGACGGGCTGCGGGCCATGGATGTAGCTGCCAGAGGGATGCTGGTATGATCCATATTAAAAACGCCCAAATCTGTGACGGTACAGGGCGGCCCTCCTTTTGGGGAGAGCTGTTAATAAAGGGCGATAAAATAGAGGCCCTTGGTCCAACCCCTTTGGGGGACCTGGACGCGGAAACCATAGACGCCCAAGGCAAGACTCTGACGCCGGGCTTTATTGACGCCCACCGTCACTGCGACTTTGCCACCCTGTTCCAACCCCAGTTCGGCGATTTGGAGCTGGCCCAGGGCATTACCACTGCGGTAATGGGAAATTGCGGCCTTGCCCCCACCCCCTGCGCGGAGGAATACCGCCGGGAGCTTTACGATTTCCTGGAGCCCTGCCTGGGCCGTGGGCCGGAGGACTGCTTTTTCCCAAAGGTCTCCCAGTTCTTTTCCGCCCTCTGTGCAAAGGAGCACCGGCTGAATTTGGGAGTGCTGGGAGCTACCGGAGCCATTACCACAGCCTGCAAGGGGTTCGGCAGCGTGCCCTTCACCGCCGAAACGAAAAAACAGGCCGAGGCCTATGTGCGGGACGCCATGGAGGCCGGGGCGCTGGGCCTTTCCTGCGGCATTATGTACACTCCGGAATGCTACAGCACCACGGAGGACTTTGTTTTTCTCGCCAGGCTCTGCGGGGAATATGGCGGATACCTCACCAGCCATATCCGGGGAGAAGGGAACTCCCTGACGCCGTCGGTGGCAGAAGTGCTGGAAATTGGCTGCCGGGCCCAGGTTGGGGTAAATATCAGCCATTTTAAAGTGACTGGCCTGCAAAACCACGGGAAGGGGCTTGCCCGGGCCATAGAGGTCATAGAACAGGCCAGGGCCGCCGGACAGGATGTCACTGCCGACGCCTACCCCTATTCCGGGGGTTCCACCACCATTTTGTCTTTGATCCCCCCCACCGTGCTGGAAAAGGCCCGGGGCAACCCTTACGCTTTCCTGGATACAGCGGCCGGGCAGGCATATTTTGGAGAGGAAATCCAAAAAGAATTTCCCCATTGGGACAACATGGTCTCTTCTATTGGCTGGGAACGCATTGTCATAAGCTCGGCTCCCAGAGAGGAAGACCGGGAGTTTGCCGGGCTCCATTTCTCGGAGGCCGCTCAAAGGGCCGGCTGCTCCGAAGAGGAGCTGTTCTGCCGCCTTGTGTGCCGCAACCGGGGCAAGGTGGGCGTCATTGTCATGAGCATGGCTCAAGCGGATGTAGAAAGGGTATTGTCCCTTCCCTATGTTTCGGTGATTTCCGACGGGCTCTACGGGGGTGGAGACATGCCCCACCCCCGCCTGTATGGAGCCTTCCCAAAATTTTTGCGGGAATACAGCAGAGAGAAGAAGCTGTTTCCCTTGGAGGAGGCCGTTTATAAAATGACCGGCCTGCCTGCCAAACGGCTGGGATTACAGGATCGCGGCACCTTGGCCCCGGGCAATTTTGCCGACCTGCTGCTCTTCGACCCTGCCGCTTTTACCGACACCGCCACCTGGCAGCAGCCCAAACAGCTGGCTCAAGGCCTGAGCCGGATTTTCGTAAACGGGAAAGATCCCCGGGAATTCCCCGGGTGTATTTTAAAACGTCTATAAAATCAATTTGGAAAGGAAGCGCTTATCATGAGCAAAATAGAAGAAAAACTTGAGAAACTGGGCCTTACCCTGCCTCAGCCCCCTGCCAAGGGGGGCCTGTATTCCCCGGCCAAACGCTTTGGGAACACCTTGGTCTACATTTCCGGCTGCGGCCCCTCTTTGGATGGAAGCCCCATCATCGGCAAGCTGGGAAGCGGCGTCACCGCGGAGCAGGGCTATGAATATGCCAAAAACAGCATGCTCAACGTGCTGGCGGTGCTCAAGGCAGAGGTGGGCGACCTGGACCTGGTAAAGGCCCCGGTAAAGGTCACCTGCTTTGTGGCTTCTTCCCCCGATTTCACTGCCCAGCCCCAGGTGGCCAACGGCGGCACTCAGCTGCTCATTGACCTTTGGGGCCAAGAAGGGGCCCCAAGCCGCTCGGCAGTGGGTATGAGTGTGCTTCCCGGCGACATGCCGGTAGAAACCGAGGCCATTTTTGAGCTGAAGGCCTAAAAACAACTTCCCAGGAAAAATAAAGAAGACGCCACGGCCAGTGATGAGGGCGCGGCGTCTTTTTCATGAGGTGATAATATGTTCCACTCCTGCCCCATAGAATATTCCGGCGTGATCATCACTTACGCCTGCTCTGCCCGGTGCGGACATTGTATGTTCGCAGGGGCGCCGAAAGGCAGCAAAGATTTTATTACGCAGGAAGCGGCGGACCGGGTAGCAAAAAGGCTTGCCCGGGCCGGGGTGGCCTCTGTGCACATTGGCGGCGGCGAACCCTTCCTGCGTTTTGACGTGCTGTGTGAGGTGCTTTCTGCCCTAAAAAGGCACCATGTGGGCATTGACTACATAGAAACCAATGCCTTCTGGTGCAAAGACCGGGAAACCGTAGTCCAGCGCCTAAAAACCGTAAGCAGTTTGGGAGCCGATACTGTAATGGCTTCGGTAGATCCTTTCCACATTGAGTTTGTCCCCCTGGAACGGCCCTTGCTCCTTGTGAAAACCCTGCAGGAGCTGCACATGGGCTATTTTGTGTGGCAGGAACGGTTCCTCCGGCGGCTGTTGGCCCTGGATATTCACAAGACCCATTCTCCGGAAGAGCTGCGGGCAGCCCTGGGGGAAGACTATGTGGCGGAAACCGCCAAAGAGTACGGCCTTGGCATGAACGGCCGGGCCCTGCGCATTGCCCGGGAGATCTTCCCCCTTCGTCCCGCCCGGGAGCAGGCGGAGGAAGCCCCCTGCGGGAAGCTGCTTTCCGGCAGGCACTGCCATGTAGACCTGTATGAGAACATCATCACCTGCCCCGGCATCTCCATTGGCTTCGAAGACTTTTTAGAGGCCGCTTCCCCAAAAACTTCCCCTAAGGCCAGAGTGCGGGACCCGGAAGCCTACCCTGTGGTTTCCCGGCTTTTGAAGGGTGGGGTGGCCGCTCTGCTGGAATATACCCAGGAAAAGGGGTTCGAACCGGAGCCTTCCGGCTACGCCAGCAAGTGCGACCTTTGCTACCAGCTTAGGAAGTATTTGCTTTCCGCCGCCCCCTCCCCGGATCTTGCCCCCGCCTGTTTTTACGAAATGCTGTAGCAAAACCCCAAAAAGGCATGGCCGCGGCCGTGCCTTTTTGTTTTTGGAGGGAGTAGAACACAAACCGCCGCATTATTTTATTTTTTCTCAGCGTCTATATTTTTCCTACCCCTCTTCAGGAAAGCATCTGGTAGTTGGAAAGTGCATTGGAATTCCGATGCACTTTTTCTTTTGGCATTAAGTATAAACCGTAAAATTCTATTTCCTTCAAACTAGTCTAAATGTCGGTTAATCAGCCATTTGGTCAAACGGGGTTGAAATATCTGGAAAGAATTGCTAAACTAAAGGACGGCCGAACCGGAATTTGACTGCAGACCGGTTTTTGTTCAACAAAAGCATTGGCAATGCGATGTACAAAATTGTAGCACTGTAAAACATAACACCGGCACAAGGCAGAGACTTGCCCATGTGGGTAGGTCTCTGCCCATAGCCTTTTAAGGGGGAAATCATTTTGAAAAACCGTGTATGGAATAAGAAAAAAAGAGGCCGGGGGGCCCTTGCCCTGGCGCTGGCCCTTGGCATATTCGCCTTAAGCCTTTCCGGCTGCCGGGCAAACCAAAAGGAAGAGGCAGAAATCCCTCCGGGCTCAGGGAGCTCCCAGGCCTCCGCCGCGGCAGGGGCAAAAGCTCTCACTGTGTGTTTAGACCCTGCCACCGACCCAAAGGCCTTCCAAAAGGCCTTTGAGGAATCGGCAAAGCTGGTGCCCGGCCTTCAGGAGGCCTTCACCCTAACGGTAGAAAGTGTGCCCGGCGGCTTAGAAATGACAGAAGACCAGGCCGGGGAACGGGAAAATACCCTCACCCGCCTTCGCACCGAGATCATGGCCGGGGCGGGCCCGGACCTGTTCTTTTGCGTGTGCCCGCGGCCCCGGAGCAACCCAAAGCTTTCCGCCTTGAAGGGGCTGTTCCCGTACCCGGAGGCCGCTATGGGTTCAGGCCTCTTTTTGCCGTTGGGAGATTATCTTGGCAATTCAAAAAAACTGGACCAAAAAATCTTTTTACCCCAGGTGCTGGAGTCCGGGAAGCTGGAAGGGGAGACCTACCTGCTTCCCCTTTCTTACACCTTCGGCGTCACCAGCTTCCAAAAAGGAAGCTACTCCCTGCCCCAAGACCTGCCCGTGACCTATGAGCAGCAGGTTTCCAGCGATAACACGGCCCTGCGGCAGGCCGGCCACACCCAGGGGATCTATTCCACCTTCGGCAAGCTTGCCGATTACCAAAAGGGCGCCCTTACCTTTTCCCAGGAAGAGCTGCTTGCCCATATGGAGGCCCATTTGCAGTTTTCGGACGTTTCGGAGGAAGAACACAGCGATATGCGCCCCGGATTTTCCATAGGCCTGCCCAACATGGACCCTTCGGACAGCGGCCACGATTTTTCCGCCGCCAGCCCGGAATATGCCTTTTTGCCCCAATATAACACCCAGGGGGGCATCACGGCCTATATCACCGCCTTTGCGGCGGTGAACCGGAACACCCAATACCCTCAGGAGGCCTTTGCCGTATTAGAGACTCTTCTGAGCAAGGAAGGGCAGCAAAGCCCCTTGTTCGCCGAGCTTTACGGCATGCCTGCCCACAGGGAGCTGGGCAGCGAAGGCTCCCCCGCCCGGGGCCACCTGGGTTCCTGGTACCTGAGCGAAAACAACTTCGCGGAGCTGCAAAAGCTGCAGGGGCAGATCAACGCAGTGAACTTTTTCACCCCCTTGGAAGCGGAACTGAACGATCTGCTGCACGCCTGCCAAGAGGAGGCGCTTTCGAAGGAGGAGCTGGAAAAACAGGTCGCCGAAGCCTACCGTGCTCTCACCATGATGATGGGGGAAAGCTAATATGACACTTTCCTGGAAAAATGCCCTGCGGGGTTGGCTGCTGGTGGCGCCCCTGACGGCGGGCTGCCTGCTGTTTTATGTGGTACCCTTTGTGCTGGTGACCCGCTATTCCCTGTTTGCCGGTACGGGAAGCTTTTTGCGGTTTGTAGGCCTTGCCAACTACCGGGACATGCTTCAAAATCCCATGTTTCTGCTGGCTTTTGGCAATACCCTGCGCTTTTTAGCTGTGGCACTGCCTCTGGTGCTGGCCCTTTCCTATGCAGTCGCGCTGTTGCTGCAAGGGAAAGCTAACCGCCACAAGTTGCTGCGTTCTGTGTTCCTTTTTCCCTATATCATGCCCGTGGTGGGCACTGTGCTGCTGGTGGAGCTGCTTTTTGGAGAAGCCGGCCTGCTGCCCGCTGCCGCCGAAGCCCTGGGCCTGCCCCTTACCGATTGGCTGGGGGGCCCCGCCGCTTTTTGGGTGGTGCTGGCCCTATACCTTTGGAAAAACACCGGCTACAGTGTGATCCTGCTGCTGGCCGGCCTTATGACCATACCCCAAGAGCAATATGCCGCCGCAGGCCTGGACGGGGCCGGGCCCTGGCAGAAATTTTACCGGATCACCGCGCCGCAAATGTGGGATTCCCTATTCTTCGCCGCTGTGTTTTCCCTGATCAACGCCTTCAAGTGCTTCCGGGAGATCTTCCTCATTGGCGGCACCCATCCCAACGGATCTATTTACATGCTCCAGCATTTTTTGAACAACAGCTTCGAAAGCCTCAATTACGCCAAGCTTTCCGTGGCCTCTATTTTGCTGCTGCTGGTGGTACTGGCAGCCTTTGGGGCCTTTTATGGGCTTGTCAGGAAAAAGGAGGCCTTCCGGGAATGAAAAAGCGATCCCCCGTCCCTTGGCTCACTCGTGCTTTTGGGTTACTGCTGGCCTTTGTTTCTGCCGCCCCCTTCTTTTCCCTTTTGGCAAAAAGCTTTTTCCCCGCCCAGGGAGGCGTGAGCCTGGAATATTATTACCGCGTTTTTTTGGCTTCGCCCCAATACCTGCTTCGGTTTTGGAAAAGCCTGGGCCTTTGCCTTGGAATCGTGGCGGGGCAGCTCCTTATTTCCATACCGGCAGCCTATGGCTTTGCCAAATGCCGGTTCCCCGGCCGGAACACCCTGCTTTTTTTGCTGATGCTCTTCCTGGTGCTGCCCCTGCAGGTCACCCTGGCCCCAAATTACATTTTGCTGGATACCCTGGGCCTGATAAACACCTATTGGGCCCTGGCCCTCCCGGCGGCTTTTGCCCCCTTGGGGGCCTTCCTGCTCACCCACGGCTTCCGGGATGTGAACGATGATATTTTGAACGCCGCCAGGCTGGACGGCTGCAGCCTGTTCCGGCTGCTCACAAAGATCTTGCTGCCCATGAACACCGGCATCGTGGTATGCGTGGCCCTGCTTTCTTTTTTAGACAGCTGGAACATGGTGGAACAACCCATTGCCTACCTTCGGGAATTCCGGCAGTACCCCATTTCCACGGCCTTGGCCTTTGTGCCGCCGGGCAGCCCCGCCCTGCAACTGGTATGCTGCGTGCTGGTGGCCATTCCGCCCCTGTTCCTGTTCGCCTGCTTCAGCCGGGAACTGGCCGAGGGCATTGTGCTGGCGGAGGTAAAATGACCATGAAAACCAAGATTCTTTTACTTTTCATCCTGCTGTTCTGGCTGCTGGGTGTGTGCACGGTGCTTTCCGGTAAAATAGAAGAAGAAATGCTGCCCCAGGTCGTTACTGTGCAGGCCGGCGCCCAGCAGCTTTCCGACCCAAATTCCAAAATGAAGCTGCCCCTGGGCTGCCTTCAGGCAGATGAAAACGGCATGCACCTTTACCGGCTGGCGGAAGGCTCCGGCTGGGAGGCCGGGACTTACGTGGAAGAGGTGGGCGGCTACACGGTAGAAGGGGATGCCCTGCTGCTAGATGCCGCCGGGGAGCAGTATGTCCGCTATACCTCGAAGCCGCTGGCCCCTGGCCAGCCGGTAGAAGCGGCCGAAGAAGGTGCCCCGGCTCCCGACCGCTGGCTGGCCGTTTTCCCCGGAGAAGCCCCGGAGCTGGGCCCCCTTCCCCCGGGTGTCGCCCTGGAGGAAAAACAGGGGAACGTAGTGTTGCTGGCAGTGGACCTGGGAAGCTCTCCTTTTATGGAAGGCCAGGCAAAAACCCTGCTGCCGGCACTGGCAGAGGCCAACGTCTACAGCTTTGCCGATATGGCCCGGCTTTTAGAAAACGCCGTTTGCGGCGGCCTGCTGCTGGGCGTCTTCTTCATGGGGCTCATCTTTTGGGGCTATGCCTGGCACCAAATAAAGGACCCTAAAAAGCATTGGGGCTGCATGGCGGCCAACCTGCTCTTGGGGGGAGCGCTGCTGGCGGCCATGGCGTTAATCCTTTCTTTTGTAGACCTGCCCTCTTCCCTGCTTCCCCAGCAATATATTACCGACTGGGGCCATTACCGGCAGGAGTTCCAGGAATTCTTCACCGCCCTGGAAGTTTTTTCTGGGGAAACCGGCGGTGCTTTAGAGGCGGTTGCCATGGGGAACCGGAGAGGGTACGCGGAATATTTATGCTCTTCCATCGCCGTGTTCCAGGTGTGCCTTTCGGTTCTGCTCCTGTTCGGGGAAGAAGCGATTTCGGACCGCCGCATACACGAGCACTCCCGCCCATGAGGCCCAAGCCCGCGGGAGACAGCGGCCTCGGCTTTCCCAACAAAATGTACCCCCGGTATCCCGGCTGGGATTTGTGAAAAGCTCCCTTTGCAAAATCCTTTCCAAAATGTTATGCTATATTACGTTACGAATTTCATAGGCAATCAACGACACATGCAGCGCAGTTGCGCGTAAGTCTGATTACGGTACAGATGCGCGGCGTGTGTTGGCAGTAGAAATCTTTTCAGCACATGCCTCTGCATGTGCTGTTTTTTTGTCTCAAATCAAGGAGGTTACCATGGACAATTCCTATTATCTTGGCACGGAAAAGCCGGGGCGGCTGCTGCGGAAATTTGCCATCCCCTGCATTTGCTCCCTCATTATTTCCTGCCTTTACAACATCGTAGACCAGATTTTTGTTGGCAATGGCATCGGCTATCTGGGCAACGCCGCCACCGGCGTTATTTTCCCCATTACCGTCATAGGCTGGGGCTTAAGCCTGTTTTTCGGCGATGGAGCCGCCGCAGCATTGAGTGTCTCCTTGGGGCGGGGAGAAACCAAGAACATTCCGAAAAGCGTTGGGAACGCAGTTCTGGGCTCCTTCCTCTCCGGTGTAGCGGTCATGGTTCTCGCCTATCTTTTGGGAGATCATTTGCTCCTGCTAATCGGGGCAACCGAGGGAAATCTTCAAATGGCCCGCGACTACGGCAGAATTATTTTTGCCATGATGCCCCTGGCCATGACTCAGAATACGCTGGCATCCATAATTCGGGCGGACGGCAGCCCCAAATATGCCATGGGGGCCATGTTGACCGGGGCCATTCTCAACATCATTGGCGACCCGGTGGCCATTTTCCTGCTGGACATGGGAATAAAGGGGGCAGCATGGGCCACGATTTTGGGGCAGTTTGTCAGCTTCGTCATTTGTGCTGTCTATTTAGGCCGCTCGCAGACCTTCCGGATCACTGCCGCCAGCTTCAAACCGAGCGCAGCCGTTTTGAAGCCTATGATGGCCTTGGGGACTTCCAGCCTGCTGACCCAGCTTTCCATTGTCGTGATCACCGTGATCAACAATGTCCTGTTGGTACAATATGGCGCGCAGTCAAGCTACGGCGCCGACATCCCCTTGGCGGCCTTCGTGGTGATCATGAAGCTTTTCCAAATCGTCCTCAACATCGCCATTGGCATTGCCGCCGGCGCCCAGCCCATCGTGGGCTACAACTACGGTGCGAAAAACTATGACCGGGTGCGGACGCTTTTGAAGCTGATGATGAAGGGGACAGTTGCAGTGGGCCTTACCTGCACGGTGCTTTTTGAAGCCCTTCCCGGCCTGTTCATCCGCATGTTCGGCTCAGCCGATGACCCTGTCTATTTTGATTTCGCCGTATCGTGCCTGCGCATTTATCTTGCCCTTATCCTCGTCACCTGTGCCCAAAAGGTCTGTGCCATTTTCCTGCAGTCCATTGGAAAGGCCAAAGCGGCCGCACCTTTAGCCATTTTGCGGGATGTATTGCTGATCATCTTCTCTTTGCTGATCCCCACCTTCCTGGGTGTCACCGGTATTTTCTGGGCCGCGCCTATTGCGGACCTTTTGTCCATTTTGATCACCGCTGCAGTCATGCTTCACGTTTGGAAGGAACTAAAGGGTGAAAACAGGGCTCCAAAACCCTCGAGGGAAAACCTTGTCCCGGACCTTATGATCCGCGACACGCAGGATTTATGACCTGTCCGCTTTCCGTGCCCAAAAGCCGGGGGCTTTTGGGAAATTACTTCTTGAAAATTGCGGGAACGCCGGGCGAATTGCCCGGCGCTCCCATCTTTTTTCCTATTTTTCCAGCACGTTCCTGGCCCTCCTGTCACGGGAGCTCGTACCGCTGGCCGTCCACGATGATGGCAGCCACCTGGGAGGGATCCACCAAACGGTTGAAAACTTTCCCCAACACCTGGCTGGGCCGCTCTCCCTCGATTAGCCCATAGTCTGCGTTGTCCAACTCGTTTTCGTCGTCCCAAACCACATACCGGGTTCCATTCTCATATTCCAAGGCGCAGTAACGCACTGTCTCGCCATTTTCACAGTTCAGCTTGATGCCGATGGCGGAAAGCTCCAGCGCTGCCTGGCCCGTAGCCGGGTCTGCCGCCGCCACAGAGGGCAAGCTCTTCACGGCAGGCAGCTCCAGGTAGGTATCTATCGCGGAGTTCCCCTCGCCAACGATAAACCTGACCTGCAGGCCATCCTCCGCCTTCCAGCCGCTCATGTTGGCCACGCTCTCCACAACATACACCTTCTCTTCTGTAGAGCGCTCCACATCCACATAGGCGCGCCCGCCAAACCAGGGCCATTCCATCTCCGAGAGGCTCTCGAAGCCTATGGAAGGTTTGTATTCCGTATTGTTCAACCAGCCATGCTCCCAATCGATCGCGCCTTCGCCGAACCCGCCGGGGCGCTCAAGGGCATAGTAGATTTTAGCGGTTCCGGTGTTTTCATCCAAAACATAGCCCTCTACGGTGAAGGTGTAATCCTGGATCTGCCACTGGTAGCTGCTTTCAGGCAGGTAGTCTCCCAGCAGGGCTTGGACCTGCCCCTCGTCTACCGGTACAGTCTCCCGGTTGGGCCAGTAGGTTAGAAGTTTTCCCTCCTCGCTGCGGATCTCTTTGTACTCCCAGGAGGGCTGGCCACCGTCTACAATCCCCTGAGCCACCTGGGGCTTATTCGCCTCCACACTCTGCCGGACGTAGAATTCGTAGGCCGCAGCCGTCCCGCACAGCAGGGCCGCCGCCACAGCCGCGGCAAGCATTATGCGCACATGCCAGCTCCTCCACCGCTTTCCTGGAAACTCTTTCTGTTTCACTTGGGTATAGGCCTGTTTTAATTTCTCATTTACCACATTGGGCACCTCCAACTCCTGTCCAAAAACCTGATACAGCTTCTGTTCGTCCATGGTTTTCCCTCCTATTCCGTTTCGTAGGCCAGCTTGAATCCGGCCCTGGCCCGCTTGAGGCGGGTTTTGACCGTCTCTACCCCCAAATCCATTGCCTGAGCGACCTCTTTCACGGAGAAGCCCTCGCCATAGTAGAGCAGCAGTACCGTACGGTATTTTTCGTCCAAGCCGTCCAGCAAGGCGAGAAATTCCGCATGGGAGTGGCCGGGTTCCTCACGGCCTGCCGGGGTGACTTCCTCCAGCGGTACACTGCGCTTACGTTCCCGCAGCATGTCCTGGCACTTGCGGATCAAAACACGCACCAGCCAAGTGCGAAAATATTGAGGCTGGCGTAAGGTATGCAGCTTTTCGAAACAAGCCAGCACTGTTTCGCCAATGGCATCCGCCGCATCTGCATCGTTATGGAGATAGCTTCGGGCCACCTTGTACAGCGTGCTCTTCTGGCTCTCCATCAGCTCCACAAAGGCCTCGCTGTCTCCACCTTTGGCCCTTTGTATTAACTCTTCCATCCCTATCCCTTCTTCACCTTCTGTTGACCGGTCACATTCATTAGACGGGCGGGAGGGAGCATTGGGGCCGCCCTAAAAAAATTTTCTTTTTTCTCCTTCCGGGCTCCCCCTGAGGGGATCCCGGAAAACCGCAAGGCAGCGCAAAGCGGGGCCGCTTTTCCATGAAACATCCGAAAAAACGGCCCCGCTTTCAATTTCAAAAATCCCTTACAAAGATACGCAGAGACTACAGGGAGGATCCGGCCTCCTTACAAACCTGGGACATAACATACTCTGCGCCCTGGAGGACCTGGTCCAAATCTTCCTTTGTATGTTCGTCGCAGAGGAACATGGCCTCGAACTGAGCCGGTGCCACATAAATCCCCTGGGAGAGCATGGCCCGGTAATAACGGGCAAACCGGTCCAGGTCGCTGCGCTTTGCGGCGGCAAAAGAATTTACCGGAGTTTCTGTGAAGAAAACAGAAAGCAAAGAGCCAACCTGGTTGACCTGCACCGGGACGCCTGCCTTTTCGGCCAGATTTCTCAGCTCCTTGGCGAGATAAGCTCCCATTTCCGCCAAGTGGGTATAGATCTGCGGGTTCTGCTCCAAAATTCGCAGCTGGGCCAATCCTGCGGCCATGGCCACCGGATTCCCGGACAGCGTGCCCGCCTGGTATACCGGCCCCGCCGGGGCCACCAGCTCCATGAGATCCCGGCGGCCGCCATAGGCGCCCACCGGCATTCCGCCGCCAATAATTTTACCGTAGGTGACCAGATCGGCAGAGACGCCCCAATAGGCTTGGGCCCCTCCTGCCGCCAGGCGGAAGCCTGTGATCACCTCGTCAAAGATCAGCAGCGCTCCGTACCGGTCGCACAGGGCCCGCAGGCCCGGCAGGAAGCCGGCCTCCGGCAGGACCACGCCCATATTGGCCGCCACCGGCTCTACAATCACCGCCGCCACTTGGCCGGGGTTTGCTTCAAAAAGCGCTTCTACACTTTCTAAATTGTTGTATTGGGCCGTCAAGGTGCCGGCGGCCATTTCCGGGGGAACGCCTTTGGAATCCGGCGTTCCTCCGGTGAGTGCCCCTGAGCCGGCCTTCACCAGCATGGAATCGCTGTGGCCGTGATAGCACCCTTCAAATTTAATAATCTTGTGCCGTCCTACGGCTCCCCGGGCCAAACGCAGCGCAGACATCACTGCCTCCGTGCCCGAGTTGACCATTCGAACCATCTCCATGCCGGGAACCATTTGGCAAATGAGCCCGGCCATTTCTACTTCCGCCTGGGTGGGCGCACCGAAAGAAAGGCCGTTTTCCATTGCCTCCCGAATCGCCTCAAGAACCTCCCGGCGGCAATGCCCCAAGATCAGAGGGCCCCAGGAACAGACCAAGTCTACATATTCCTGCCCGTCCACATCGAAGATGTGGCCGCCCTGCCCTTTTTGAATGAACCTGGGATAGGTGCCCACCGCCTTGCAGGCACGCACGGGAGAATTCACACCTCCGGGCATCACCTGTTGGGCCTGTTCAAACAGCTGTTCCGATTTCGTCATCACCCAATCTCCCCATTCTGAATTGCTTGTGCCAGCTCTTTGGCGAAGTATGTAATTAAAATATTAGCCCCGGCCCGAAATACAGATAAGGCCGATTCACACATGACCAAATGTTCATCGATCAATCCCGCCTGTCCGGCCGCTTTGATCATGGCATATTCACCGCTGACAGAATAGGCCGCCATAGGAAGCGTCACCGCCCGGGAAGTTTCGTAAAGGATATCCAGGTAGGACAAGGCGGGCTTGACCATTAAGATATCCGCGCCCTCCTCCATGTCCAAAAGGCATTCCTTCATAGCTTCCTTCCGGTTGTGGGGGTCCATCTGGTAACCTTTCCTGTCGCCAAAAGCCGGCGCGCTTCCGGCCGCATCCCGGAAAGGCCCGTAAAAGGCGGAGGCATACTTTGCGGAATAGGACATGATGGGCAGGTTTTGGAACCCGTTTTCATCCAGGACCTTCCGAATCTCGGCGATCCTGCCATCCATCATGTCGGAGGGCGCCACCATATCGGCTCCGGCTTGGGCATGGGAGAGGGCAATTTTCGCCAGCACTTCCACGGTTTTATCGTTATCTACCTCCTGGCCGCAAAGGATTCCGCAATGGCCGTGGTCGGTATATTCGCACATGCACACGTCGGTGATCACATAAAAATCCGGGTACTTCTCTTTGATGGCCCGAATGGCCTGCTGTACCACGCCGTCGGGGTGGTAAGCGCTGCTGCCCTGGCAGTCTTTTTGAGCCGGCAAGCCAAAGAGGAGCACGCTGCGGACCCCTGCCTTTTTACATGCTTCAATTTCTTCACAGACCCGGTCGGGCGAATAGCGGAACTGCCCCTCCAAGGAAGGGATAGGCTCCACGATATTCTTGCCCTCTATGACAAAAAGAGGATAAACCAGGCTGTCCGGAGAAATCCTGGTTTCCCGTGTCATCCGGCGGATCGTGTCGCAGGAACGGAGCCTGCGGGGACGTCGATTCAAATTCACTGAAAAGTCACTTCCTTCAAAATCGTTTCCATAAGGTCATCCAGGGTGGCCCGGGTGGCCACCCTTACCTGAATGCCATGCTTTTTCGCCGCATCCGCCGTGTGCTGGCCAATGCAAAAGCCCGTAATGCGGGAAAGCGCCTCCTCGGGAACTGCCTGCACAAAGCCTTCCACCGTGGAAGCGCTGGTAAAAGTCACCCAGCTGTCCGGCGGGAGCTCCGCCTTTTGGGTGCAACCGGCTTCTGTGCGGTAGGTGGAAACCTCTGTAAATTCCACGCCCCGACGGGCCAGGTCCCTCACCAGCTCCGGGTTGCCCTGCTGGGAACGGCAAATGAGGACAGGACCTTCTGTAAGCAGTTCCGCCAGGTGCTCTGTGTCATAAACCTGCGGGACAAGGTCCGGCCGCAGGCCATGCTCCTCCAAAGCCTCCCCTGTCTTGGGCCCTACCACCGCGACCTGAAGCCCTGCCAAGGCCCGGGCGTCCTTTCCCTGGCGCCTCAATTCCTCGAAGAACAGATGGGGACCAAAGGGGCTTGTAAATACCAGGGTCCTATAGGCGGAGATCCCGGAAACCGCCTGCTCCAGCTCAGGGCAGGGCGTGATAGGAATGGTGGCAATACAGGGCAGCTCCATGACCTGAGCGCCCATAGCCCGCAGCCGGTTCGACAAGGTCCCCACTCGCTCCCGGGGCCGGGTGACCACAACAGTGCGGCCCTTTAGCGGGAGCCGGTCAAACCAATCGAAAGGTTCGGAAAGGCTGCACACCTGGCCCACGATTAATACGGCAGGGGAATGAATCCCCTGGGCAGCCGCCTCTTTGGGCAGGCCGGAGAGCGTGGAGACCACCTTTCTCTGGGCAGGCGTTGTGCCGGATTCCACCATCGCCGCAGGGGTATTCGGAGCCATGCCGGCTTCCAGCAGCCCGCCGCAAATCTTCTCCATAGAGGAAACCCCCATCAAGAACACCATGGTCCCTCCTGCCGCCGCCAACGCCGGGAAATTGATATTCAGCTGGCTGCCGGACTTGGCGTGCCCTGTGATGATATGCAGGGAAGAGGTAAAAGCGCGATGGGTCACCGGAATCCCGGCATAGGCGGGAACGGCCAAGGCCGAAGATATGCCAGGGACCACCTCAAAGGGAATGCCGTGCTCCGCCAGCAGCTCCAGCTCCTCGCCTCCCCGGCCGAAAAGGAAGGGGTCTCCGCCCTTCAGCCGGACCACCTGCAACCCCTCCAGGGCCTTTTCCAGGAGAATTTGATTGATCTCCCCTTGGGGCACAGGGTGGTGGTTGGACTCTTTCCCCACATCAATGCGCTGGGCCCGCTCCGGGATCAGGTCTAAAATAGGGCGGCTGATCAGCCGATCATAAACTACACAATCTGCCGCTTCCAACAGGGCCTGTCCCCGCCGTGTCAGGAGCATGGGATCTCCCGGTCCCGCGCCCACTAGGCTGACTTTTCCGCTCACACACATTCTCCTTTCAACGTTAAAGCAAGGGATTCCCCTAACCTCGCCGCCTCCGCCACCGGACCGGAACAGCTTCCCAGGCGCTGGACGGTCTCGTCTTCATTTACATACAATCCCGTAAGCAACAAAATGCCGTTTTCCACCCGGCCATAGGCCGCTACCGGGGAAGTACAGCCCCCGTTAAGCCTGCGGACAAAGGCCCTTTCTCCTTGGGCACAGGCCGTGGCGTCCGGGTCGGACGCCGCCTGCACCCAGGAACAATCCATCCCTTCCCGGCACTGCACGGCAATGATCCCCTGGCCTGCCGCGGGCAGGATTTCTTCCGGGCCGAAATACCGGGCGATCCGCGAAGACAGCCCCAGCCGCTTGAGCCCGGCAGAAGCCAGAACCAGGGCGGAAAACTGCCCCGCATCCAGTTTAGAAAGGCGGGTCTGCACGTTCCCGCGCACCGGGGCTACCGTGGCCTGAGGGTAAAGCTTCTGAATTTGCAGTTGACGGCGGCGGGAGGAACAGCCGATGGGTTTGGAAAAATCCAACTCCGTTACCCCCTCCGGCAGGACCAAGGCATCCCGCGGGTCTTCCCGGCGGGAAAAGGCCACCAAGGGGAGCTCCGGGGAAAGCTCCATGGGCAGGTCCTTCAAGCTGTGGACGGTAAAATCTACCTGGCCGGACAACAGGGCTTCATCCAATTCCCGGACAAAGAGCCCCTTCCCGCCAATCTGGTCCAAGGTGCGGTCCAAAATTTTATCGCCCAAAGTCTTCATGGTGACCAGCTCCACCTCTATCTCCGGGTGAGCGCGGGTAACCTGCTCCATGATCAACTGGGTTTGCCGCACTGCCAACTGGCTGTCTCGGCTGCCAAAGCGCAGTTTTTTCATTCCAGCTCCTCCAAAACCATCCGAATTTTTTTTGCCGCCACGGCGGTTTTCCGGTGAGACTTTCCGCTGGATACCACTCCTGCTACCACGCCGCCTCCCGTGCAGATAGCAGGAAAGAAAAAGGAACACTCCTCCATGCAATCGGCCACACTTACCAGAATATTGCGCCGCCTCGCCTCTTCCCCGATAGCCCGGTTGACCTCCCGGTCATCTGTGGCTGCTATGGCCAGAAAAGCCCCTTCCAAATCTCCGGCCCGGTAGGTCCGAGGCAGCCAGGTAAACCAATCTGCCGTCAGCTTCAATTGGGGAGAAATCACTGTCAAATCGCACCCGAATTGGCGCAGCACGTTAATCCGCCTGCTGGCGATGGTTCCGCCGCCCACCAGTACCACGCGCTTCCCCTTCAGGTTGAGAAACAAGGGGAAATAGGCGCTCTCCCCTCTGCTTACGCGCCGTTCCCACCAACGGAGCACCTCCTGCAGGCCTTCTTCGGCCAACTGCCGGGCCTGCTCCATTTGCTCCGCCGTGGCGGTTTGGACCCCACCGAAATCATCCACATCCCAAAACTCCGGCGCCATTTTACGGATCTCGGGATCGATATCCCGGGGCACGGCCAAATCTATCACTGCCCGGGGAGGCCTCTTCAGCTGGGAAAATTGCTGGGCAGTCACCGTAAGGTGGGGGCTGGCGGTTGCGGAAAGGAGGATGTCTTTTCCTTCGGCCGCCTCCATCCGACTCGAATAATCCACCGTTTGGCAGCCACTTGGAATTTGGTTTTCGCCGTGGCGGTAGGTCCGCAAGGTCATGGTGACCCGAGCGCCTCTTGAGACCATGAGCCCGGCAGCAAGCCGCGCGATTTCCCCGTTTCCCACGATCAACACTTCTTTTCCCGCCAAATCGCCTAAGGCGTCGACTGCCGCCCCGGCGGCGGAAGAGGTAGTGGAGGTGAAATGGACTTGGGTTTTTATGCGTTTTCCCACCGTCACCGCCGTACGAAACAGCATGTTAAGCAGGGCGGAGCCGGAGCCTGCTTCCATAGCCAGATCCATGGCCAAGCGGATTTGGGTGATGATCTGATCGTCGCCGAATATTCTGGAATGGAGCCCGCCGGCTACCTCCAATAAATGCCGCACAGCCTCTTCCCCGCAGCGGCTGACAAAGGCCTCCTCCGGAAGGGAGATCCCGGTCTCCCGCAAAAAAAGCTGCCAGGGCGCTTCTGCCGCTTTTGCAGCCTCCACATAAATTTCCGTGCGGTTACAGGTAGAAAGGATAACACAGCCTTCCACCCCGGACACGCCGGATATGTCGCTCATAACTTCCTTCAAACGTTCCGGGGGAAAGGACGCCTGCTCCCGCAAAGCCACAGGCGCGTTGGTCCAGTCGATCCCCGACATACTCAAATTCATGATCAAAGCCTCCAGATGAATCTTCTCCGGTCCCAAGAAACGCCCTGCCGGAAAGCGAGGGTATCCTGCCTTTCCAGAGCGCGCCGGCGTTTCATTGGCCGTCCCCAAAAGGCTGGTAGGCCTCAATGCCGCCGTCGTCAAAGGTGTAGCAGCCGTGGTACACGGCACAAGCCATGTCTAAAAGAGGCATAGCTGCCACGGCTCCGGTTCCTTCGCCCAAGTGCATCCCGGCGGTGATCATGGGCCGCTTTCCCAGCGCCTCCAACACCGCCTGTCCCGCCGGTTCGGCGGAAACATGGCTCGCCAGCATGGCTTTTCCGGCAGCGGGACAAAGGCGCAGGGCGCAAAGGGCCGCCACGGCGCTGATGAACCCATCGATCAGCACCGGTACCCGGTACCGTGCGCCGCCCAGGAAAATGCCGCACATGCCCGCAATGTCAAAGCCCCCCACCTTGCTCAAGACGTCCAGAATGTCCTCGGGGTTCGGCCGGTTACAGGCCAAAGCCTGGTAGATCACAGCTACCTTTCGGGCCAAACCTTCGTTGGAAAGGCCCGCGCCACGACCGGTCATCTCCTCCACCGGCCGCCCCAGCAGGACGCTGGCCACAGCGCTGGAAGTGGTGGTATTTCCAATGCCCATCTCTCCGGTGGCCAACAGCCGCACTCCCTGTTCCCGCTGTTCCCGGACCAGCTCCATTCCCGTCAAAATCGCCTGCTCTGCCTGCTCCCTGGTCATGGCCGGGCCCACAGAAATATCGGCCGTGCCGTTTCCAACCCGGCGGGACAAAACCCCCGGCGTCTCCGGGAAATCCAGCACGCCCATATCCACCGGCACTACCCGGCACCCCGCCGCTTTCGCCATGTAGCACACAGAAGTGCGGTCGGCCGCCAGGTTTTCTGTTACAATGGTGGTGACAGAGCTGGGGGACTGGGTGACGCCCTGGCACACCACGCCATTGTCGGCGCACAGCACCAGCACCGCCCGATCCCGAAGCTCCATGTTGGCGCTTCCGGTTAGCGCGGCGATGTCCTCCAAAGCTGTTTCCAATAGGCCCAGGCCGCCCAGAGGCTTCGCGCAGCTATTCCAATGGCGGCGGGCTTTCGCCCGGGCCGCCGCATCCTCCGGCTCTATTTCCCGCAACAATGCTTTTAGCTCCATGATGGTTCTCCTTCTCCCTTGGCGCGGCATCCGCTGGGCCAGCGCCGGTAAACTGCAGGGCTTTTTTTACTCTTTTACGATCACAGTGGAAAAATAACCGTGGTTCCCCTCCGGCCGTTCCTCCGAGAGATTCGCGTACACGGTCTCTTCCGGCAGGCCGCAGTTCTGAACCAGCATACTGGTTCCCAACGCGTTCCGAGCCTCCAAGGCCTCCAGGACGGCGGGCAGCTGGCGGCCGGATTTCATCAGGACCTTTGTCCCCGGCTGGTCCAGTACCTCATCCAGCGCCATGCTGCCGGGTACAATGTGCAGTGGGCCATTCATCTCTGTCAGGCTCACGCCCAGCCTGGCCGCCACCGCGCAGAAGCTGGGAACGCCGGGCACCATCACCGTTTCATAGCCCTGATCCTTTAAAATTGCCATCATGTAGGAATAGGTGGCGTAAATAGAAACGTCCCCCAGGTTCAGCATGGCTACGTCCTGGCCCTTGTCCAGGTATTCCCGCACTGCCGCCGCCGCCGCCAAATGGGCCGCATGCTGCACGGCTTTGTCCCGCTCCATAGTAAAATACAGCGGGACAATCGTTTTTCCTTTTCTATCTACGATGCCGGAAGCGATGTCCAACGCCAGCATCTCACCGCTTTTGGTCTTGGGCGCTGCGATAACCGGGCACTGCTCCAGCACCCGCACTGCCTTCAAAGTCATCAGCTCCGGGTCGCCCGGGCCTACGCCTACGCCGTAAAAAATTCCTTTTTTCATACCTGCTCCCACTATTTCATATTTTTTCGCGGCCGCCGGTTGTCCCGGCAGGCCCTTATTTGGAAAAATTGCCGCGCTCGCTGTTTCCCAGCCTCCGGAGAAACGGGCCACCAAGCCCTGTCCTTCTCAGATCAGAAGAGTCAAGCGCCAGAAGCCAGCGCTTCCTCTAAATGAGCCCGGTACATGGCCTGAACCTCTGGCAGCAGGCCCAGGCCTCGAAGGGTGGCGCGGACAGAGAAGCCCTCCGCCTCCAGCTGGGACTGCCAGCTCTCCGGGTCTTCTCCCGCCATGTCATGGAGGGCATGATCCCCAGCCACCAGCATCAGCGGCACCAGATGTACGCTTTTCTCCTCCTGAGCCCTCAGCTGCCCCAGCACGTCCTGGAAGGCGGGCCAGCCCTCCACGGTACCCACCAATACGTCCTGCCGCCCCGCCAGGAAAAACGCCGTCTGCAAAGCCGGGTAGGTCAAATTGGCCGCGTGATCGGTCCCGTGGCCAAACAGCACCAGCGCTTCCCCGGCTCGGGCGGGGTAGGCTGCAGACAGCCCCGCCGCCAGCCTCTGCAGGTCGGCAGTATTGGCCAGGAGAGGCCTTCCAAAGCGCAGGCTTTCGAACTTGTCCCGCCAGGGCTCCGCCTCACGCCTCATTTTGTCGTACTCATGGCCGCATAAAATATGGGTAGGCTGCACCAGGACCTCTGCGGCCCCCTGCTTCCACAGTTCTTCCAGGGCTTCCGCCACGCTATAGACCGCCTCTCCCCGCTCCTTAAGGACACGGCGGATGACGCTGCTGGTAAAGGCGCTGACAAAAATCCTGTCATGGGCCTCCTGGCGCATGACATTCTCTATGGCCGTAATATTTTCCCTGCCCGCAGGGACGCTGGTGCCAAAGCTGACACAAACCACCGCTTTTTTCATGGCTGCTCTCCTTCTTTTTCGCCTTTTTCCGCCACCGCCCGCTCAAAGGCCTCCGCTGTGCGGGGCAAAGGGCAAATTTTCATTGCCCTGGCCATCCGGAACAACAGGGGCTGCTCCAGGTGGCAAACATTCAGCAGCCCGGCGTCGGAAAAAAATTCTTCCGGCGTCCGGTCCGCCACCAGGCGGCCGTCATGGAAGGCCAAAATCCTCTGGGCCCAGCGCCAGGCAAAGTTCACATCATGGGTAGATACCGCCAGGGCCAGACCCCGCTCCCCCAGCGTTTCCAGGGTTCTTTCCAAAAGGCGGCAGTTCTCCGGGTCCAAGCTGGCCGCCGGTTCGTCCAGAAGCAGCAGCTCCGGCTCCATGGCCAAAGCATCGGCGATAGAAACCCGCTTTTTCTCCCCGCCGGAAAGGTACTGGGGCGCCCGGCGGCGCAGGCTCTCCAGGTTCATCTGCTCCACCGCTCCGTCCACACGGCGGCGAACCTCTTTCCTGGAAAGGCCCAAATTCATAGGGCCAAAGCTAATCTCCTCCTCCACAGTACCGCCCAGGATTTGGACATCCGGGTTTTGAAATACCAAACCCACACCCCGGCGCAGACGGTTCAGCTCCTGTTTCTTCCTGCCCACAGCCTCCCCGCGAAAAAAGACCGTCCCTCTCTTGGGGCACAGCACACCGTTGGCCAACAAGAAAAAGGTGGATTTTCCCGCGCCGTTTCCCCCGAGCACCGCAATCCGCTCTCCGGAGCAAATGGAGACGGAGCAGTCTTCCAACGCTGAACGCTCCTCCACGCCACCCTCATAGGAAAAGGAAACGTGTTCCAAACACAAAAGCTCCCCCATCATAAGCCTCCCCTCACCGCCAGGAAAATTCCCAAGACAGCACCGGCAGCCAAACCGCCGAATAACGCTGCCGCCGGCACTGTTACAGGTTTCTCCCGCTGCAAAAACCGGATCTCCCCGTTATAGCAGCGGCTTTCCATGGCGTCAAAGCAAGCCCCAGCCTGCCGGAAGCTGGTCCCCAGCAGGTTGCCATACACCGCTCCGGTAGTGCGAACACTCCGGGCAAAACCGCTGTAGCCCAAACGGCTGGCCGCCGCGTCCCTCATGGAATGATAAGCGGCGAACAGCAGGAACAAATACCGGTAGATCAAAACAGCCAGCTCCGTCATCACCTGGGGGACATGGGCCCGCCGCAGCACGGAGAGAATCTCCGGCATGGTGGTGGAGAGGCTCAAAAAATAAAGGCAGCTCACCGCACCCAACGCTCGGGCCATCACCAGCCGGGCCCGAACCTGGGCCTCCGCCGTGATGACCAGCCAGCCGTTCCAAAGAGGAAAGGCAGCCACTCCCTCCTTCACTGGGACGTAATCCCAGAGCAAGGCCAGTCCGGAGAGCAGCAAAAAGGCCGCCGGGAGGCTGAACAGTGCCAGGTAATGGGAGAGCGTAACGCCTCTGCCCGCAACCGTCAGAACCGTCAAAATCAGGGCCAAGGCCAGAGGTACCCAGGGAGAGGGGGACACCACGCAGAGAACCAACAAAAGCACACACCCTGCTGTTTTTAACGCCGGGGACCACTCAAAATAGCGGGAACGCCGGGCATAAATATCAATGACCAGCATGCCGCTGTGGCTGTGGCGTCCAAAGGCCAAAAGCAGGCCGCCTGCCAGAAGGCCCAGCGCTCCAGCGGCCTCAACGGGCATGGCCCCGACGCACAGGCTGAATATGACAAAAGCCGCTAACACTGCGGTAATCACAGAACCCCTCCCCTCTCCGGGATCTACATGTCAACGTTCTTTTCACGTTTTTCCCTTGGAAGGGTCTTTCGCAGAATACTTCTTCCGGGCCACCAGGTAGCCAAAGCCAAAGGCGATCACGCCTACGCCAATCCCTGTTTGTATGCAAAAAAACAGGCTTTCCACTTCGCCGGGCAATTCGCCGCCTGTCAACTGTTCCAGCAGAGGGGTAAACCAGGGCTCATAGCTCTCTCCCCGAACAGTCTCCACCATTTGGCTTCCGGCGTCGTCACTTCCGCCGAATTCAGCGCCCTTCAGAACAAAGAGCGGGACCAGTACGATGAGCAATACGGCAAGCAAAGAAATCACCGCGATCTTTTGATTCTTACTCATACTTAACCTCCTTCTCGAAGCCAATGAGCTGCAGCTCCGGCATGGCATAGGTTTCCATACCCATGATTACCAGCATGGTCAAAAGGCCCTCCACAACCGCCAGGGGAAGCTGAGTAGGCGCAAACACGCCCAAAAACTCCACCGCGCTGGCGGCGACCCCACCGTTGGCGCTGGGATAGGCCATGGCCAGCTGCAGGCTGGTGACACAATAGGTGAACAAGTCTCCCAGGGCCGCCGCCAGGAACACACTGAGCTTTTTGGGAAAATGCAGCTTCTCCCCCACATGGTAAAGGCCCCAGCTCACCAGGGGCCCGGCAATCGCCATACTGAACGCGTTGGCCCCTAGGGTGGTCAAGCCGCCGTGGGCCAACAGGAGCGCTTGAAACACCAGGACAATGACACCCAGCACCGTTGTGGCCGGTACCCCAAAGAGGATGGCTGCAAGGCCCGTCCCGGTCATGTGACTGCAGCTGCCGGTGACGGATGGGATTTTCAAAGAGGAGATTACAAAAACAAAAGCACCCGCCATCGCCAGAAGCAACAGGACCTTTTTCTGCTCTCGGGCGATCCGGCGAATAGAAACCACTCCCGCCGCCAAAACGGGCAGGCAAACCGCACCCCAGATCACACAAAAAGCAGGGGGAAGATACCCCTCCATGACGTGCATAGCGGAAGCAGAAGGAGCGGCGCACAGGGCTAAGCCCACCACTGCGGACAGAGCGACCAACTGTTTTTCCCGTTTATTCATTTTTTACCTCTCTTTTCAAGTAGTCTATCACTTCTTCCCGCCGGAAATGGGAGAAACGAGGTTTTCCACCAAAATTCCGATGCACCAAAACCTTCTCCGCTGTTTCCTCTGCGAAAAGACCGGATGCCGCTGGTCGCCGGCCATGCCCTATTTTGCGGTTGCGGCCCCAGAGCAAAGCTCCGGCAGCCACGCAAAAGACAGCGGGACTCCCATCCCCCTGTCAAAAATCCCCCAAAATAGGTCTCCTGACTTACGATACGGAGAAAATCTCCTGCGACTTGCAGCCCACCTTCTCAGAACTTTCCAATGGCGAACTCACGTTCAGCGCCCTACAGGCGTTTAGGCCAAGTCTCTCGTTTACAGTGCCGGCACGTTTCGGACTCTCACCGAATTTCCTCATCCCAATATCTCCGCTTTGTGTGAGACATCAGGTCATTTTGGGTGTATCCTTATGTAATAATCAAATTGATAGCAAGCTCATTATAACAAAATAAAGGTTTGTCTTCTATCTACGAAATACGCGAATCGAAAAGAAATATAAAAAGAAAAATTGTGCATTTTCTTAAGTGTTCCGGTCGTTCCAGGAAGTTTCCCAAAATCTGGGAAAGAGCTTTTGTAAATACCGGAGCGGGCAACGATCCGGTATTTCAATCTGCATAAACTTTGGAGTAGGGAAATAGCCATAGCCGCGATAAAAAAGCATTTCCCTTTTCGTTATCTTTGCCACAACCTCATTCCTCCTTCATTTGGTATAAAAGAGCTTGAGCCTCAAACATTTCACGATATTTCCCGTTTTCTATTTGCATCAATTCCTCGTGACAACCGTGCTCCACCATTTCCCCATCTTCTAAAACGATAATCGTATCGCAAAATCTGCAGCTTGATAAACGGTGAGAGACCAATAACCATGTGGGAATGGTTCAACTATGACGGTGAAAATTATATTGTCGGTGTTACAATGAAGGATACAAAGAAAAATAAAAAAATAAAGAAAAAAGAGTAGCGAATCTATCAAACCTGTGCTAGGGTAGAGTTGCTGAGACAAGACCGAAAGGCAGGCAGATTAATTCGCTATGAATAAGATAATACAAACCGCCCGGTATAGCCGCTCAAAAACAGGGGTGGCCAAGGCAGCCATTCACTGCCATACCAACCAGCAGTATATCTACCACTGGAAGAACCGGTATGATGGGACACTGGCCCTCTGAAGGACCGTTTCCACCGACCTCACAGCCATTCAAACCAATATCGGCCCGAAACAGGTTCTATATTCCTTCCCTTTTTGTAACGCTTCATTGACAAACCTACATTTGAGGAAAATTTTGAATAATTCTCCAAAAAACGGGCATACTATATAAATTTAGTCTTTGAAAAATAAATCTTAATCTATTCTCGCAATAACTTTCATCGTACAAACATTAAATAATGTATGCACATAATTGTTGCAGTTTACGAAGCCATATGGTATAATAATTGCGTACATTATTCATTTCTTGCGTGCGGAAAGTTGGTGTCTGCTTGAGTAAAAAAGAAATTTTAAAAATGGTAATCGAAAATAACGGCGGCATTGCAAAAACTTCAGATTTTGCCGCTAACGGGATAAATAACTATGAGGTAGCGGCTTTTTGTAAAGAAGGAGTCATTGAAAGAATTCGCAGAGGATTTTATCAGCTCCCCCAAAGTAAAAGTATTACCGAAGAACAGCTCATACGGGAGCTTCTTCCGCAAGGAATTATTTGTGTGGAGTCCGCTTTGTTTCACTACGGATATAGTGATTTTTCTCCCCGTGAATGGTCGATTGCTGTACCGAGAACAGCGTCCCGTGCCGTAAAGAACATTGAAGAATTTCCGATGAAAGCTTACTATATTCAAAAGGGATTTTTAGATATAGGTAAGTGCACAGGCGATTTTAACGGTGTAATGCTGCCCGTGTATGACCGCGAGCGAACAATATGCGATTGCTTTAAGTACCGCACAAAGCTTGACAACGAAATTTTCAATAAGGCTGTCAATGCCTATGCTGTTGATGAAAAAAAGAACCTTGCAAATTTGTCTAAGTACGCAAAGGAAATGAAGCTTTATACGAAGGTTATGAGCATAATGGAGGTACTGCTAAATGGCTGATATAGCTGCATCCGTGCTGGCACGGCTCAAAAACAAAGCTGCTGGAAGCGGCAGAAGCTATCAGCTCTGCTTGCAACTCTTTTGCCAAGAGGAATTTTTGCGCCGTTTGGAAAAGTCCAAGTATGCGGAGAACCTTGTGCTAAAAGGCGGCTTGTTCCTCTATTCCCTTACTGACTTTGATAGCCGAGTAACGGTTGATGTAGATTTTTTGCTTCGGCAAATACCCAATACACCGGAACAGTTAAAGAGTATTCTTGAAGAAATCATTGCAGTCCATACCGGCAATGATTTTGTTACCTTTGAGATAAAGGATGTTGCGCCTATCGCCGCCCAGAAGAAGTATGCAGGCATCGGAGCGTCGATGGTTGCTCGTATTAAAAATACTCGCACACCCTTTGGTATCGATTTCGGCGTTGGGGACGTCATTGTGCCGAAACAGGAAAAACGAAAGATTCCAACGCAGCTTGAAGATTTCGACTCCCCAACAGTCAATACCTATTCCATTGAAACGACTGTTGCTGAGAAAATTGACGCAATCCTTAGCTTAATGGAGTTTTCCAGCCGCATGAAAGACTATTACGATATTTATTATCTTGCCAATAAGTT
>CANSKS010000011.1 GCA_947647615.1 uncultured Neglectibacter sp.
GAAAATACCAGGGAATCCAAACCGGAAGCAGCAGCTTGGATTTTCGTCCCTCCGCTGGGAACCCGATGGGCCGGAAACAGCGTGCTTTTTGTTGGAAGCTCCCCCGTCACGGCAGGAACTGCCTGAGGTTGAAATTTCGAAGTAATTTCAACCTCAGGCCAACTTAATTGAGCCCCAACCTGTTTGAAGAAGCTGCCGCAACGCAAAGGGGCCGCCGTGAAAACTCCACGGCGGCTCCCCTGTTTAAGGACCGCAAATTCTATGATACATGCCTAAAACTCCGCAGCAGGGCTTTAGGCCCCGCAATACAGCTCCAGGCTCTCACACACAAATCCCAGGCTCCGCAGCATAACTTCGGGCTCCGCCACACAAGCCCCCGGGCTTTATCCCCTCAAATGCCAGACATCCTGGTCGTACTGGGCCACCGCCCGGTCGGAAGAGAAGAAACCTGCCTTGGCGATGTTTACCAGCATCTTTTTGGCCCAGGCTGTTCTGTCCTCGTATTCCTCGAACAGACGCTCCTTTACCTGGATATATTCCTTCACATCCAGCATGGCCATGAACCAATCTTTCTTGGCGATGGATTTATACAGCCTTCCCAAGCACTCCGGATCTCCCAGGCGCATCATGGCGGGGCTGATAATGAAATCCAACAGCTGGGTGATTTCGGGGTCGGCAGGGTAAAAATCGGCCGGGTCATAGGCCTTTTCGTCGTAAAGCTTAATGATCTCCTCGCTGGGCTTTCCGAAAATCGCAATATTTTCCCGGCCTACCAGGTCGTGAATTTCCACATTGGCCCCATCCATGGTGCCCAGGGTCACGGCGCCGTTGAGCATAAACTTCATGTTCCCGGTGCCGCTGGCTTCCTTGGAGGCCAACGAAATCTGCTCGGAAATGTCGCAGGCGGGGATTAACCGTTCCGCCCAGGCCACATTGTAGTTTTCTACCATCACCACTTTCAGCCAGGGGCTCACCTCCGGATCTTTCCCGATCATTTCCGAAAGGCACAGGATCAGGTGGATAATATCTTTCGCCACAATATAGGCCGGAGCAGCCTTGGCCCCAAAAAGCAGGGTAATGGGCCGCCGGGGCTTGTGCCCGGCTTTGATCTGCATATATTTCCAAATGATATAAAGAGCGTTCATCTGCTGGCGCTTGTATTCGTGGAGCCGCTTGATCTGGATATCGAAAATGGAAGCGTCGTCCACCTCTATTTTGGAAGAGGAGAAGAGGTATTCCTTCAAGGCCTTTTTCTTTTCCTGCTTAATTTCCAAAATCCGGGAGAGCACGGCCTCGTCATCCTGGAACGCCAACAGCTTTTCCAGCTCCTGGGCATTTTTCTTCCACCCGCTGCCAATGAGCTCCGTAATATAGGCCGCAAGCTCCGGGTTGCAGTGCATAAGCCACCGGCGGAAGGTGATGCCGTTGGTCTTGTTGTTAAACTTCTGGGGGTAGATTCCCGCAAAGGCCTTTAGCTCCGAGCTCCGCAGAATTTCCGTATGCAGGGCAGCCACGCCGTTCACCGAAAAGCCATAGTGAATATCCATATGGGCCATATGAACCAGGTTTTTCTCGTCGATAATAGCGACCTTCGGGTCCGGGTATTTTTCCTTTGCCCGGCGGTCCAGCTCCCGAATAATGGGCACAAGGCCCGGCACCGCTTCTTCCAGGTAATCCATGGGCCATTTTTCCAGGGCCTCCGCCAAAATGGTATGGTTGGTGTAGGCGCAGGTCTGGCTCACAATAGAAATGGCTTCATCCATGGAAATGCCATCCTTTTGCAGCAGGCGGATCAGCTCCGGAATCACCATAGAGGGGTGGGTATCGTTGATCTGAATGACCACATGCTTGTGCAGGTCCCGCAGGGCGTAGCCCTTGCCGGAAAGCTCCTTTAAGATCAACTGAGCCGCGCTGCTCACCATAAAGTATTGCTGGTACACCCGCAAAAGCCTGCCGGCCCGGTCGCTGTCGTCGGGATAAAGGAACAGGGTCAGGTTCCGGGAAATGTCCTTTTTATCGAAGTCAATCCCTTCCCGCACAATGTCTTCGTCCACCGTTTCCAGGTCAAAAAGGTGCAGGCGGTTCACACCGTTTTCGTAGCCGGAAACATCGATATCGTACATGACAGACCGCAGCCCGCCGCCGGGGAAAGGAACCTCAAAGCTCACATCCGTCTTCCGGAGCCAACTCTGCTCGGAAAGCCAATGGTCCGGCTTTTCCATTTGCTTGTATTCTTCAAATTTCTGGCGGAACAGGCCAAAATGGTAAAGGAGCCCCACGCCGTCGGCACAAAGGCCCAAGGTGGCTGCGGAATCCAGGTAGCAGGCCGCAAGCCTGCCCAGGCCGCCGTTCCCCAAGGATGGTTCCGCCTCGGCTTCTTCTACCTCCGCCAAAGATTTCCCGGCCTGAGCCAGAGTTTCCTTGACCTCTTCGTAAATTCCCAGGTTAATCAGGTTGTTGGATAAGAGCTTTCCCACCAGGAACTCGGCAGAAATATAGTAGAGTTTTCTATCGCCTTGGAGGCGGGGAGCCTGCTCCAGCTTCTCCCGGGTCAACTGTAAAAGGGCCCGGTAAAGCCCTTCGTTTGTGGCCCCTTCCAGGCCTTCTGTCCCCTGCTCCCGCAGCTTCTGTTCCAATGCTTCTTTTATTGCCATAAAATTTCCTCCAGTCCAATTCCGTTCACCTTGCCCGCCCGTAGATCTGGGTCAGCCGGGCGATAGTCTTTGCCAGCTCGGGGGTGGCCTGGTTCTTTTTCATACGCCAGCGCCAATTGTTGCCTCCCAAAGTAGAAGGCGTGTTAATTCGGGCTTCCGAGCCCAGGTCTAAATAATCCTGCATGGGCACCACGGCCAGATCTGCCACACTGCTCAAAGCCAGGCGAATAAAGCTCCAATTCCCGTCTTTGTCGTCGGGTAGGCCCATGTATTCCAAAGCCATGGCCACATCTTCCGGGGCGGCGGTGGAAAACCACCCCCGCACGGTTTCGTTGTCGTGGGTGCCGGTATAAACCACACAGTTGCTCTGGTAATTGTGGGGCAGGTAATCGCTTTCCTCTCGAGAATCGAAGGCGAATTCCAGCACCTTCATGCCCGGGTAGCCGCTGGCTTTCAAAAGCTGCCGCACCGCCGGGGTCAGGTAACCCAGGTCTTCCGCGATAATAGAAGCCCCGTCAAAGGCCTTGTTCACCGCGTTGACAAAGGCCTTGCCCGGTCCCTTCCGCCAGCGGCCGTTCCGGGCGGTATCGTCCCCGTAGGGAATGGCGTAGTAGCTTTCCAGGCCCCGGAAATGGTCAATGCGCAGCACATCTACCATAGTCAGGTTAGCCTTTAGCCGCTTAAGCCACCAGGAAAAGCCATCCTGGGCCATTTCGTCCCAACGGTACAGCGGGTTCCCCCACAGCTGGCCGTCGGCAGAAAAGGCATCGGGCGGGCAGCCCGCCACCTCGGTGGGCACGTTGTTCTCATCCAGCTGGAACAGTTGGGGCTGCGCCCAAACATCGGCACTGTCCATCGCCACATAAATGGGGGCGTCGCCAATGATTTGCACACCTTTTTTGTTGGCGTATTTCTTTAGCTTTCCCCACTGCTCAAAAAATAAATATTGAACAAAAATATGATATTCAATATCTTCCTTGCACTGTTCCCGCCACTTTTTCAGGGCTTCCGGCCGGCGCATACGAATGTCTTCGTCCCATTCGTTCCAGGCTTTTAATCCCATTTTAGCCTTTATGGCCATGTACATGGCATAGTCTTCTATCCAGTCTTTATTCTTCTTCCGGAAGCGGGACAGGGCTTTTTCGTCGGTAAAGTTAGAAAAAGCTTTGCGCAGCAGCTTTTCCCGGTGCTGGTAAACAATGTCGTAATCTACTTGCCCCTTGCTCGCGCCCCAGGTGATTTTTTTACAGGCTTCCTTTTTTAACAGCCCCTGCTGGCACAAAAGGTCAAGATCTATAAAATAGGGGTTTCCGGCAAAGGCAGAAAAGCTCTGGTAAGGGCTGTCGCCATAGCTGGTGGGGCCTAAGGGGAGCACCTGCCAATACCGCTGCTTGGCCTCCGCCAAAAAGTCCACCCACTGATATGCCGCTTTCCCAAAAGTGCCAATCCCATACTTCGACGGCAGGCTGCTCACCGGCAGCAAAATTCCGGCAGCCCGGGTCATCCATGTTTTTTTCTTCACCATTGTTCACCAGCTCCATAGAAAATATAGTTTCCACTGTCACCGCCCGCAAAAGGCCACAGCTTTCATAAAAATATTATAACCTATTCTCCAAAAATGCGCAATCATCCCCTAGTAGTATTTTCCGGCGCTATTTTGAGCGGTTTTACTAAATTTGGAAAACGAGGCAGAAGGGAGCACTTTTCCCAAAGAAATTCTTTTGCCCCCATCCTTCCGGAAAAGCCGGAAGGTTTCCCCGTTTCCCTTTTTGGCAGGTTACACGAAATTTACGGGATTCGAGGCCGCAAGACATTTCACGGTTTTACTCTCTCTCAAAAGCTGTTTTATGACCGGGGGTCTGTACCTCCTTCAACATGTGCTTTCTCCCCTTTCCCCGAACCGGTATTTTTCGGGGAAGGAATTGGGAAACAGGCGACATAAAGCACAAAAACGGGCAGAGGAAACTTCCATCTGCCCGTTTGCTTTCCTGCGCCGTTTTCCCTTCCCTTTTTCGTTTCTTTTAAAGCGGGCCCGAAAAGAAGGCGTTCGGCATTTTTATTTTCAGAAAAAATTACTTTACCATTCCGGCGACTTCGGAAGCGAAATCGTCTACCCGCTTTTCCAGGCCCTCGCCCTTTTCAAACCGGGTGTACGCGGCGATCTTGATCTCGCCGCCCAGCTCCTTGGCCACAGATTCCGTGTATTGCTTCACCGTCATGCTGCTGTCCTGCACATAGATCTGGTCCACCAGGCAAATCTCCTTGAAGAACTTGCTCAAACGGCCGGCCACGATCTTTTCCGCGATGTTGGCAGGCTTGCCCTCGTCTACGATTTGCTGGGTAAGAATTTCCTTTTCCTTCTCCACCCGCTCGGCAGGCACCTGGGACTCGTCCAGGTACTCCGCGTTCATGGCGGCGATTTGCATGGCGACGTTCTTGGCGTAAGCCTTAAAGGCATCGGTACCGGCAATTTCGTCGCTGGTGTCGAACTTCACAATAACGCCAATACGGCCGCCGGCGTGAACGTAAGAGGTCACAACGCCCTCGTACCGGGCAAAACGGCGCACCTTGATGTTCTCGCCAATGGTGAGAATTTTCTCTTTCAAAAGGGCGTCTACCGTCTGTTCGGAGCCCACCGCCTTGCAGGCCAGCAGGGCCTCTACGTCGGCGGGGTTCTCCTGGATCACAGTGTCGGCACAAGTCTTTACAAAAGCCTGGAAATCCGCATTCTTCGCCACGAAATCGGTTTCGGCGTTCACTTCGATCACCGCGCCGATCTTGCCGCAGTCGCAAACAGTGGCATAGGCCACGCCCTCGGCAGCAATGCGCCCGGCCTTTTTCACGGAAGCGGCCAAGCCCTTTTCCCGCAAGAAATCGATGGCCTTCTCCATATCGCCGTTAGACTCTGTCAAAGCCTTTTTACAATCCATCATACCGCATCCGGTCTTCTCCCGCAAAGCGGCTACGTCTTTCGCAGTAAAATTCATTGATAATCATCCTTTCTCTTTATCGTTCCCTAGGGAGAACCCGAAAGCGCCGTGCGGAGGGGTCCGCACGGGCTTTTCCATCACAGTCATAAAGTAAAAACAAAACTTGGGCTGCCTTGGTTTCTCCAGCTGTTCAACCCAGGCTTTTTCGAGCTTCTGTCTGCTCGCCCGACTCCTCGGTTCAGGCCTCTTCGGTTTCC
The DNA here is from genome assembly GCA_947647615.1 of uncultured Neglectibacter sp. GTDB lineage: Bacteria > Bacillota > Clostridia > Oscillospirales > Acutalibacteraceae > Acutalibacter. Next base: position 5,842 of record CANSKS010000011.1, read on the forward strand.
TCTGCCTGGACCTCTTCCCCTTCGGGCTCGGCCTCTCCCTCGTCTCTGGCAGCCGCGCCCATCTGGCCCTCACGGCCTTCGATGATAGCGTCGGCCATAGCGCCAGCGATCAGCTTCACCGCGCGGATGGCGTCGTCGTTGCCGGGGATCACATAATCGATCTCGTCGGGGTCACAGTTGGTATCCACAATAGCCACGATCGGAATCCCCAGCTTTTTGGCCTCGGAAACGGCGATCCTTTCCTTGCGGGGGTCTACAATAAACAGGGCGCCGGGGAAAGACTTCATCTCTTTGATGCCGCCCAGGAACTTTTCCAGCTTTTCAATTTCCAGCTGCAGCTTGCTTACTTCCTTTTTAGGAAGCAGGTCAAAAGTGCCGTCTTCCTCCATCTTGCGGAGCTGGGCAAGGCGCTGAATCCGCTTGCGAATGGTGGAGAAGTTTGTAAGCATACCGCCCAGCCAACGGGCGTTTACATAGTAAGCTCCGGCGCGGGCGGCTTCTTCCTTCACCGACTCCTGGGCCTGCTTCTTGGTACCCACAAACAGCACGTTCTGGCCTTCGGACGACAAATCGCGCACAAAATTATAGGCCTCTTCCAGCTTCTTCACGGTCTTTTGCAAATCGATGATATAAATCCCGTTGCGTTCCGTGAAAATGTAAGGGGCCATTTTCGGGTTCCATCTTCTGGTCTGGTGGCCAAAATGCACGCCAGCCTCCAAAAGCTGCTTCATAGATACTACTGCCATTTAAAAAACCTCCTTGGTTTCAGCCTGCCAAGAGGCAAGCTCATCCTCCGCCGCGCGGAATTTTTTCGGGGAAAACCCGGAACCGGGCACCAAGCCGAAGACGCGGCGTGTGTTTTGCGGAAATATTATAGCACGGCCCTTTTCAGGAATCAAGCATTTTTTCCCATTTGTTTTAGGTTTCCTCACAAATCCAGCTTTTCCAGCAATGTGCCAAAAAATCCTCGCCTGCGTGAGGGCTCTTTTTCCTGGTAATTGACCAGCACCGTGTCGTCGCCGAAGAGCACGATCTCTTTCCAGGGGATCACCCGGTCCTCTTCCCGGCCCAAAAGGCCGAAAAGCTTCAGCCTGCCATATACCACAACGGCCGTGAGCTGCGCAGAGCTCACATCCAGCTCTACATCGCTGACAAAGCCGATCCGCGAACCGTCCTTTACGCTGATCACCTCTTTGTTCCTCAGGTCTCCCAAACGGCAGTTCATAAAAGCCCCTCCTTCCCAAGACTCATACCGGGCTGCTTTCTCTTTTCCTATAGATATGCGAAACCTTCCCGCGCTATGCCCTTGGGCGTTTTGGAAGCCGAAGGATCTGCCTTCCCTTTTCCCAACACATTGGAACTGTTATTTCAGTTTAATCTCGATCTTGTAATGCAGAAAAAAATATACGGCGAACATGACCAGCCCTATCAGCAAAATAGCAGGGCCGATCCTTGTGCCCTCATTTTCGGGGTAAAAATAGTTGATGGCAAAATGAACGGGGAGCAATAAAATGGCGATGGCCAGCCATACCTTTTCTATTCTTTTATAAATTTCCTTCGCCTTCCTTTGTTTATCCTGTAATGCCGCAAGATTTTCCTCCGCCTTTTTTTGATACACTTCCATATGCTGTATTCTTTCTCCGGAAAGCAATTCGTTGACGGTGATCCCCAGAAGATCGCAGAGCTCCCACATAAGCGATACATCCGGAAAGCTTTTTCCCGTTTCCCACTTTGAAACCGCCCTGTTGGTGATGTGGAGCTTTTCCGCCAGCTGCAATTGGGTAAGCCCTTTCTCTTTTCTGCACTCTGCTATAAACTTCCCAATTTTCTGTTGGTCCATTTCGGCACCTCCTTGTAAAACAGTTTACTGAACAACCCGTTGTTATGCAAGGAACCGACGGTTGATTTTCCCAAATTCCACCATTGTTTTACAGTAGGAGCCACCATGCAAAAAAGGCTATGGCCGTCGATCATAGAAAACGATTCTGCCATAGCCCTTTCGAGGCCGGGAAGCCCTTTGGCTCTCCTGTATTTGCTTCTTCTGACATCGGAAAAAGGAAAGGCTTTCCCTTACCGGATTTCCTTTTTAATTTTTCCCAGGGCTCCTTTTTCCAGCCGGGACACCTGGGCTTGGGAAATGCCAATCTCATTGGCCACCTCCATTTGGGTTTTCCCGGCCAGAAAACGCATGGAAAGGATGCGCTTTTCCCGTTCCCCCAAATTGTGAATAGCCTGTTTAATGGCGATCTCCTCCAGCCAGTCCTCGTCCTTGCTCTCCCCTACCTGGTCCATGATATAAATGGTGTCGCCGCCGTCGGAAAACACGGGCTCGTAAAGAGAGACAGGCTCCACAATGGCTTCCAGGGCCACCACCACGTCTTCCCGCTTCATGCCAATGGCCTGGGAGATCATTTCTACGGTGGGCTCCTTCCCGTTTTCTGAGGTCAGTCTTTCCTTGCACTGAATGGCCTTATAGGCCGTGTCCCGCATAGAACGGCTGACGCGCACGGAATTGTTGTCCCGTAAAAACCGCCGGACTTCGCCGATGATCATGGGTACGCCATAGGTGGAAAACTGTACCCCCTGGCTCACGTCGAAATGGTCAATGGCCTTCATCAGGCCAATGCAGCCTACCTGAAACAGGTCGTCGGGATTTTCTCCCCGGTTGTGGAACCGTTGGATTACGCTGAGCACCAGCCGCAGGTTCCCCGCAATAAGCTTTTCTCTGGCCTCTTTATCCCCTTCATGGCTCTTGACCAGCAGCTCCCGCATCTCGTCACTTTTCAGCACCTTGAGGCTGGCTGTGTTCACGCCGCAGATTTCCACTTTCCCTTGCATTGAAAAATACCTCCGTAAATTTTCTTACGGAGGTATTCTTTGCATTTTGGGGTATTTTTAATCAAAGGTTCACAGGTCGCGGCCACAGCATTTTTTGTATTTTTTGCCGCTTCCGCAGGGGCAGGGGTCGTTGCGGCCAATCTTTTCTCCTTTTACCACAGTCTTCGAACGCTTTTGCTCCTTGTAGAGCTCCTTCCGGCGCTCCTCGGGGATCAGGGCATCCCACTGAGACAGGTTATAAAGCCAGGGGGCTTTGGCCTCCACCATGTTTTTATAAAGCAGCTCTTCTTCGTAATCCAGGCTGACCTCTGTGTCTTCTTCCAGGGTTTCCAGGGAGTTTTTCTCCTTTAAGCTATCGTTAATCCCATCTAAAAAGCCTGTCATTGTCATAAGGTCTACGCCAAACTGCTGGGAAAAAGCTTTTACCGTATTTTTTTCCGGCTTGTTTTCCAGAATTTTTTCGTAAAAGGTAGTTTCCTGCCGAAAATAGTTTTCCCAGTATTTTTGGCCGTCGGGGCTTTTTTGCTTTTCCTCGGCCAGCGCCTGCCAATCGTCAAATAACAACAAACCGAATTCCTCCTCGATCCTGTAAAATAATGCTTTCCAGCCCTGTAAGCTTACCATTTTTTTCCCGGGCTGTCAATGAAGTCCCTTCCTGTCTCAGGGAAAAAGGAACCCTAACGGCGGACAGAAATTCCCCGCCCCGCCAGGTACTCCTTTAAATCGGAAATGGCGATCTCCTTAAAGTGGAACAGCGAGGCGGCCAGTACCGCGTCGGCACAGCCCTTTTCAAAGGCGTCGGCAAAATGCTCCAGCTTTCCGGCCCCGCCGGAGGCGATCACCGGAATGGAAACGGCCTGGGAAACGGCCCGTGTCAGCTCCAAATCGTAGCCATTTTTCACGCCGTCACAGTCCATACTGGTAAGCAGGATTTCCCCCGCTCCCAAGGCTTCGGCCTCTTTGGCCCATTCCAGTGCGTCCTTTCCCGTGTCTACCCGGCCGCCGTTTAAATAAAGGGTCCACTTGCCGGGGGCGGAACGCTTGGCGTCCATGGCCACCACTACGCACTGGCTGCCAAACTTCTGAGCCGCCCTGGAAATGAGGGAAGGGTCCTTCAAGGCGGCGGAGTTTACCGAGACCTTGTCGGCCCCTGCCCGGAGAATTCCGGTGAAATCTTCCACCGTGCGAATGCCGCCCCCTACCGTAAAGGGAATAAAAATGTGGCTAGCCACCTGGGAGACAATTTCCGTCATGATATCTCTGGCGTCGGAAGAGGCGGTAATATCCAGCAAAACCAGCTCGTCGGCACCCTGCTTGTCATATTCTATGGCGGCCTCTACCGGGTCCCCGGCGTCCCGCAGGCCCACAAAATTGGTTCCCTTTACCACCCGGCCGTTTTTCAGGTCCAGGCAGGGGATAATTCGTTTCGCATACATAGCCTTACCCCCTTTCCCCTGCCATAACCACAAAATTCTCCAACATTCTGAGGCCTACCCGGCCGCTTTTTTCCGGGTGGAACTGGCAGGCAAATAAATTTTCCTTTTGCACGGCGGCGTGAATGTGGGCCCCATATTCCGTGACGGCCGTGACCTGGGCCTCTTCCTGTGCCCGCAGGTAATAGGAATGGACAAAATAGACGTAAGGGTTTTCCGGAATGCCCGAAAACAACCCGTCCCGTCTCTCCAGCTTTAAAGAATTCCAGCCTATGTGGGGGATCTTGAGCCCGGGGGCCGCCGGGATGCGCAGGATCTTCCCGGGGAGCAGGCCAAGGCCTTTTACGCCGGGGGCCTCCTCACTGCTTTCAAACAGGATTTGAAGGCCCAGGCAAATGCCCAAAAAGGGCTTTCCGGCGGCGATAAATTTCCCAATAGGCTCTTCCAGCCCCCGGCTCCGCAAAGAGGCCATGGCGTCGCCGAAAGCCCCAACGCCGGGCAATATGGCCGCCTGGGCGGAAAGCAGCGTTTCCGGGTCTCGGGTGACGAGGGGCTCACAGCCAAGATACCGCAGGGCCTTTTCCACGCTCCGCAAATTCCCCGCGCCGTAATCTATAATCGCGATCATTCACTTCACCTCGCTAATGAGATAAAGTGAGTATAGCATACATTTTCCCCTTTGGCAAGTATTTTTGGAAAGGCCTTTAACCCTTCGCCCATCCCTTGCTGCGGTTTACCGCCTCATGCCAGCGGCCAATCTCCTCCTGCAAGCGGGCTTCTTCCCCGCCCGGCTCGAAAACGGTGTTCAGCTTCCAGATGGTAGAGAGCTCTTCCAGGCTGTCCCATACGCCTACGGTGAGGCCGCCCAGCATAGCGGAGCCCAGAGCGGTGGTTTCCAAGCACTGAGGCCTGCAAACCTTCGTTTTTAGAATGTCCGACTGGTGCTGCATTAAAAACCGGCTTCGGGAAGCGCCGCCGTCCACCCGGAGTTCGGTGATGGGCGTTTTCGACTCCTTTTCCATGGTCTTTACCAGGTCGTAGCTTTCCAAGGCAATGCTTTCCAAAACGGCCCGGCACAAATGGGCCCGTTTGGTTCCCCTGGTCACCCCCAGCAGAGCCCCCCTGGCGTACATATCCCAATAGGGAGCGCCCAGGCCCGTAAAGGCAGGTACAAAGGAAACGCCTCCGGCGTCTTCCACGGTTTCCGCCAAAAGGTCCGCCTCCTGAGGGGTCTTGATCAGCTCCAGCTCATCCCGCAGCCATTGAATGGCGGAACCGGCGTTAAAGGCACTGCCCTCCAAGGCGTAGGTCACCTTCCCGCCTATTTTCCAGGCGATGGTGGTGAGCAGGCCGTTTTCGGAATGGACCGGCGTGCCTCCGGTATTCATGAGCACAAAGCAGCCGGTGCCATAGGTGTTTTTCGCCATGCCCTTTTCAAAGCAGCACTGGCCGAAGAGGGCCGCGTGCTGGTCGCCCGCCATGCCCGCGATGGGGATTTCGGCCCCCAAAACGGAATCCAGGCACATGCCCACCAGTTCTCCCGATTCCACCACTCTCGGCAGCGCGGCCCGGGGAATGCCGAACTCCTTTAACATGGTGTCGTCCCAGCGAAGCTTATGAATATCGAAAAGCATGGTGCGGGAGGCGTTAGAAACATCAGTGACGTAAGAGGCACCGTCGGTAAGGGAATAGACCAGCCAGGTATCGATGGTGCCGAAGCGCAGCCTGTCTTTTCCCGCCAACTCCTTTGCGGCAGGGACGTTTTCCAAAATCCATTTCATTTTTGTACCGGCAAAATAGGGGTCGATAATCAAGCCGGTGGTGTCCCTGATGTACTGTTCCATACCCGCCGCTTTCAGCCGCTCACATTCCGGGGCCGTGCGCCTGCACTGCCAGACAATGGCGTTGCAGATGGGAATGCCTGTAACCGCGTCCCAGGCCACGGTGGTTTCCCGCTGGTTTGTGATGCTGATGGCGGCAATATCCTGGGCGGTGATCCCTGCCTGGGCCACCGCCTGGCGCATGGCGTAAAGAGTGGTCTGCAAAATTTCTACCGCGTCGTGCTCCACATACCCCGGCTGGGGGTAAATCTGCTTGAACTCCTTTTGCCCCATGGCCACCACGCCTCCAAAGGCGTCGAACAGTACGGCCCGGGAACTGGTGGTACCCTGGTCCAGAGATAAAATGTACTTGCCCACTAACATGAACCCACACTCCTTTTTCCTTTGTTTCCCGCAGGGCGAGAACTCCCCCAAAGGGTTATTTTTCAAACCCCGGTGCTCATTTTTTAAACAGTGCCTTCACCCGTCCCCGCAGCCCCTCCGGCGGGACTGCCAAAAGGTGGTAGCGCTTTAGCCATTCGGGCTTGAGCTTCTCCAAAACCACCTGGGGCTCTTTATAGGCAGAAAGCTTTTTTTGCTCCGGAATGCTTTTTAAAAGCTCCTGGAAATGCCGGGAAGAGATCTCTTCCTCGCTGCCGGGCCGCAGCACATTGTACCGCCCCGGCATGGTAAACTTGTAGGCGTAAAGGAAATCGGCCCATTCGGAAAATTCCGTCAAATGGACTTCCTCCTCCGGTACCTCTAAAACCAGCTTTACCGAACCGGAAACCTTCCCCAGGGTCTTCTGCTTTTTTCCCTTTACCACGCCAAAAATGGGACATTCACATTTTAACCCCAGCATATCGATGAGGGCGGCGTATTCCCCCCTTAGGGTAAGGTTGGGCTTTGCCCGGTAGGTCTCCCCGGATTTTAAAATTCTCAATACCAATTTTGATTGATAAGTTTCTATAACCATACACAACACACCTTTCCACAGCTTCAAATTCGAGGCGGGCCAGGCTCCCCTTTTTCCAAAATACGGTTGGGGTATACCGCCCAATCGTACAGGAAGGTATCGAACACCCCCTGTTCATTCGGCTTTATTAAAAACCGCCGGAGCAAAGCCTCTTCGTCCAGGCCGGTGCCCCCGTAAAAGGCATCGGCCATTCCTCCGGCGATACAGGCGATGGTATCGGTATCGCAATTTACGCTGAACACGTTGCGGATGCAGCTTTCCCAGTCGTCGCTTTCCAAAAAACAACGGATAGCCAAGGGCATGGAGCCCTCGGCAGTGACATCGAACTTTCCAAAGGGCCGGTAGGTAATTAAGGGCCTATGTACCGTGTAGCCGTATTTCTGCTTCAAATACCGGGCTATTTGCCTTTTGCTGGAGCCGGTGCGGGCCAAATATACCGCAGCGGCGGTTGCCATGGCCGCCTTCTGGCCCTCTGGGTGGTTGTGGGTACAAATCGAGCTGAGCCTGGCCTGCTCCTCCACCTCCTCCAAAGTTTCAAAATGGCAGCCAATAAAGCTCACCCGCATGGCGGAGCCATTGCCGTAGCTGTTGTACCCTTTTTCCGAATGGCCCATGAACCAGTTGATGAACATGTTGCCATAGCCCACATGGGCATACTTCCGGCCGAACCTTCCATAGGCCTTCGCGTAAGAGATTTGGTTGAGCACCGCGTACTTGGTGGCGATGGTAAGCACCGTGTCGTCGGTATAGGTGCTCATGCCCCCAAACAGTTCCACAGTCTTCCAGTTAAAACCCTGGGGCCTGCTGAATTCAAACCGGGAACCGGCAATGTCTCCCAAAATAGCGCCGTACATAACTTCACCCGCCCGCCGTAATATTTCCCCTCTTTTCTTGCGACAAGAAAATCATACCATACTTTCTTCGATTTTGCCATCTTTTTGTCGCGAAAGAACAACAATTTTTTCGGAAAGGAAATTTCGCTTTTCCGGGGCTCCAAAAAACATCGTCGTAAAAAGGCCGCCCCGCAGGTTCTGCGCGATCCTGCGGGGCTTCTTTCAGGTTTCTTCGGTAAAACGGAAGCTTCCGTCCGCATAGTCGCAGCGGTACTTTTTCTGGGCCGTAATCACGCCCTCCAGCATTTTTTCCGAAACCACATCTTCTATTTTGCTTTGGATCACTCTCCGCAGGGGCCGGGCGCCATACAAGGGATCGTAGCCCTGGCGGGCCACCTCGGCCACTGCCTCCTGGGAAAACTCCATGCCAATCTCCATTTCCGAAAGCTTCTTTTGCAGAGTGGAAAGGAGAATGGAGGCGATTTTCACAGTGTCTTCCTGGGTGAGCTTGTGGAACACGATGATATCGTCCACCCGGTTCAAAAATTCCGGGCGGAACAGGTTTTTCAGCTCGGAAAGCACCAGCTCCTTGGTTTTTTCGAAGTCCGAGGTGGCGGTAGCCGTTTCCCCAAAGCCCAGGCTTTTCTGCTTTTCGGTGATGAGCCTTGCCCCCACGTTAGAGGTCATGATGATCACGGTGTTTTTGAAATCTACCGTTTTGCCTTGGGAATCGGTAACCCGGCCGTCTTCCAGAATTTGCAGCAGAATGTTGAACACGTCCGGGTGGGCCTTTTCGATTTCGTCGAACAGCACCACGGAATAGGGCTTCCTGCGCACCGCCTCGGTAAGCTGGCCCCCTTCGTCAAAGCCCACGTAGCCGGGAGGCGAGCCCACCAGGCGGGACACGGTGTGCTTTTCCATATATTCCGACATGTCGAACCGCACCATGGCCTTTTCGTCGCCGAACATGGCTTCTGCCAGGGCCTTGCACAGCTCGGTTTTCCCCACGCCGGTAGGCCCCAGGAAAATGAAGGAGCCGATGGGCCGGTTTTTGTCCTTCAACCCCACCCGACCCCGGCGAATGGCCTTGGAAATGGCCGAAACCGCCTCTTCCTGGCCAATGACCCGCTGGTGCAGGGTTTCTTCCAAGCGGAGCAGCCTTTGGCTTTCCTCCTCCGTCAGCTGGGACACGGGGATCCCCGTCCACATGGCCACAATGTCGGCAATGTCCTCTGGGGTGACCACGCTGCTGGCGCGCTCACTGCGGGCGCTCCATTCGTCTTTGGCCTTTTCCAGCTGCTCCTGGAGCTCCTTTTGTTTATCCCGCAGGGAGGCAGCCCGTTCAAAATCCTGGGAATTGACGGCGGCGGCCTTTTCCATTTCCAGCTCCTTCAGCTTCTTTTCCAGCTCCTGCAAATTATCGGGAGCGGTAAACGCCCGGAGCCGCACCCGGGAAGCCGCTTCGTCAATGAGGTCTATGGCTTTATCGGGCAAATAGCGGTCGGCAATATACCGGGAAGAAAGCTTCACCGAAGCGTCAATGGCCTCCTTGGTAATTTCCACCTTGTGGTGGGCTTCGTAACGGTCTTTCAAGCCCTGCAGAATTTCCACAGTCTCCTCTTCGCTGGGCTCTCCCACTGTCACCGGCTGGAACCGGCGCTCCAGAGCCGCGTCCTTTTCGATGTGTTTGCGGTATTCGTCTATGGTGGTGGCGCCAATGACCTGGAAATCTCCCCGGGCCAGGGCCGGCTTCAAAATATTGGCGGCATCGGCAGAGCCCTCTGCGGAACCGGCCCCGATAATAGTATGCAGCTCGTCAATAAAGAGGATCACATTTCCATCGGCTTTCACCTCGTCGATGGCGGCCTTGATCCGTTCCTCAAAATCTCCCCGGTATTTTGCCCCCGCCACCATGCCGGTAAGGTCCAAGGAGATCAGCCGTTTATTTTTTAGGGGCTCCGGTACATCCCCGGAATGGATCTTCAGGGCCAGGCCTTCCGCCACAGCGGTTTTTCCCACTCCCGGTTCCCCAATGAGCACCGGGTTATTTTTGGTGCGCCGGGAAAGGATTTGTACCACCCGCTCTATTTCGTTCTGGCGGCCGATGACCGGATCTATTTTCCCCTGGGCTGCCAGCTGGGTGAGGTCTCGGCCAAACTGTTCCAAAGCCTTCCCGGCTCCACGGCCTCCGCCCCCGGCCCCGGCGGCCGCCTCTGCCTGAGCGGCAAAGGCGGAATTGCTAATGGCCCCCGAAAGCTCGGAAACAATCCGGTTATGGTCTACCCCCAGACTCTGTAAAAAGCGCATGGCATAGCTTTGGCCGTCTTCCAAAATGGCGATGAGCAAATGCTCCGTTCCCACATAGGCGGTGCGCAGCCGGGCCCTGGCAATGGTGGCTACCTGCAAAATGCGCTTTGTCCGGGGGGTGAAATCGTCCACTGTCAGGCTGGTGGCAGGACCTTCCCCGATCTTTTCCCGAACCAGCTTCTCAAAGGCTTCCGCGGTGACCCCTAATTTGTTGAGAACGGTAAAGGCCACCCCGGTGCCCTCCTTTAGCAGGCCCAACACCAAATGCTCGCTGCCAATATAATCGTGGCCCATTTCCTGGGCGCTTGTAATTGCCAAATTCAAGGCTTGGTTTGCCTTTTCTGTAAAACCGTTAAATTGATACATCCTGCTTACCTGCCTTTCTCTCTATTCTTCCTTAAGCGCTCCGCAGGCCTGGCGGACCAACTGGGCTCGGGAGCGGTCCCGTTCTTCCTGTTCCATGGCCTTTCCCTGGCGGGCCATCAGCGTGGCAGGCTGCACCGCCACGGTAAGGCTGTTTACCTCTTCCCAGGAAAGGCCCTTTAAAATACCCGTAGAAAGGCCAAAGCGCACCAGGGAAATCAGCTGCATAAACTCCCCTGCCGAAAGCAGCTGGGCGCTTTTCAGCACGCCTGCCGCCCGGCAGACCTTATCTTGCAGCTGAATGCTTTCTCCAAAGCGTTCCCGCAGCTTCCGTTCCTCCCCAATGAGCTGGTTGGAAATTGCATACAGGTTTTCCACCGCTTCATCTTCGCTGAGCCCCAGGGTGATCTGGTTGGAAAGCTGGTACAGGTTTCCCTGTACCTGGGTGCCCTCCCCATAGGTGCCCCGCAAAGTGAGCCCCAGCTTGGAAAGGTTTGCCGAAATACGGGCCATGCCGCCGTTTTCCGTAAGGGCGGGCAAGTGCAGCATCACGGAGGCCCGCATACCAGTGCCCAAATTGGTGGGGCATTCCGTCAGGTACCCGAATTCCTGGTCATAGGCGAAGGGAAGCGTCTCGCTAAGCACGGTTTCTACCCGGTCGGCCTTTTCTGCCGCCTCTTTTAGGGAAAGCCCTTCCATTAAAACCTGAAGCCGCAGGTGGTCTTCCTCATTGATCATGATAGAGACGCTTTCGTCTTCGGAAAGCAGAATTCCCCTGCCCTTTTCCTGAGAAAGGAATTCCGGGCTCACCAAACGGCGCTCCGCCAGGGAAATCGCAGCCTCTCTGGTTAGGCTTTCCAAAGGGAGAAAGGAAAATTCCCGGGAAAGCACACTGTTGCCCGACAAAAGGGCGTCTTTTATTTTCGCCTCCAGCTCTTCCTTTTCTTTTTGGGAAGCCTTGGAGGGAAAGGGATAGGCCTGGAGATTTCTGGCCAGCCTCACCCGGGTGCTGCACACCACATCCGCCTGGGGTCCTGCCTTTTCATACCATTTATTCATGCTGTTCCATCTCCTTTATCTCATCCCGCAGCACTGCCGCCTGTTCGAAATCCTGTGCCTCTATGGCCTGCTTCAGCAACCGCTTTTTTTCTTCCAAGGGTGTTTCCTTTACCGCTATAATTTGGTGGTGGGGGTCCGCCACCCGGAGGGCAGAACTGCCGGGCGCCTTCCCCTTGTGCTTGGTAGTCCCGTGAATTCTTTGAACAATGGGAAGCAGCTTCCGCCGGAAGGTTCGGTAGCATTCCGCGCATCCCAATTTTCCCGTTTTGGAAATTTCCTCGAAGGTGGTGCCGCATTTTTCGCAGCGGGGCGTTTGTTCCCCAGGGATGCCGCCTATTAAGCCGCCCAGCATGTTCCCAAAATCCAGCCCGAAATCCGAAAAAATATTCCCGTAGCCCATTTCCCTGGCGCAATCCGGGCACAAATGATATTGGGCCAGCCTCCCATTGACAATGGTCTTAATATAGGTCGTAGCCGTCTTCTTTCCGCAATTTTGACACAACATTTCGCATCCCTCCTAATTTTTACTTGCCAACAGCATATTTTTGTAAATGGCGGCCCTTACGCCATCCCGAAGTTCTTTGGGAAGGACGTTCAGGGTCTGTTCCGAAACTGCCGCTAAAATCAGTGCTGCCGATTCTGGCGGAAGCACACCGTTTTGAAGCATGTTGTCTGTCATGGCGCGGGCGGTGCCTGCGTCTAAGGAAGACCCTACCGCGTTAATGATATGCATGATCACATCCGATTTAGTAAGCTGGCGGCGGGTGATGCGGATGTATCCGCCGCCCCCTCTCCGGCTTTCCACCAAATACCCCTGCTCCGGGGTAAACCTGGAGGTGATCACATAATTGATCTGGCTGGGCACACATCCCAAAAGGCTGGCCAGCTCGTTGCGCTGGATTTCGGCAATTCCGTTGGTCTGTTTCAAAAGCTCTAAAATGTAATTTGCCACGCTGTCGCTAATTCGCATGTCTTTTTCCTCGGTTCACACGTTCTTTTTTACTGCCTTTGACTTTCTTTGACTTTTATTATAATTGATTTTCCTGTTCCGTCAAGGTCAAAGAAAGTCAATTTTTTAAATTTGATTCTTTAGAAACTCCTTTTATCTCGTGTATTCTCTTTTTTTCTCTTCTTTTTAAATAATTTTCTTTTTTTACTGCTTTGCCGGAACCTTTTTCCCGCTCTGCCATAAGATAGAGTGTAAACGAAAGGAGGCGTGCTTCATGTGTAATGGAGGTTGCTCTTGGATCATTATCCTCGTTCTCATCCTTCTGTGCTGCTGCGGCAACGGGTTCGGCGGTTTCAACAACAATAGCGATTGCGGCAATGGCTGCGGCTGTGGCTGCGGCTGCTAAGCCACAAGGAAGAATGAACGGTAAGGCACAGGCACGGAACTTTTAAACCGGCCGCAAAAGGCGGCGCCGCTTCCTTTTGGAAGACGGCGCCGCCTTACTGCTTTTTCTTTTATTCCGGGCTTTTCCGGCTACGCCTTGTAAAAGGAGCAGCCCTCTTTCTCAGTTTTCCAGAGCCTGAGCCAAAGCTAAGGCCAACTGGTCCGGGCAGGAGGTGGGCTTCATGCCGCAGCGGATCCCTTTGCAGCGGGCAATGTAATCCTTCACCTTCATCCCCTTGGCCAAGGCGGCCACCCCCTGGGTGTTGCCGCTGCATCCGCCGGTGAATTCCACTTGCTGGATCACGCCGTCCTCTATTACCACATGAATATTCTTGGAGCATACGCCCCGAGGGGTATAGTTGATCTCCATTTTAACAACCTTCCTTTGCATATAAATTTTTGTTCTGCCGAAGCCTAAGAAACCTCTTCCAAAGGCCGTTTTAACAGCCTTTCCGGGTAAAAACGCCTGGCGGATGCGTTAAACAGGACAATGGCCGCCACCCAAAGCCCCAAAGAAATCCCCAATAAAACCAAAGCGTTGAGCTTGATCCACCCGGCAAACTGCGCCAAGAAAAGCGTCAAAAACGGCAGCAGCAAATAGCCCACCAGCTGCAGCCCCTCCCCCACGCTGTGTACTCTGGTAACCACCAAGCTCACAAAGGAAACCGAAAAGAAGGAAAGGGCAGGCATCAACAGCACCACCAGGACAAGCCAATTCCAGTCCAGGAAAAAAGGCGCCTCCAAAACCAAACCGGCCACGGAAACCGTAAGGGCAAAGACCAGGAAAGAAACGGCCGAAATTAGAATAGAAAGCAGGCTGCAGCCCGACACCTTGGAATTGTAAATAGATTTGGGATTCATGCTGGAAAGCAGGGCCGTTTCCAGCGTGCCGTTCTCTTTTTCTCCCAAAAAGGCTAAAGAGGCCGAGGCCACCGAGCAAATCACCGGCACGCTTAAGAACAGCATGGGACAAAGCAAGGAAGTGAAGGCGGCGAACCAGGCCTGCCGGTAATTCAACGCCTGGGCGGCTTCCCCCAGCAACGTCAAAATAGCTACCGGAACCTTGTTTCCGGTCCCGGCGGGCAGCAGGGCAATCACCAGCGAATAGGTCAAAGGAATGACCATCAAAAGAGCCACCGGGACAAGCATCAACAAAGCCCGAATCCCTTTTCGCTGCCAAATAGCCCCCAAATCTTTTTTTACCATGAGAATTTCCGCCGAGGTAAAAAACTTAGTTATGCTGAACTTCTGACTCTTGCTCTGGGGTGGGCTCGGAGTCTGCCGCCGTCTGGGAGACGGCGTCTGCTCCCTGGCCCTGTGGGCCGCCTGGGACTGTATTCTCCGTTCCATCTTCCGCTTCCTCCCTTCTCAAACCTGTGGCCAGGTATTGCCGGTAGATCTCCCAAAGGGTGGGCTGCAGCACCTTTGCCTCGCAAATTTTCGCGCCCTTAGCCACCGCCTGGGAAATGAGCTCCGGCATTTCCTGTTCCGAAGAGATCTCTTTTTGCCAGGAGCCCTCTTCAAAAACAAAATTTTCCGGCACCGGACTTTCCGGCAGGAAGCGCAAAACCGCTTTATATTTTAAGCCCACCGCTTTTCTCAAAGACTCCAAGTCTCCCCTGGCTGCCAAGGCCCCTTCCCGCAAAATGGCGAACCTGTGGCAAATGCGCTGGGCGTAAAAGGGATTCTGAGTACAAAGGAGCACCGTCATGCCCTCTTCCTCTTCCAGCTCCCACAAAAGGGAGCGAATGGCTTCGGTGGCCTCGTGATCCATGCCCTCAGCCAGGTCGTCCATCAAAAGAAGCTTTGGCCGGTGCATCAGTGCCCTGGCCAAAGAGGCCCGGCGGGCCACGCTGGTGGAAAGCTTGTCTGCCGGCACATCCCGGCCCTCGAAAATATCCAGCTTATGCATCAAAAAGGAAGCCCTGTCCAAAGCGTCACTGGCGCTTATCCCGTTTAAGCCTGCGAAAAACGACAAATTGGCGGACAAGGTCATATGCCCGTACAGCCGGGCGGTGTCCAGCACCACGCCGGTAACCGTGTGCAGCCTGCCGCTTTCCACAGAAGGGGAATAGCCCATCACCGTACATTCCCCTCGGGTGGGCTTGCACAAACCGGAAAGCAGCCGCAATAACGTAGTTTTTCCACAGCCCCGTTCCCCTATGCAGCCGAATATTTCCCCCTGGGGCACCTGCAGGTTCAGCCCGTTAAGCCCAAGGCAGTTTTCGTACTGCTTTGTCAAGTCATAAGCCAAAATGGCATCCATGAAGAGCACCAGCTCCCTTTCCCAAATACGTTATCCCAAAACCAGAGGCAAGCCCTTTTAGGCCTTTCGCACCTCCGAAGTGCCGTGCTCCCGCAAATAAGTGGCCTCCAAGTCGGCCAAATGAAGCTTTACGGCCAGCGGGTATTTATCGTAGGCGGAGCTTATGGCAAAGCTCCCGCCTTTCACCGACTCGTCGAAGCCGCCCATGTGCCAGCGGACAGCCATGGCCTCGGCAGGCTTTAAACGCAGGAACCGTTCGATTAGATAGACCGATTTTTCCCCGTGTCCATAGGGGAAAGCGTCTTCCACCGAATAGTAGGGCTTCTTTTCCCAGGCGCCGGTCTCCTCGTTTTTTACGTTCCGGGTGGAGGTTTTATAGAACTGCGCTTTGCAAATATCGTGGAGCAGGGCGCAAAGGGCAAAGCTTTCCTCGCTGTCGCCTTCCTCGAAATACCGTTCCCGCAGCACCCGGTACACATTCAGGCTGTGCATTACCAGGCCGTATTCACAGGCACAATGGAATTTCGTACTGGCCGGGGCGGTGAAAAAATCGGTAGTCTTCAGCCAGGCCAAAAGCCGGTCACTGCCTTCCCGATGTACCTGCCTTTCAAAAATTTCGCAAAACTCTTCCCGATATTGGTTCTCCATAATAACGGCAGTTCCTCCCTTTCCCGGTCCAAAGCTTTCTTCGGGCTTTTCCTTCGAAAAATGTCGTTTTTTGCTCTTCTATTCCCCTATGATACCACAAACGGCCTGCGGTTTCAAATAAAATCCAAAACATCCCGAAAAAAGCCGGCCGCTCTCCCCTTTCGGAGAGAGTGGCCGGCAGTTTTCCGGGCTTCCCTTTATTCTACCCGGGTTTCAAAATAAGCTTTAAAGGCCTTGTAGGCCATGTAGACATCCAGCTTGGAAACCACCTCGAAGGGGGCATGCATGGAAAGCACCGGCACGCCTACATCGATCACCTCGGCGTTCAGCCGGGAAACCTCCAAGGCCACAGTACCGCCGCCGCCCTGGTCCACCTTGCCCAGCTCGCCGATTTGCCAAAGGACATTGTGCGCCTGGAACACCCGACGCACCCAACCTAAGAATTCCGCGGAAGCGTCGTTGCTGCCGCCCTTGCCCCGGGAGCCGGTATACTTGGAAACGCCCACCCCGTGGTTGATAAAGGTAGAATTGTTGGCCTCATAGGCAGAAGCGTAGTTGGGGTCGAAGGCCGCGGTGACGTCGGCGGAAAGGCAGTTGGACATGGAGAGCACATGGCGGGCTTCCAGGCCGTCCTGGGCGGCTAGATCTGCCACAAAATAACGCAGGTACTCCGAAGCCAGGCCCGTGTTCCCAATGCTTCCTACTTCTTCCTTATCGGCCAGCACAGTGACCACCGTGCGTTCCGGCAGCTCGCAGTCGCAAATGGCGCGCAGGGCCGGGTATGCGCACACCCGGTCGTCGTGGCCGTAGGCGCCGATCAAGCTGTGGTCAAAGCCAATATCGGTGGCCTGGAAAGCGGGAACAAATTCGATTTCTGCCGAAATCAGATCTTCCTCCACAATACCGAACTGTTCATGCAAAAGCCTCATCACGTTGAGCTTGAAGAGCTTTTCCCCTTTTTCGTCCCCAACAGGCAGGCTGCCCACCAGAATGTTCAGGTCTTCTCCGGTAAAAGCCTCGCCCAGCTTTTTCCCCATCTGGTCCTTTCCAAGGTGGGGCAGAATATCGGTGATGCAAAACTGGGGGTCACCCGGCTTTTCCCCCACGTTCACGGTGATCTCCGTGCCGTCCCGGCGCACGATCTTGCCGTGCATGGAAAGGGGAATGGCTGTCCACTGGTATTTTTTAATGCCGCCATAGTAGTGGGTCTTTAGAAGGGCCATTTCGTTGGCCTCGTAAAGAGGGATGGGCTTTAAGTCCACCCGGGGGCTGTCGATGTGGGCGGCGGCAATGCGCACGCCCTTTTTCGTGCCCTCTCTGCCAATTACGGCCAGGCAAATGGCCTTTCCCCGGTTGTTGTAATAGACCTTATCTCCGGCCTTATACTTTTTTTGAGGGTCAAAGGCGGTAAAACCGGCCTTTTCCGCAGCCTCCACCGCATAGGAAACCGTCTCCCGCTCGGTTTTGGAGCAGTTCAAAAAAGCCTTGTAGCCCTCGCCAAATGTATTCGCCTTAGAGAGCTCTTCTTCTCCGGCCTTTACCGCGCCGTGGGTATCGTCGTTCAAAAGCTTTTTGGCAAGCTCCTTTATCTCGTTCTTTTCCTCTTTTTCCGCCATGGTTACTTCCTCCTGTAATCTTGTTCCAAAATTCAGCAGGCCCCCTTCCCGGGAACCCTTTCTTAACTCTACCGCGGTTTTCCAAAAAAGTCAAGGGACCGCCTGCTCTTCTTCCCCGTATACCGCCCCATACCTTTCGTAGGTCTCCTTTACCCGTTTCAAATAGGCAGCCGTTTCCGGATAAGGGATGGCATCCAGGGTTTTGCCGTCGGAAGAATAATCGACGTTTTGCAGCCAGCCATCTACGTTTCCCATACCGGCATTATAAGCAGCCAGGGCCACTTCCAGGCTTTCGTAATGGTTCAGCAGCAGCCGCAGCAAAGCGCAGCCGCAGTGGACGTTATCGGCCGGGTCAAGAATATTTTCCCCGCCGTTTTCCGGCGGATGCAGCGAGGCGATCCAATGAAAGGTGGTCTCTGTCAGCTGCATTAACCCATGGGCGCCGGCCCGGGATTTCGCCTGCTGGTCAAAGCCGCTTTCCGCCCGCATGACGGCATAAACCAGGTTCTCCGGCAGCTGGAATTCCGCCGCCTCTCTGCGAACCAGTTCTTGGTAGGGTTTCGGGTACAGCCAGCGCATCCCCTGGTCTACCAGCCGGGGACCAAAAAGCAAGAGCCCCAAAGCCGCCAGAAATACAACTAGCACCGCCGCCACATGGCTTTTTTGTTTTCCCATTCAGTCTTCTCCTTGCAATTCGCGGAAAATTTCCTGGATCTGTCCGGAAAGGGAGCTCTCCCTGCTGTTTTCGATCACGTAATCTGCCCGGCTTAGGTAAAATTCTCCCTCCGGCTGGGCCGAAAGCCGCAGCGCCGCCTGCTCCCGGGAAAGGCCATCCCGTTTTATAATGCGTGCGGCCCGTACCTCCCTTGGGGCGTCTACCGAAATAACCCTCCGGCACATCCGGTCAAGGCCCGATTCAAACAGCGTGGGCGCATCCAACAAGACAATTTGCCTGTCCGCCTCCGCCTGGATTTCTTCCCGCACCCTGCGAAGGATCCGGGGAAAAGTAATCTGGTTCAAAAGCTCCCGGCCTTCCGGTGTGGCAAAGGCCCGGTCCGCCAAAAGCTTCCGGTTCAGCATCCCTTCTGCCACCACATCGCCGCCAAAGGCCTGGGCCAGCTCCCGGAGGCAGGCCTCGTCATATACCTGCGGGCTTCGGGTGAGCTTATCGCAATCGAGGTACCCCCAGCCCAGCTTTTGGAACTCCCGTCCCACCGTGCTTTTTCCCGCTCCGCTGGGGCCTGTGAGGCCTACTAAAAGGGGGCTCCCCACCCGGATCACCTGAAACCCCGCCGCACGGATTAACCGGTTGTACACAGCCAGGCCCACGCCTCGCTTGGAGGGGCAGCGGGCAAAAACCTTTTTGGCTCCAAGGCCGTCCAGCTGGAGCAAGGCAGAAAACAACTTCCTGGCCTGCTCCTCCCTGTTGTACCGGCCGCCGTAGCTGAGGGCGGGAACCCGCAGCAAGGGCAGGTCCTCCTGGAAGCAAAGGGCATGGCAATCCTCCTGGGAGTTTACATAATTTACATATTCCTCAGAAGAAGCATCCACCAGGACCACCTCTGCCTTTGGGGAATAATGGCGGTATTTCATGCCGGGGGAGGCAGCCTTTTTCCCTTCCTCCAGCCGGTGGAGCACGGCGCTGTCTACCTCCACCCGGCCCAGCACCTGCCGCAGCTGTTCCACCGTGACGCCGCCGGGCCGCAGGACCCTGGGCACGCCTTCCGCCAAGGTGATTACGGTAGATTCCACCCCTACGGTACAGTCGCCGCCGTCCAAAAGGGCGTCTACCCTGCCGGAGAGGTCTTCCCGAACATGGGAAAATTTTGTAGGGCTGGGCCTGCCGGACAAATTGGCAGAAGGGGCCGCCAAAGGCACCCCCGCGCTGCGGATCACCGCCCGGGCCACCGGGTGGGCGGGCAGGCGTACCGCCACCGTTTCCAGGCCGCCGCTCACAAGCGCCGGCACCAGACGGGACTTCTTTAAAATCATGGTAAGAGGCCCGGGCCAAAAAGCCTTGGCCAGCTTTTGGGCGCTTTCCGGAATTTCCAGCGCCAAGGGCCCCAGCTGGGAAACCTCCTCAATATGCACGATCAAGGGGTTATCGGAAGGCCTGCCCTTGGCCTCATAAATTTTCCTAACAGCCGCCGGGTCCAAGGCGTTGGCGGCCAGGCCGTACACGGTTTCTGTGGGAATGGCCACAAGGCCCCCGGCCCGTAAAATTTCTCCGGCCCGAGCTACTTCATCTTTATGATCGCCCCGCAGCAATAATGTTTCCATGGTCACCACAGCCCTTCCCTCATTCCGCTTCCAGCCTGGCGGCCCGGTCGGCGGCGATCAGCGGGTCAATGACCTCATCCAGCCCGCCGTTTAAAATGGCCTCCAGGTGGTACAGCGTCAGGCCAATGCGATGGTCGGTAACTCGGGTTTGAGGGTAATTGTAGGTGCGGATCCGCTCGGAACGGTCGCCGGTGCCTACCTGGCTCTTCCGCTCCTGGGCCACCTGGGCGCTGGCCTTGGCCTGTTCCCGGTCCAGCAGCCTTGCCCGCAGCACCTTCATGGCTTTATCCTTGTTTTTCAGCTGGCTTCTTTCGTCCTGGCACTCCACCACCATACCGGTGGGCAGGTGGGTAATGCGAATAGCCGAAGAGGTCTTATTGATGTGCTGGCCTCCGGCTCCACTGGAACGGAAGGTGTCAATTTGCAAATCCTTTGGGTCGATCTCCACTTCCACTTCCTCGGCCTCCGGCAGCACCGCCACCGTGGCCGTGGAGGTATGGATGCGGCCCTGGGCTTCTGTTTCCGGAACCCGCTGCACCCGGTGAACGCCGCTTTCGTATTTCAGCCTGGAGTAGGCCCCTTCCCCATCCAGGAGGAAGCTCACTTCCTTAAAGCCTCCCAGCTCTGTTTCGTTCAGGCTTACCACCTCCGTTTTCCAGCCGTGTTTTTCCGCATACATGGTATACATGCGGTACAACACCGAGGCAAACAGAGCCGCCTCTTCCCCGCCCGCGCCGCCGCGGATTTCGACGATCACGTTTTTATCGTCGTTAGGGTCTTTAGGCAGCAATAGAATTTTTATCTCTTCTTCCAGCTTTGCCTGCCGCTCCGCGGCTTCCTTCCATTCCTCCTGGGCCAGCTCCTTTAGTTCTTTATCGGCAGTTTCCGCCAGCAAGGCCCTGGCTTCCTCTATCTCCTGTTCACAGCGGGTATACTGCCGGTAGGCCTCCACGATGGGAGCAATTTCTTTATGCTCCTTCATCAGGGCGGCATACAGGTCCCGGTCGGCCGTGCTTTCGGGATCGTAAAGCTTCAAATTCAATTCTTCATACCGGTGCTCAAACACCTTTAAATTTTCAAACATAGTCTTTCCTGCCTTTTCTAAAAAATAATCCCTACTTTTCAGAAAAAGCTATGGTTCGCTTCCCGTAGATTCCCGGAGGATCTTTTTGATATTTTTTTCGCACTTCAGCCTTGGAATCATAATTTCCCTGCCGCATCCATTGCATTTGATTTTAAAATCCATACCGGAGCGCAGCACGGTAAACTCAAAACTGCCGCAGGGATGAGGCTTTTTCATACGCAAAACATCCCCCACTCGTACATCCATGAAAGCATCCTCCTTTCTGTTCTGCCGCCGGGGTTTTTCCGGCGTAACGTAATATTATATTATACACGATTTCCCGGAAATTTGCAAAAGCAGAATTTGCCCCAAAACCGCCACAAGGCTTCCCAAAGGACTCGCGGCGGGAAAAAGCAACGCTCATTCCCCTTCCCGTTCCGTAAGGAAATGCAGGAGGCCGGTATATCTTCTGGTTTTCCTGTCGTTTTCGATCATGGCGGAGATCACTTCCCGGCGGCCCACCAAAATGAGCAGCTTCTTGGCCCGGGTGACAGCAGTGTATAACAAATTCCGGTAGCAGAGCTGAGCAGGCGTTCTCAAGGCCGGGATGATCACCGCCGTGAACTCGTTGCCCTGGCTTTTATGTACTGTCACCGCATAGGCCAGTTCCAGTTCCCGGGAAGCGTGGTCAAAGTCGTAAAGCACTTCCTTATCGTCGATCTGAACCTGTAAAACGCCGCCGGGCTTATCGATGCCGGTGATCACACCCATGTCGCCGTTAAAAACCCCTTGGCCGCTGGTGTCGTCTTCCTTCACCCAAGGCAGGTCGTAATTGTTGCGGATTTGCATTACCTTGTCCCCAAGCCGGAACAGCGCGCCGTTGATTTTCACCTCCGGCTTCCCCTTTTCAAAGGGGTTAATGGCCTCCCGCAGACTCTTATTCAGCTCCACGGTGCCCAGCTCTCCTTTTCTGCCGGGGCACAGCACCTGGATGTCGGAAATGCTGGAATAGCCGTAGCTTTCCGGCAGCCTGCGGGCGCAAAGGGAAACCACCAGCTTTGCCGCTTCCTCACATTCTGTTTGAGGCATATAGAAGAAGTCGCTGTCCCGCTTGGAAAGCTCCGGCTGCTTGCCCTCCACAATCCTGTGGGCGTTGCGCACGATGAGGCTTTCCAGAGACTGCCGGAAAATCTCCTTTAGCTGTACCGTGGGGAACCGCTTGGAGGCGATGAGATCCCCCAGCACATTTCCCGGCCCCACAGAGGGCAGCTGGTCACTGTCCCCCACCAGGATCAACCGGCAGGCAGGCGGCAAAGCTCGCAAAACGCTTTCGAACACGTAGGTATCTACCATGGAAAGCTCGTCGATCACAAGACAGTCGCATTCCAAGGGGTTCCTCTCATTTTTGGCAAAAACCGGCCTGTCCTGCTCGTCCCACTCCACTTGAAGCATCCGATGGAGGGTTTTGGCTTCCTCCCCGGTAAGCTCGCTCATGCGCTTTGCCGCGCGACCGGTGGGCGCGGCCAGAAGCACCGCCTCCCCCTCTTCCTTCAAAATGCGTATAATGGCGTTGAGAGTGGTGGTTTTTCCGGTGCCCGGGCCTCCGGTGAGGATCAATATCCCTTGTTCCAGAGCGGCGCTAATGGCCTCCCGCTGCTTCGGGGCGTAAGAGATACTCCAGGCCTTTTCAATGGCGGCGATCCGTTCTTTTGTCCCTTGGATCTTTTGAGGCGGTACCAGCAGCAGGTCCCTCATCCGCTGGGCAATATAGGCCTCCGAGCGGTGCTGCCCCCACAGGAAAATAAAGTCCCGTCCGCCGAAATTTTCACACACGGCGGCAAACTGCCGGCACAGGTTGTAAAGGGCGTCCTGCACCTGGGAAAGCTCCACCTCCAACAAATGGGCCGCTGCCGGGCACAGCTTATCGACAGGCAGGCAGGTATGGCCGTTTTGCAGGTTATGCCGCAGCACATACAAAACGCCGGCCTGAACCCGCCCTTCGTCATCCCGGGGCTTTTCCATAGATTCCGCGATGCTGTCTGCAATTTCAAAGCTGAGCTCCAACCCTTCCCCGCACAGGCAGTAGGGATCCTCCTGAATGCAGGCAGTGGAAGCATCTCCGAATTGCTTCCATACCAGTACCGCATCTTCCGGTTTTACGCCGTAAGCCCCTAAAAAGACCATCAATTCCCGAATCCCGTACACCCTGCGCAGCTCTTCCCCAATCTCTAACGCTTTATCCCGGGTGATCCCCTTGATCTGCGCCAAGCGCTCCGGCTGGTTTTCCATAATCTCCAGGGCCTTTTCCCCGAAGGTTTCTACAATCCGTGCGGCGGTAGCCTTCCCAACCCCTTTTATGGCGCCAGAGGAAAGATATTTCAGCATGGCGGCAGTGGTGGCAGGCCGGGACCTGTCAAAGGCCTCGGCTTTAAACTGCTGGCCAAAAGAAGGGTGTGTGCTCCAATGGCCGTAAACCCGCAGCTCCTCCCCTACGCTCACAAAAGGAAAGGACCCCACCACCGTTACAAGGGTATCCTCCGCGCTTATTTCCAGCACCGTATACTGGTTTCTGTCGTTGTGATAAACCACATTTTCTACCGAGCCGCAAAGCTCCAGCAGGGTACCTTCCTCCACGTTCCAATTTCCTTTCCCGGCCCTTTAAGGGGCTTCTTTCGTTTCCAGGATATTATACACCAGATCTTCCTGTTTGGAAACCTTCAAATAGGGGTAACGCAAAGCCAAAAACCTGCAGATCTTTAAAATCTCCTGGTCTTCGTCTTTGTTCAGGCAGATGAGCCCACAGGGACCCTTTAAGTCCAGCCAGCGCATCCGTTCGGCAGCGGATCGGACCAGGGACTCACATTCCTCCGGAGTTTCCGGCGCCACCACCAGGGTGAAATCCCCCGGCTTTTCCGGCCTGACCCACCAAAACACCACCAGCCGAACCAGCTCCGCGACGCCAAGTATCATGAGGGCGCCGCAAAATACAACGAGGACTATGTTCAAAACCTTCACCTCCAAACTGCAGCTTCCTCCCAGTTTATGAAGGAAGGCTTGGTCCGGTTCCAGCCGGGGCAAGCCACAAAAAAGCCGGGAGCCTGTTTTACCGCAGACTCCCGGGCCTTTAAAAGTTCAAAAGCTTATTTTACCGCGTCCAGCAAAGCCTCTGTGCGGTTTACACACTCCCAAGGCACATTCAGGTCTTCCCGGCCCATATGGCCGTAAGCGGCCAATTTCCTGTAAATAGGACGCCGCAGGTCCAAAGACTTGATAATGGCGGTGGGACGAAGATCAAAGACCATATTGACAGCCTGGGCAAGCTTTTCATCACAAACCTTGCCGGTGCCGAAGGTATCTACCATTACAGAAACAGGGCGGGCCACGCCGATGGCGTAGGCAAGCTCTACCTCACATTTCTTTGCCAAACCGGCAGCCACAATATTCTTTGCCACCCACCTGGCGGCATAGGCCGCAGAACGGTCTACCTTGGTGGGATCTTTGCCGGAAAAAGCGCCGCCGCCATGACGGCCGTAGCCGCCGTAAGTATCCACAATGATCTTGCGTCCGGTAAGCCCGCTGTCTCCTACGGGGCCCCCTACTACAAACCGACCTGTGGGGTTGATGTAAATGCGGGTGTTCTGGTCTACCAGCTCGGAAGGCACCACCGGCTTAATGACATACTTCACCATGTCCTTTTTCAGCTTGTCCATTTTCACTTCTTCGTCGTGCTGGGTGGAGATCACAATGGCATCCACCCGCTTGACCTCATCCCCGTCATATTCTACGGTGACTTGGGTTTTTCCGTCGGGACGCAGGTATTTCAGGGTGCCATCCTTCCGTACGGCAGCCAGCTGCTTCGCCAATTTGTGGGAAAGGGAAATGGCCAAGGGCATATATTCCGGTGTCTCGTCGCAGGCATAGCCAAACATCATGCCCTGGTCCCCGGCGCCGATCAGGCTGTTTTCATCGGCTTCCCCGTTCTTCGCCTCCAAAGACTGGTTTACTCCCAGAGCAATGTCGGGGGACTGAGTGTCAATAGAAGTGAGCACGCCGCAGGTGTTGCAGTCGAAGCCGCATTTGGGATCGTCATAGCCGATCTCCCGCACTACTTCCCGAACCACCGCGGGAATATCCACATAGCAGGAAGTGGAAATTTCTCCCATCACATGAATCACGCCGGTAGTCGCGGTGGTCTCGCAGGCCACATGGGCTTCCGGGTCTTGCTCCAGAATGGCGTCCAACACCGCGTC
The DNA here is from genome assembly GCA_947647615.1 of uncultured Neglectibacter sp. Lineage (GTDB taxonomy): Bacteria > Bacillota > Clostridia > Oscillospirales > Acutalibacteraceae > Acutalibacter. Next base: position 30,987 of record CANSKS010000011.1, read on the forward strand.
AGATACCTGGTCGCATAATTTGTCGGGATGGCCTTCTGTTACAGATTCCGAGGTAAAGAGTTTCATTGAAATCATCCTTTCAAAAAATATACAACAGAGCAAATCCAAACATATTCCGGCTTACCACAGAGCCCATATTTCTTGTTGAAACCGCCACAGCCAAGACGCGCTCAACGGAACATACAGGTTCCAAAACATCAAAACCGACCCTCGAAAAACGAAGGCCGGTTTACAAGCCTCATCTTTCGGGTTCAAGCCGGCGGCAAGCAAAAATTTCGCTCAACGCTGGACCAAACAACCGCAGGAATTAGCACCTTGCAGCATACGCCACAGGTTGCCGGGCATCAAAGGGCCTGTCCCTCCGCCACTCTCGATAAGGATTTATTCTGTTTCTGTTTGTTATTCTAGCATCTCCCGGCAGGTTTGTCAACGGGAAGCAGAAAAAAATCGCCCGAGCTTTCCAACACAAAAAACTGCCCCGGGTCTTTTAGACCCAGGGCAGCTCCAGAAAGCTGGAATTAAGAATTGATGGCAGTTACAACGCCAGAGCCAACGGTACGGCCGCCTTCACGAATAGCGAAGCGGAGGCCTTCTTCAATGGCAATGGGGGTGATAAGTTCTACGTCCATCACAACGTTGTCGCCAGGCATGCACATCTCGGTGCCCTCGGGCAACGCGATAACGCCGGTAACGTCGGTGGTACGGAAATAGAACTGAGGACGGTAATTGTTAAAGAAGGGGGTATGACGGCCGCCTTCATCTTTGGTCAGAACGTAAACCTGACCCTTGAACTTGGTATGGGGTTTAATGGAACCGGGCTTAGCCAAAACCTGGCCGCGCTCGATATCGGTTCTCTGAATGCCGCGCAGCAGAACACCAATGTTGTCGCCAGCCTCGGCGTAATCCAGCAGCTTGCGGAACATTTCAATGCCGGTAACAACAGACTTCTTGGTCTCTTCCGCCAAACCGACAATTTCAACTTCTTCGGACATCTTCAGCTGGCCACGCTCCACACGGCCGGTAGCCACAGTGCCGCGTCCAGTAATGGTGAACACGTCTTCTACAGGCATCAGGAAGGGCAGGTCGGCCTTGCGCTCGGGAGTGGGGATATACTCGTCCACAGCGGCCATGAGTTCCAAAATAGGAGCATACTCGGGAGCGCTGGGATCCTTGGAATCGCTCTCCAAAGCCTGCAGGGCGGAACCCTTGATGATGGGGGTGTCGTCGCCGGGGAACTCATATTCGTTCAGCAGGTCACGGATCTCCATTTCAACCAGCTCCAAGAGCTCGGGATCGTCCACCTGGTCGCACTTGTTCATGAACACAACAATATAGGGCACGCCCACCTGACGGGAGAGCAGGATGTGCTCACGGGTCTGGGGCATAGGACCGTCGGCAGCGGAAACCACCAGGATAGCACCGTCCATCTGAGCGGCACCGGTGATCATGTTCTTTACATAGTCGGCGTGGCCGGGGCAGTCCACGTGGGCATAGTGACGGGTGTCGGTCTGATATTCCACGTGAGCGGTGTTGATGGTAATGCCGCGCTCTCTCTCTTCGGGAGCTTTATCGATATTCGCATAATCCATAAAGTCGGCGTCGCCCTTCAGCGCCAAAACCTTTGTAATAGCGGCGGTCAGCGTGGTCTTGCCATGGTCAACGTGACCAATGGTACCAATGTTAACGTGCGGTTTGTTTCTTTCGAACTTTTCCTTTGCCATTGGAATTTCCTCCTTTTATTTCAGAAAATAAACTTCCAGCTTTACTATGCTTCATTCTACCAATAAAGCAGGAAAAAATCAAGTACAATTTTATTTATTCAGACTTTTTCCCACGCTCCGAGATGATCTTCTCGGAAATGTTCCTGGGCACCTCTGCGTAGTGGGCAGGTTCCATGGTATACTGGCCGCGTCCTTGTGTTTTCGAACGCATGTCGGTGGCATAACCGAACATCTCGGAAAGGGGCACTTCGGAATTCACCTGCTGGGCACCGGGAATGGCGTCCATGCCTTGGATCATACCGCGGCGGGAGTTCAAATCGCCGATCACATCGCCCATATACTCTTCCGGCGTGATAACGGTAACCTTCATAATGGGTTCCATCAGAACGGGATCTGCCTTCCGCATGGCCTCCTTAAAGGCCATAGAGCCGGCGATCTTAAAGGCCATTTCCGAGGAGTCCACTTCATGGTAAGAGCCGTCGTACAGCTCTACCTTGACATCCACCACGTTATAACCGGCCAAAACACCGGCCAGCATAGCGCCCTGAATGCCCTGGTCTACCGCGGGAATATATTCCTTGGGAACAGCGCCGCCCACAACGGCATTGACAAATTCATACCCCTTGCCGGGATTGGGCTCGATGCGAATCTTAACGTGGCCGTACTGGCCCTTACCGCCGGACTGGCGGGCATATTTGGTATCCACATCGGCGCTCTTCCGAATGGTCTCCTTATAGGCAACCTGAGGTTTGCCCACATTGGCTTCCACCTTGAATTCACGAAGCAGACGGTCCACAATAATTTCCAAGTGGAGCTCGCCCATACCGGCAATGATAGTCTGGCCCGTCTCTTCATCGGTATACGCCTTGAAGGTGGGGTCTTCTTCGGCCAGCTTTGCCAAGGCAATGCCCATCTTTTCCTGGCCGGCCTTGGTTTTGGGCTCAATGGCTACCCGAATTACAGGCTCCGGGAACTCCATAGATTCCAAAATAATCGGATGCTTTTCATCACACAGTGTGTCGCCGGTGGTGGTATTCTTCAAGCCCACGGCAGCGGCGATGTCGCCGGCATAAACCCTGTCGATATCCTTCCGGTCGTTGGCGTGCATCTGCACAATGCGGCCCATGCGTTCGTTGTTGTCCTTTACGGAGTTATAAACGGTAGAGCCCGCTTCAATGGAGCCGGAATATACCCGGAAGAAGCACAGCTTGCCCACGAAAGGATCGGTGGCGATTTTAAACGCTAAGGCAGAAAACGGCTCATCGTCGGAAGAATGACGCACTTCCTCTTCCTCGGTCTCGGGGTTAGTTCCCTTGATGGGAGGGATGTCGGTGGGAGCCGGCATATAATCTACAATGGCGTCCAACAGCTTCTGCACGCCCTTGTTCTTGTAAGAGGTGCCGCAGGTCACGGGAACCATGTGGTTGGCAATGGTGGACTTGCGAATGCAGTCCTTGATCTCGTCAATAGAGATTTCTTCGCCGGAAAGGTACTTGTCCATAATGACATCGTCCTGTTCGGCTACATGCTCCACCATTTCCTCATGGTATTTCTCCGCCATTTCCTTCATATCTTCCGGAATCTCTTCCTCGCGGATATCCTTGCCCAGATCGTCGTAATAGATATAGGCCTTCATCTTCACAAGGTCGATAATCCCTCTAAAGGTATCTTCACTGCCAATGGGCAGCTGAATGGGAACCGCGTTGCACTTTAAACGGTCTTTCATCATTTGGACAACACGATAAAAATCGGCGCCCATAATATCCATCTTGTTGACGTAGGCCATGCGGGGAACTTTGTATTCCTCTGCCTGACGCCACACAGTCTCGGACTGGGGTTCCACGCCGCCTTTGGCGCAGAACACCGTAACAGAGCCATCCAACACGCGAAGGGAACGCTCCACTTCTACTGTGAAGTCCACGTGGCCGGGAGTATCAATAATATTGATGCGGTTCTGCTTGCCATTGCGGTCCGGCCAAAAGCAAGTGGTAGCGGCGGAAGTAATGGTAATGCCGCGCTCCTGCTCCTGAGCCATCCAGTCCATGGTAGCAGCTCCCTCGTGGGTTTCGCCGATCTTGTAGTTGACGCCTGTATAGAACAGGATACGCTCTGTGGTAGTGGTTTTACCAGCATCGATATGAGCCATGATGCCGATATTTCTGGTTAATTCGAGTGGTACCTGCCTGGCCATAGTTTCCTCCTTAATACCTTACCATCTGTAATGCGCAAAGGCCTTATTGGCTTCTGCCATCTTATGTGTATCGTCACGCTTTTTCGCTGCGCCGCCGGCGCCGTTGATCGCGTCGAGGATCTCTCCGGCCAGTCTTTCCCGCATGGTCTTTTCGGAACGAATCCTGGAATAATTGGTGAGCCAGCGCAGGCCCAAGGTCTGGCGCCGCTCCGGACGCACCTCCATAGGCACCTGATAGGTGGAACCACCTACACGGCGGGCCTTTACCTCCAGGCTGGGCATCACATTTTCCATAGCCTGCTCAAAGACCTCAAGAGGTTCTTTGCCCGTTTTTTCTGCCACGATGTCAAAAGCACCGTAAACAATCTTCTGGGCAACACCCTTCTTGCCGTCGAACATGATATTGTTGATCAGGCGGGTAACGAGCTTGGAATTATACATAGGATCGGGCAAAACATCGCGCTTTGCCACATTGCCTCTTCTTGGCATGATCTTCCCTCCTTCATAAAATGATATCATCGGTACTCGAAAGCAAAAACTCCCGTTGGCCATAAAGGCAACTTTACCGCAATCCCCTCTTCCCCGCCAAAGCCGAAAAGCCGAAATCTATAGTAAACGCCTTTCCGCGAAATACACGGAACAGCCATGTGAAATCTTGTCTTACGAATAAAAAGAAAAACCAAAAAGCTTTTAGCTCTTCTTGGCTCCGGCCTTAGGCCGTTTGGCGCCGTACTTGGAACGGGCCTGCATGCGCTTGGCAACACCCTGGGCATCTAATGTGCCGCGGATGATATGGTACCGCACGCCGGGCAGGTCGCGAACACGGCCGCCGCGGATCATGACAACGCTGTGTTCCTGCAGATTGTGGCCTACACCGGGAATGTAAGCGGTGACTTCAATCCCGTTGGAAAGCCGGACCCTGGCAATTTTCCTCAAAGCAGAATTGGGCTTCTTGGGTGTCTGGGTTTTCACTGTCGTGCAGACGCCGCGCTTTTGGGGAGAATCCTGGTCAATCGCAGAGCGCTTCTTGGAATTCCAGCCCTTGAGCAGCGCAGGGGCCTTACTCTTCTTTTCCGCGATGGAACGTCCATTGTGGATCAGCTGGTTAAAGGTTGGCATAGTGCACCTCCTTATAAAAATAGTTTATGTGAAAGGCAAAAGCCAATACACCAAAAGGAAAGGATTTTTTAAAAGGAACCGCTCCTCCGAAAAAACACGGAGAAGCGGCAAAATTCCTAAAACCCGCTCAATGCTGTATTATAACACTGAGATTTCTTTTTTGTCAAGCATTTTTGCGCCTTTTTCGGCGTATTACAAAAGGGCATCCTCAAAGGCTGGCTCCTCCGAAGAGGAAAGCGGCACAAAAGGCTCTTCCTCTTCCGGGGTGGCCTCTTCCTGCCTCTCCGGAACTGCGGGAACCTCCTGGAGCTCTCCGGCGGGCTCGATCTCCACCTCGGTATAACACTTCATGCCTGTACCGGCGGGCACCAGCTTGCCTATAATCACGTTTTCCTTTAAACCGATCAAGGAATCCACCTTTCCCTTGATGGCCGCGTCGGTAAGCACCCGAGTGGTCTCCTGGAAGGAAGCGGCGGAAAGGAAGGAATCGGTAGCCAAGGAAGCTTTTGTAATGCCCAGCAAAATAGGCGTATACTCTGCCTCTCTCAATCCCGTTTCCCCGTTGGCAATGCGGGCACGGATTTCCTCATTGGCGGAAAGCACCTCGTTTTTATCGGACAAGGAACTCACCAGCAGGTTGGTATCGCCCGCGTCGTCCACCCGAACTTTGCGGAGCATCTGACGAACAATAATTTCGATGTGCTTATCGTTGATATCCACACCTTGCATCCGGTAAACTCGCTGCACTTCCTGAATGAGATAGTCCTGCACCTCCTGGGTGCCGCTAATGGCCAACACATCGTGGGGGTTCACAGAGCCTTCCGTCAAACGCTTGCCGCGTTTGATATAGTCCCCCTCCTTTACGGTGACACGGGAGCCAAAGGGGATCAAGTAGGAGCGGGACTCCTTGTCTTCCTCGTTGGTGACCACCAAATGGCGGTTCTTTTTGATCTCCTCAAAGCTCACCTTGCCGTCTATCTCGTTGATAATGGCCACATGCTTGGGCTTTCTGCCTTCAAAAAGCTCATCAATACGGGGCAAACCCTGGGTGATATCTTCCGCGCTGGCAACGCCGCCGGTGTGGAAGGTACGCATGGTCAGCTGAGTGCCGGGTTCGCCGATGGACTGAGCGGCGATAATGCCAACGGCCTCGCCCACCGTCACGGGACGGCCGTTGGCCAGAGAAGCGCCGTAGCACTTTTTGCAAACACCGTTCTTCGCCCGGCAATGGAGGACGGAACGGATCTTGATGCGCTCCACGCCCCGATCCAAAATGATCTTGGCGTCATTGTCGTCCATCATTTTATCTTTGGAAACCAGCACATTCCCGGCTTCGTCTTTGAAATCCTCCACCAGATAACGGCCCAATAAACGTTCTCCAAGGGGCTCGATAGATTCCGGCCCGGCTTTGATCTCGAAGACCTCTATGCCTTCGGTGGTGCCGCAGTCATCCTCCCGAATAATGACCTCCTGAGACACGTCCACCAGGCGGCGGGTCAAATACCCGGAGTCTGCCGTGCGCAGAGCGGTATCGGCCAAGCCCTTCCGGGCACCGCGGGAAGAAATAAAGTATTCCAAAATGTTCAAGCCTTCCCGGTAGTTGGCGCGAATGGGGATCTCAATGGTCTTACCGGAGGTGTTGGCGATCAAGCCGCGCATACCTGCCAACTGGCGGATCTGGCTCATGGTGCCTCGAGCGCCGGAGTCGGCCATCATATAAATGGGGTTATAACGGTCCAGGCCCTGCTGCAGGGCGCTGGTCACGTCGTTGGTACACTTTTCCCAAATCTTCAAAACAGCGTTGTAACGTTCCGACTCGGAAAGGAAGCCCTCCGCGTACTCGTCGCGGATCATATCGATTTCTTCTTCCGCCTGCCGCAGCAGTTCCTTCTTTTCCGAAGGGATAGTAGCGTCGCAAACAGCCACCGTAATTCCGCTGACTGTGGAATATTTATAACCCTGGGCCTTAATGTTGTCCAAAACCTCAGCAGTATGCTCCGTACCGTGAACCTTAATGCACTTTTCAATGATCTTTCCCAGCATTTTCTTGCCCACCAGGAAATCCACCTCATACTTCAAAGCCTCTTCCGGAGTGGAGCGGTCCACAAATCCCAAGTCCTGGGGCACCGGACGGTTGAAGATCATACGGCCCATGGTGGTTTCTACCAAGCCGGTGATTTCCCGGCCTTCAAATTCCACCGTGCGGCGCACCTTGATCTTGGCGTGAAGGCTAATCGCCTTGGCGTCGTAAGCCATCATGGCCTCATCCATATTCCGGAACACTTTCCCCTCACCCAGTTCGCCGTCCTTATCCAAAGTCAGGTAATAGGAACCCAGCACCATATCCTGGGTAGGCACTGTGACGGGGCGACCGTCGGAGGGCTTCAAAAGGTTATTGGCGGCCAGCATCAGGAACCGGGCCTCTGCCTGGGCTTCGGCAGAAAGCGGCACGTGTACTGCCATTTGGTCGCCGTCGAAGTCGGCGTTATAAGCGGTACAAACTAGAGGATGGAGCTTTAAGGCACGGCCCTCTACCAGCACGGGTTCAAAGGCCTGAATACCCAAGCGGTGCAGAGTAGGCGCCCGGTTTAACAGCACAGGGTGGTTTTTGATCACCACTTCCAAGGCATCCCAAACCTCGGGCCTGGCCCGCTCCACAGACTTTCTGGCAGCCTTGATGTTGCCCACGGCTCCGGTTTCCACCAGGCGCTTCATTACGAAGGGCTTGAAGAGCTCCAAGGCCATTTCCTTTGGCAGGCCGCACTGGTACATTTTCAGCTCCGGGCCCACCACGATAACAGAACGGCCGGAGTAGTCCACGCGCTTGCCCAGCAGGTTTTGGCGGAACCGTCCCTGCTTGCCCTTGAGCATGTCGGAAAGGGACTTCAAGGGGCGGTTGTTGGGGCCGGTTACCGGCCTTCCCCGGCGGCCGTTGTCGATCAGCGCGTCCACCGCCTCCTGCAGCATACGCTTTTCGTTGCGGACAATAATATCGGGCGCGCCCAGCTCCAAAAGGCGTTTTAGCCGGTTGTTCCGGTTAATGACACGGCGGTACAGGTCGTTGAGGTCACTGGTGGCAAACCGACCGCCATCCAGCTGAACCATGGGGCGGATATCCGGCGGGATAACCGGAACCGCGTCCAGGATCATCCACTCCGGGCGGTTCCCGGAAATGCGGAAGGATTCCACCACCTCCAGGCGCTTCAAAATGCGTACCCGCTTCTGCCCTGCGGCGGTTTCCAGCTCTTCTTTCAGCTCCTGGGAGGTCTTTTCCACATCAATCTCTTCCAAAAGTTTTTTAATGGCTTCGGCTCCCATGGAGGCCTCAAAGTCATCCTCATATTTTTCTTTTAGATCCCGGTATTCCTTTTCTGTCAGGGTCTGCATTTTGGAAAGCTCCCGCACGTTTCCCGGGTCCGTGACAATGTAAAGGGCAAAGTACAGCACCTTTTCCAGCACTCTGGGGGAAATATCCAGAATCAACCCCATGCGGGAAGGAATGCCCTTAAAATACCAAATGTGCGAAACTGGAGCCGCCAGCTCAATGTGGCCCATGCGCTCCCGACGCACCTTGCTGCGGGTGACCTCCACACCGCAGCGGTCGCAGACCTTGCCTTTATAGCGGATGCGCTTATACTTGCCGCAGTGGCACTCCCAGTCTTTGGTGGGCCCAAAAATCCGTTCGCAGAAGAGTCCATCCCGTTCCGGTTTTAGGGTACGGTAGTTGATGGTTTCCGGCTTTTTCACCTCGCCGTGAGACCATTCCCGAATTTGGTCAGGAGAAGCCAGGCCAATCTTAATCGATTCAAAGGTGTTAAATTCCATAGTATCCTCTCCCTCTTACAGCAAATCATCGTCGTCATCGGAAAGATCGTCAAAATCCTCTTCGTCTTCGAAATCCAGGTCGTCATCCAGCTCTATGCCTTCGTCCTCCACAGAATAGCCGTCCAGGTCATCTGGCACGTTCTCTTCGTCGAAGGTTACGTCGCCATGGCTAAAGCCCATATCGTCGTCATCGTCGAAATTCTGTTTCAGGTCAATCTCTTGGTTATCCTGATCCAGCACCTTGACATCCAGGCCCAAAGACTGCAGTTCCTTGATCAACACCTTAAAGGATTCCGGAATACCGGGCTTTGGAATATTCTGGCCCTTGACAATGGCTTCATAGGTCTTTACACGGCCCACCACGTCGTCAGATTTTACCGTTAGAATTTCCTGCAGGGTGTAGGCAGCGCCGTAAGCCTCCAGAGCCCAAACTTCCATCTCTCCGAAGCGCTGGCCGCCGAATTGAGCCTTGCCGCCCAAGGGCTGCTGCGTCACCAAGGAATAGGGGCCTGTGGAGCGGGCGTGGATCTTGTCGTCCACCAGATGATGGAGCTTGAGGTAGTACATATATCCCACTGTGATAGGGTTATCGAAATATTCTCCGGTACGGCCATCCCGCAGCCAGAACTTTCCGTCTTCATTCAGTCCGCCCATGCGGAAGCATTCCCGGATATCGGCCTCGTGAGCACCGTCGAATACCGGGGTCATGATTTTCCAGCCTAAAGTTTTGGCAGCCATACCCAAGTGCACTTCCAGCACCTGGCCAATGTTCATACGGGAAGGAACACCCAGAGGGTTCAGCACAATATCCAAGGGCGTACCGTCGGGCATAAAGGGCATTTCCTCTTCCGGAAGAATTCTGGACACCACGCCCTTGTTGCCGTGGCGGCCCGCCATTTTGTCGCCTACCGAGATCTTTCTCTTCTGGGCGATGTAGCAGCGCACCACCTTATTGACGCCGGGGGAAAGCTCGTCGTGGCTGTTTTCCCGGGTAAACACCTTCACATCTACCACCACGCCGTACTCGCCGTGAGGTACCCGCAAAGAAGTATCCCGGACCTCCCGGGCCTTTTCGCCGAAGATAGCCCGCAGCAGACGCTCTTCCGCCGTCAGCTCCGTTTCCCCTTTGGGGGTCACCTTGCCCACCAGAATATCGCCCGCGCGCACATCGGCGCCAACCCGAATAATGCCCCGATCGTCCAAATTGCTCAAAAGGTCTTCATTGACATTGGGGATATCCCGGGTGATCTCCTCGGGACCCAGCTTAGTATCCCGGGCCTCCATCTCATATTCCTCTATGTGAATGGAGGTATACACGTCGTCCCGAACAATTTTTTCGTTGAGCAAAACAGCGTCTTCGTAGTTGTAGCCTTCCCAGGTCATAAAGCCAATCAAGGCGTTCTTCCCCAGGGCGATCTCCCCGTTTTTAATAGCGGGGCCATCGGCGATCACGTCGCCTTCTTCCACCCGTTCCCCTACCGAAACCACCGGCACCTGATTGATACAGGTGCTCTGGTTGGAACGCATGAACTTGATGATGGAATAATCGTCTATATCGCCGTTGTCGGCAGTGACACGCACCAGATTCGCACTGACCGATTTCACCACGCCGCCGCGTTTGGCCAACACACAAACACCGGAGTCCACACCGGCCTTATATTCCATACCGGTGCCTACAATGGGACTTTCCGACCGCAGCAGCGGCACGGCCTGCTTCTGCATGTTGGAGCCCATCAAAGCGCGGTTGGCGTCGTCGTTTTCCAGGAAGGGGATCATGGCAGTAGCCACAGAAACCACCATGCGGGGGGTGATGTCCATATAATCGGCCTTTGAGGCCTCCACCTCTACGAACTCATCCCGGTAACGGCTCACCACCTTGCTGTTGACAAAGCGGCCGTTTTCATCCAGGGGTTCGTTGGCCTGAGCCACAAAGAAATCGTCTTCCACGTCGGCGGTCATGTAAACCACTTCGCCGGTGACAATGCCCGTCTCCTTGTCCACCTTGCGGAAAGGCGCCTCAATAAAGCCATACTCGTTAATCCGAGCAAAGGTGGCAAGGTAAGAAATCAACCCGATGTTGGGACCTTCCGGCGTCTCAATGGGGCACATGCGGCCATAATGGGTATAGTGTACGTCCCGCACCTCAAAACTGGCCCGGTCACGGGACAGGCCTCCGGGACCCAGAGCCGAAAGGCGGCGTTTGTGAGTGAGCTCGGAGAGAGGGTTCGTCTGGTCCATAAACTGTGACAAAGGCGAGGAACCAAAAAACTCCTTGATAGCCGCCACCACAGGACGAATATTGATTAAGGAATGGGGCGTCAGCTGTTCCGGGTCCTGGGCCTGCAGGGTCATCCGCTCCCGGATCACCCGTTCCAACCGGGAAAAGCCAATTCTGAACTGGTTTTGCAGCAGCTCGCCCACCGAACGGATACGGCGGTTTCCCAAATGGTCAATATCGTCTGTCTGGCCCAAGCCCACGGCCAAACAGTTCATATAATTGATAGAAGCAAAAATGTCGTCTACGGTAATATGGTTGGGAATCAAATCCTCTTTCCGGGCCCGAACAGTCTCCTTCAACTCTTCCTCCGTGCCGCAGGAATCCAGGATTTCCCTTAGCACCTTAAAGGAAACCCTCTCATTAATCCCGCACTCCGCCTTGGCGTCGAAGGACACAAATTTGGAAATATCCACCATGCCGTTGGAGATGATTTTTACCTCTTTCTCGTTCAAGAGAACCACCGCCAAGGTCACACCGGCATCATCCAGCTGCTCGGCCAGCTCTTTGGTAACGGTGGTGCCAGCCTCCGCCAGCATTTCCCCCGTGGATGGGTCGGCAATGGGCTGAGCCAGGACAGCGCCTACCAAGCGCCCTTCCAGAGCAAGCTTTTTATTATATTTATAGCGCCCCACTCGGGACAGGTCGTAACGCCGGGGGTCGAAAAACAGGCCATTGATATGGGCCTGGGCGCTTTCGATGGTAGGAGGCTCGCTGGGACGCAGCTTCCGGTAAATCTCAAACAGCGCCTCTTCCATAGATTTACAGGTATCTTTTTCAATGGTGGCGCGCATCCTATCGTCGTCGCCAAAATAATTCAGAATCTCCGTGTCGGTTCCCAGCCCCAGGCAGCGAATAAATACTGTAATGGGGATCTTGCGGTTTTTATCGATACGGACATAAAACACATCGTTTACATCGTTTTCATATTCCAACCAGGCGCCTCGGTTAGGAATAATGGTGGAGCTGAACAGCTCCTTGCCGGAGCGGTCATACTCCATCTTAAAATATACGCCGGGAGAACGGACCAGCTGAGAAACAATAACGCGTTCGGCGCCGTTTATCACAAAGGTGCCGCTGGCCGTCATCAAAGGGAAATCGCCCATAAAAACTTCCGATTCCTTGATCTCCCCCGTTTCTTTGTTCAGAAGACGAGCAGTGACCCGGAGAGCGGCCGCGTAAGTAGCGTCGCGCTCCTTACATTCTGGCACACTGTAATTGGGCTTATCGTCAAGCTTGTAATCCACAAAATCGAGAACCAGATTGTCGTTGAAATCCGTAATGCCGGAGACGTCGTTGAATACCTCTCTCAGGCCCTCTTTGAGGAACCACTCGTAAGAGTTTTTCTGAATTTCAATGAGGTTCGGCATTTTTAGGACTTCCTCGATTTTGGAAAAGCTCATCCGAGTATTTTTGCCCAATTGAACCGGTTTCACATTCACCATTGGCTCAGCCACTCCATTCTTTTATTTTATTTGACCGGCGGGGCCGCAGACCTCGCCAAAACCCTACAGAACTCGAGGAGTAAAAACAGAAAAACACTTTTTTCTGTCCACATACTTGATTCTTTTCACAAGATATGCTATACTTGTCAAAAACGAAAGGAAGATACTCCTAGCTCATGATAATGCAGTGTACTATTTTACATCAATCTTCCTGAATTGTCAAGCGATACCTGTAAAGTTTTTCCGCCTTTCGGGCGGTTTTTTATTTGCGTGACCTTTTCTGTCCTTTTTCTCCGGCCCATCGGTTCCAAAACAGCACAAATCCCAGCAGAATATTTTTGAAAAAAGAGGTTTTTTTATGAAGAACAAAGTACAGCGGCTGCTCTCCCGCTGCCTTCAGAGAAGAAATATCGCCATTTGCTGCGTTATTTTGCTGGCCCTTTCTTTACTGCCGCTATTTGTCTTATCTTTCTATAATCACCCTTGCTCGGACGATTACAACTATGGCCTGTACGCCTCCCAGGCTCTGCGGGAAGGAGGCTCCCTCCCAGCCGTTCTGTCGGCGGCGGCAAAAAAGACCGCAGAAACCTTTCAAAACTGGCAGGGGACCTTTTCGGCCGTGTTCCTCATGGCCCTGCATCCTGCGGTGTTCGGGGAGGAATTTTACGCCTTTACCGCCTTTTTTACCATAGGCTCCCTGCTGTTCGCCACCTTTTTCTTTTTAAAAAACCTCTGTATGAAAGTCCTTCACATGCCCTTGGCCGATTACGTCATCGTGGCCAGCGCCCTCTCCTTTTTCAGCGTTCAGTTTGCCCCTTCGGCCTTTGAGGGCTTTTTCTGGTTCAATGGGGCGGTGTTTTACACCTTCTTCCACGCGGTGATGCTCTGCCTTTTTGCCTTTTTGCTCAAGATCTTTCTCGCTCCCACAAAAAAGCGGGCCATCCCGGAAGCCGTCGCCGCGGCCCTGCTGGCTTTTTACATCGGCGGCGGGAACTACCCCACCGCTCTGCTGACCTTTGTCACTTTGCTGTTGGCCACGGCCTGGGCCTTCTGGAAAAAGTTGCCCCTTTATAAACGGGTAAGCTTTTCTGTCTCCCTGGGGTTGGAATTGGCCTCCTTTGCGGCCAGCATGCTGGCCCCGGGGAACGCCGTCCGGCAAAGCTATTTTTCCACCAAGCCGGGAGCCATAGAATCTATTATTCTGGCCTTGGGGTCTGCCGTACGCTTTATCACAAAACATTCTGCCGTCCCCTTTCTGCTGGCACTGCTGCTGCTGGTTCCCCTTTTCCTCCGATGCGGGGCAAAGCTCGCCTTCCGGTTTCCGTTGCCCCTTTTGGCTCCGGCAGCTTCCGTATGCATTTTGGGCATTTTGATGACCCCGCCCATCTATGCCATGAGCAACACCGGCGCCGCCCGAATGGATGACCTGTACTATTTCGCCTATCTCATGCTGGCTGCCGCCAACGTGTTCTATTTCTGCGGCTGGTTTGCCCACCGTTTCTCCTGGAAGAAAGCCCTCTCCCCCTCTTCTGCCCCCGTTTTTGTTTTGGGCGTGGGCCTCATGTTCTGCGCAAGCCTGGTTTGCATGGCGAACCTCTCCTCCGTCAGCTGTGTGAGCGCCCTCCTTTCCCTGAAAAACGGCGAGGCTCAGACGTACCATACCCAAATAAAGGCCCAGCTGAACCAGCTGCAAGATCCCAGCGTCTCCGACGTTCTGCTGGAGCCGGTAACGGCCCGCCCGCCGCTTTTGTATCCCAGCGGTGTCCCTTCCCTGACGAAAGACCCGGAAAACAGCGTCAACCAGCGGGTTGCCACCTATTACGGCAAAAACTCCGTGCGAATTCGAACGCAGGAAAAAGCCGGGTAGAAAAAACAGAAATAAAGAAAAGCCCAAAGCCCCACAAGCAGCGGAACCGGCCAAAGGGCTTCCGCCCCCTTGTAGGGCTTTTCTTTTCTCTTTTGAAACTTGGGCAACGCTTTTTCTCCCCGGAGGGTAAAGGCGGAGCCGCTCAGAAATTCTGGGATGGACAAAGGGCTTTTTCCCTGTCGGGATCCGGCTCGGAGCAGCCGTTTTCCGTACAGATCATCTCAAAGTTAAAGGAATCCAGCTCTTTTCTCACATCCTCGGAAATTCTTTCGTAAATCCGGTGCAGGCGGCAATGGCTCCGGCCCCAGCTGTATTCCTCTTTTTGTCACCTGCTGAGCATGTATGGCCCTTCTACCGATTCTATCACTTCCCGAAGGGTTACCTGAGCTGCCGGCTTTGCCAAGGTGTAGCCGCCTTTGGCTCCCTTGAAGGAACACACCAGCTCATCCGCCACCAGCTTCCGAAGTATCTTCAGGCAAAACCGCAGCGGAACGTCCATTTCCTCGGAAATGGACCTGGCGTCGCACCTGCCGGGGTTTCTGGTCAAATGCTCCACGATTCTGACGGCGTAATCCGCCTCTAAGGTCATTACCATGTCTTTCCCCCCGCAACAGAAAAGTCAGTCTAAAAAGTCTTTCAGTTTTTTGCTGCGGCTGGGGTGGCGCAGCTTTCGAAGGGCCTTGGCCTCTATTTGACGGATCCGTTCCCGGGTCACGTTAAATTCTTTTCCCACTTCTTCCAAGGTACGGGAACGGCCGTCCTCCAAGCCAAAGCGCAGCCGGAGAACCTTTTCCTCCCGGGGCGTCAGGGAATCCAACACATTGCCCAAGGTCTCTTTTAACAGGGTGTGGGATGCGGCGTCGGCAGGGGCCGGGGCGTCGTCGTCCGGGATAAAATCCCCCAAATGGCTGTCTTCCTCCTCGCCGATAGGCGTTTCCAACGAAACGGGCTCCTGGGCCACCCGCATGATCTCCCGCACCTTTTCCACAGGCATATCCAGCTCCTCCGCGATTTCCTCCGCGCTGGGCTCTCTGCCGTTCACGTGAAGAAGCTGGCTGGACACCTTCTTCACCTTGTTGATCGTCTCCACCATATGCACCGGAATGCGGATAGTGCGGGCTTGGTCCGCTATAGCTCTGGTAATAGCCTGGCGAATCCACCAGGTGGCATAGGTAGAAAACTTGAAGCCCTTGGTGTAATCGAACTTTTCTACCGCCTTGATTAGTCCCAGGTTTCCTTCCTGGATCAAGTCTAAAAACTGCATACCACGGCCCAAATACCGCTTCGCGATGCTCACCACCAGGCGGAGGTTCGCTTCGGAAAGGCGCTTTTTGGCAGCTTCGTCCCCGTTGGTAATCGCCACTGCCAGCGTGACCTCCTCTTCCGGGGTCAAGAGGGGCACCCGGCCAATTTCTTTTAGGTAAACCTTTACCGGGTCATCTATGGAAACACCGTCGGCGCCAATGCCGGGCTCCAGGAAGTCCACGCCCTCCACTTTGGCCAGCTCCGCGTCGTCGATGTTGATATCGTCAAAATCCTCCACAATCTCCACCCCGTGAGATTCCAAGGTGTCGTAAAATTTATCGATATGCTCCGGGTCAAAATCCAGCTCTCCCAAGGCGTCTAAAATTTCCTTGGTGCTAAGCTGGCCCTTGTTCTTTCCCATATCGATCAAGTCTTTGATCACAGATTTCTTATCCGGCTGTGTATCCATATTCATTTCCCCCGTTTCTGTTCTCTCAGGTCATTCCAATACTGTGCGAACTGGTCCTCTGAGGCATTTTCCAAGTGATTCATGTCTGTAAGGATTACGCCAATACTTTTTTCTATATCTACCCATCCCAAGGGAACTTCCCGCCGTTGGGCGATCATTCCGGCCAGCTCCGACAATTCGTCTTGGCTCAGCTCTTCCGAAAAATCGCTGATGGAAACCGGACCATGTATAGTTTTTCCCAGGATCGCCTCATATACTCTGCGGTTCCAGGCAGTAATAAATTTCTTGGGCGGAATTTTTTCTCGCAAAAGGGAAGCTTTGTCCGGGTGGTCAAACAAGTAGACAATAATATTTTCCTCTGCGAAGGCAGCCTTCCCATGGGCTCTTTTTTCCGAATTGACACGGCTGTTAAAAAGCGCCACATGCTGCTGGACCCGGGTTTCTTCCTTACGGCGCTGCTTGGCGGCCTGGGCCGCCGCCCGGGAGGCCATAGCCAAAATGGCCTCTTTGGAAACCCCGGTTTCCTGGGAAAGCTTTCCGGCGTAAACGTCTTGGGAAATCCTGTCGTCCACCCTTCCGATGATTTCGGAGGCCTCCTGCAGGTATTTGACACGGCCGTCTTCCGTATCTACAGGGTAGTTCGCCCGAACCTTCCCCAGCTGGTATTCTATTTCGTTTCCGCTGCCCTCCAGCAAGGCACGAAACCGCAAAGGGCCCTCCTCCCCCATGGAGCGCATGAACTCGTCGGGGTCTTTGTTGCCGGGCACGGTCACCACCCGCACCCCCAGCCCCGCCTTTTTCAAGATGGGAATAGCCCGCTGGGTGGCCCGCTGGCCCGCCTCGTCGGAATCGTAACAAATAATGACCTCGTCGGCATACCGCCGCATCACGGCAGCCTGCTCTCCGGTAAGGGCCGTTCCCAAAGAGGCAATGGCATTGGAAAATCCGGCCCGGTGCAGGGCGATCACGTCCATATATCCCTCCGCCAAAATCAGCTGGCGGGAACCGGAATCCTTGGCCAGGTTCATGGCGAACAGCCCGCTGGATTTGTGGTAGACCGGGGTGTCGGTCGTATTGATATATTTGGGCTTTTCATCGGTGAGAATTCGTCCGCCAAAGGCCACCACATTCCCGCGAAGATCCAAAATGGGAAACATGACCCGGCCGCGGTAGCGGTCGTAAAGCCTTCCGTTCTTGGAAACCCGGGACACATCCGCCTGGGTCAGCTCGCTTTGAGTGTACCCAAGCCCTCTCAAATGGTTGGTGAGCCCAAAGCCGTTTTCCGGGGAATATCCCAGCCCAAAGCGCTTGATGGTGTGGGGGTCCAGCCCCCGCCGCCTAAGGTAATCCAGCCCTGCCCGCCCTTCCGGCTGGCTGAGCATACGGTAAAAAAAGCGGGCGGCTTCGCGGTTTATTTCCAAGATCCGCGTTTTTAACTTTAAAAAACTGTCGTCTACCCCTTCTTCCGGCATGGTAAGTCCTGCCCTTTGAGCCAAAAACCGCACCGCCTCTATGTAATCCAGGTTTTCTATTCTCTGAATGAAGGTGATCACATCGCCTCCCGCGTTGCAGCCAAAACAATAAAAGGAACCGTTTTCCGGGTAAACATTAAAAGAGGGCGTTTTTTCGTTGTGGAAGGGACATAGGCCAATGAGGTTTTTCCCCCGCCGCTTCAAATTCACATAGCCGGATACAATATCGGTGATATTACTTCTGGACTTTAGTTCCTGCTTAAAATATTCCGGAAGCGCCACTGAGCCGCCCTCCTGTTTCTAGAATGACGCGGCGCCCGTTCAAAGCCCCAAGTTCCAAGCCTTGGGAATAAACAGGTTCTGGTAGCATTCCACCGCGTAATGATCTGTCATGCCGGCCACATAATCGCAGGAAGCGACCTCCGGCCCTTCCTCCTCCGCTACCCTTTGCAGGTACTCCGGCAGCCGGCTGGGCTCCTTGAAATAAAGGAACAGGCTCTGGATGATATGCGGCACCTTTTTTTCTTCTTTCTTGGCATATTCGTTTAGGTATACCGATTCAAACATAAACTGGTTCAAAGCCTCATAAGCCTGGAAGGTTTGGGCGTCCATAGCCACAACCCCTTCCCCGCTGTTTTTAACCACCGAATAAATCAAGGAGGTGATCCGCTTTGTTTTGGAATCTCCCAGCACCTGGGTGACCTCTTTTGGCAAGTCCTCTTCCCGGAGTACCCCGGCCCGGATGGCGTCGTCGATGTCGTGGTTGATGTAGGCGATTTTATCGGCCCAACGGATGATTTTCCCCTCCATGGTTTCCGCTTCCATGCCAATGGTGTGGCAAAGTATGCCGTCCCGCACCTCATAGGTCAGGTTCAGGCCCTGCCCCTCCTTTTCCAGTTTGTCCACCACCCGCACGCTCTGTTCATAATGCCGGAAGCCCTGAGGCAGCAGGGCATTCAAGGCCCGCTCTCCCGCATGGCCGAAGGGGGTGTGGCCCAAATCGTGGGCCAGGGCCGCCGCCTCGGTAAGGTCTTCGTTCAGCCGCAGAGCTCTGGCGATGGTCCTGGCGATTTGAGAAACCTCCAGGGTGTGGGTCAGGCGGGTGCGGTAATGGTCCCCTTCCGGGGAAAGAAACACTTGGGTTTTATGCTTTAACCGCCGGAAGGACTTACAGTGTATGACCCGGTCCCGGTCGCGCTGGTAAGGAGTGCGCAAGTCACATTCCGTCTCGGGCCGCAGGCGTCCTTTGGTTTTGCCGGACAAAGCGCCAAAGGGCGACAGGTTTTGTGCTTCCAACCGTTGAGTTTCTTCGCGTATCGTCATGATACCCACCCTTTCCCAAAGCAGTTTTCCGAATTTCCTTTTACCCTTCCTACTTTACATATACGCATTCCAAAAGAAAAATACTTTTTATGAAAAAAAGATTTAAGAAAATTCAAAATACTGCTTTCCGCAGACCTGGGCTTCTCCCTTCCCGTTGGTGGCATCCGCCAGCCTTTTTTGCAAAGCTCCTTGCAGCTCCGGCTCCAAGTGGAAAGAAATGGTCACCTGCTCCAAAAAATCGGTAGAATCAATTATCCCGCCGCATTCGGCCACCGCGGCAGCGGCTTTCCCGTACAGGGCGTAATCGCTGTGCAGCTGCATGAGCAGGCATTCCTTCATCACGACCTTTTGGGCCGCCGCCAGCGCGATGGAGGCGGTGTGGGAATAGGCGCGGATCAGCCCCCCGCCGCCCAGCAGGGTCCCGCCGAAATAGCGGGTGGCCACCACCACCACGTCGGTGACGCCGCTTTTTTTCAAGGTATCGATCACGGGAATCCCCGCCGTGCCCTGGGGCTCTCCATCGTCGGAAAACCGCTGAATTCCGTTTTCTCGAAGAATATAAGCGTACACGTTGTGGCTGGCGTCCCAATGCTTCGAACGGATTTCTCCGATAAACCTTAAAGCCTCTTCCTCTGTGGCAACCGGCCTGCAATATCCGATAAACCGGGACTTTTTTTCAATAAAGAAGTCGGAAGCCTCCTGTTTTACAGTACAATATTCCATATGCCACTCACCCTTTTCCAGAAAAATCGTCCTGCCGGCACCCCGCAAACCAACAAAAACAAGCGGCGCAGCCGCAGCCGCACCGCTCATCTGAGGCAATTTTAATTGCTCCGGACCTTTGACCCGGACTCTGAAAAAACAAACGAAAGCCTTCCAAAAGCCGTCGCTTATTTTTTATCCAACATGCCATAGCGCTTCTTGAACATATCTACACGGCCGCTGGTATCTACCAGCTTCTGCTTGCCTGTGAAGAAAGGATGGCATTTTGAACATATTTCGACTTTAATATCCTTTTTAGTGGAGCGGGTATGAATCACATTGCCGCATGCACAAGTGATTGTGGTCTCCTGGTAGTCGGGATGTATATTCTGCTTCATAACTCTGTTTCACCTCTCTATGGCTCTTATTCCATTCCAAACAAAATTTATTATAACACAAATCCGGAAAAAGGCAAGCAAAACTTTTTCATTTCCCTTACTGGCTGTTCAAATACCCGAGATATTCCTCAAAACACATGGACCTTTGCTGCATGGCCTCGGCGTGGGCGGCGCCCACGTAGCGTATGACCCGCCAATCTGCCACATGGCCCGTGGCGCTTTCCTTCGCCTCCGGGTACCGAAAAACAAAACCGTATTTTGCCATGTTGGTTTTTAACCAGGAAAAAGTCTTGGAGTTTTCGAAGGATTCCTGCTCCGCGGCCACCGTCAGGCACAGGGCGGACTGGTCGTCGCATTCCCCGCCGGGGGGCGCGTAGCGCCTTGCCTCTGCCCGGGCCATCACCGTGCTGTAGTCCTCCTTTTCCTTAAGCTCTTTTACCTTGGCCTCGTAAAGCTGCTCCTGTTTTTCAAAAGGAATATAGCCATGGGAAAAATTCAGCGCCAGACCCTCGTTTTTCAAGTCGTTAACCAACAACCGGACAGCGCCCGCAATCTCCTTGTGAACCAGTACCCCGTTCACCTCCACGGTCTCGGGCTCATAATCTGCCGGAGCAGGGGAAGCCTCATTTATGACGAACAGGCACAGGCTGTCGTCCAGCAGGGGGAGGCCCATCTCGTCATAAGTAGGAATAGATTCTCCCGAAAAAGCGGGCGCTTCGGAAAGCGAGCTTTCCGAAGAAGACCCGGAAATAGTGAGCTCCTCCTGAAAATAGGGCACCATATAGGCAAATACAAAAATGCCAAGCCCCGCCGCTGCCAGCAGGGCGATGAGCACCAAGATAGCCCGCATGAAATAGAACAGCCTTCTGGCCGAACGGTCCTGCATCTGCTTTTCCCGCGACACAAACAGGTTTCTGCCTGCAGGGCCAATGTCAATACGATGGTCGGTATTTTTCAAATAATCTCGTTTTTTCTTTTCGCGCTTCAAATTTCACCCTCGCAATCGCCGCGTCCGTTTCCCAAAATATATTTTGAAATTTATTATACACAAAAGCCCGGGAAAAGAAAACAGGAAATTGCGAAACTGCAAAAAGATTTCTTTCCCTTTTTTCACCCACGATTTTTCTGGACAATCCTTTTTCCCGGTGTTACAATAGTGCGAAAAGAATTTTAGGGGTTGCCTTTTTGGCACGGGTTTCAAAACGGAAAAGCAAGAGGGAAAAATTTAATAAAGAAATGGGGAAGGGTTCATGAATGTTTTTCAAAAGATCAACAGCTTTCTGTTTCCCTATGCCGGGGAATATGAAAAGCTGGGGGTAAAAAAGGGGCTGGCACTGGGGTTTCAACATGCCTTCGCCATGAGCTGCGCCACCATTTTGGTGCCGCTGCTCACTGGCCTGGATGTAGGGGTTGCTCTGTTCTGCGCCGGTGTGGGCACGCTTATTTTTCATTTGTGCACCGGCGGCCGCATGCCCACTTTTTTGGGCAGCTCTTTTGCCTTTATTTCCGCCTTGTGCGGCGTGATCGGCACGGAAGCCGAATTTAACGCCTCCTTCGGCGCCACCAAGGACGAACGCATTGCCGCGGCCATGGGCGGCATTCTTGTAGCGGGCGTCTTTTACCTGCTTCTGGCCTTGGTCATCAAGCTGTTCGGGAAGGGCTTGATCGATAAGCTGTTCCCTCCTGTGGTCCGCGGCGTGGGCATCACTTTGATTGGCCTTAACCTCGCCGGCTCCGCTGTCAACAATATCCAAACCCAATATGCTCCCAACGGCACGGCCCTGGCGCCTTTCGCGGAGGGCTACGACATGAAAACCTATATCTGGGCATGGGTGCTGGCAGGTGTAGTCTGCCTGCTGGCAGTGGTGCTCTCCAGCTGCGGCAAAGGGATGGTAAAAATGTCTTCCATCGTAATCGCTCTTGTCAGCGGTTATGTGCTCACTTTGCTGGTGACCAAAACCGGGATTGCCCCCGCCTCCCTTATGGATACCGGTGTCATAGGCACTTACGACTGGATTCAGGCGCCCCACTTCGTTCTTCCCACCTTTCACATCACCGCCATTGGCATGATCGCCCCCATCGCCATTGTCACCTGTGTGGAGCATGTGGGCGACGTTTACGCCAACGGCGCCGTGGTAGGAAAAAAATTCACAGAAAAGCCAGGCCTGCACCGCACCATGCTGGGCGACGGCCTGGCCACCGTATTTGCCGGCTTGGTGGGCGGCCCTCCCAACACCACCTATTCCGAAAATACCGCTGTTTTGGCAGCCACCGGAAATTATAACCCCTCCTCCCTGCGCATCGCCGCCCTCATCGCCATTTTGGTCAGCTTCTTCGGGAAGGCCATTGGCGTCATACAGTCTGTTCCCAATTGTGTGCTGGGCGGAGCCTGCATTGTCCTCTACGGCATGATCGCTTCCGTAGGCCTGCGTACTTTGGTGGAAAACCATGTGGATTTTACCAAAAACCGGAATTTGTGCATCGCCGCCGTCATGTTGGTGCTGGCCATTGGCGGCGCCGTTATCGGCAATTCCACCTTCAGCTTCCAAAACATTGGCCTGGGCATTATTGTGGGCATTCTTTTGAACTTGGTAATCCCCAACCAGGTGCCGGGCGATAAAGGCATGGTCTCCCATACGGTAGGCGAAGAAGAGGTCCTGCCCGAACGGAACGACGCCGGGCGCTGAACCCGGCAACAAGGTCAAGGTACCCCCTATTCTCTTTCCCTGAGACAAAGCAACAGGGACGCCGCGGCATAAAAACTCCGCAGCGTCCCCTTTTTGTGCCTTCGGCGGCATCTTTCCGTTATTTCCCGGCGAACTGGTTCCAGTACCCCATCACGAAAATGAGCAGAATGATCAAGGGTAAAATGTAGCGCACATAAAACCGCATTCCCCGGGGAAACCGGAGGCCCTCTCCCTCGTTGGCCTCGGCCAGGAAGCCCTCCCAGCCCCAGCCCTGTTTGCTGGTACAAAACAGCACATAGAGCAGTGAGCCCAAAGGCAAAATATTTTGGGAAACTAAAAAGTCTTCTATCCCGGAAATATCCATTCCAAAAACCTGGAAGCCGGACCACAGGTTGAACCCCAGCACACAGGGCATAGAAAGCAGCAGCACGCCGGCAAAATTTACCAGCACCGCTTTTTTCCGGGAAAATCCCCACTTGTCCATGGTAAAGGAAATAATGTTTTCAAACACGGCGATCACGGTGGACAGGGCGGCAAAAGAAAGGAAGAGGAAGAACATTCCTCCCCACAGCCTCCCCAGAGGCATGTGATTAAAAATATTGGGCAGGGTGACAAAAACCAGGGAAGGCCCTTCTCCGGTGGAAACGTCAAAGGCGGAGCAGGCGGGGAAAATGATCAGCCCGGCGGTAAAGGCCACACAGGTGTCCAGCAGGCCAATGCGCAGGGCTTCCCCGGTAAGCCGGTGCTCCTTGCCGATATAGCTGCCAAAAATGGCAATAGAACCCATTCCCAGGGAAAGGGTAAAGAATGCCTGCCCCATGGCAGCGAACACCGTTTCTCCCAAAACCCAGTTTCCTTCCCCGTCATAGGCCAGGTTGTGGAAATTGGGCTGCAAATAGAATCGCAGCCCTTCCCCTGCCCCCTCCAGCATCACGGAATTGACGGCCAGCACCACCATCAGCGCCAGCAGACAGACCATCATCACTTTATTGACCCGCTCCACGCCGTTGCGCAGGCCCTGTAGGCAAACCCCCATGCCAATACACACTACCAGGGCCATGTACAGGGTCATGGTTACCGGCTTGCCCATCAGGGCGGAAAACTGCCCGGCCACGCCCTTCGCGTCCAGGCCCGCGAAGCCCCCCTGAAGCATTCGCACAAAATAGTACAGCAGCCACCCGGCAATGACGGTGTAAAACATCATGAGCAAATAATTCCCCGCAAAGCCCACATAGCTGTACCAGTGCCATTTGCTTCCCTGGGGCTCCAGCTTTTTAAAAGACAGGGCAATGCTCCGCTGGCTTGCCCGGCCCACCGAAAGCTCCATCACCATAACAGGGAGGCCCAGCATGACCAAAAACAGCAGGTACAGCAGCACAAAAGCCCCGCCTCCATATTTTCCCGTGATATAAGGGAACCGCCACACATTGCCTAAGCCGATCGCGCACCCCGCCGAAATGAGCACAAAGCCCAGCCGCGAGGAAAATGTTTCTCTTTTTTCCATCCCGAAACCCCTTTACCGCTAAATTCCATTCTACTATACCATATCCACAAAGGCCTGCCAAGTCATAATAACGCTGCGGCAATTAAAAAAGGCACTTCTGCCGGTTCAAGCCTCCGGGCAAAAAAATTGATTTTCCTGAGATAGAGCATTTTTCGTTTATAGAATACCAAGTAAAATTAATGTTGGGTTGCTCCTTAAGTAATGAAAGGGCATTTTTTAATGTGAAAAATGAACGCAAAAAACAGGAAATCCTTTCTCGATCTCCTGTTTCGTTGTGCCGTTTTATGTAGCGGTGATTTTCAGTTTTCCATTTGCTGTCTGCTGTAACTCTACAAACGGGAATTCATTTTGCCTTTATTGGGAAGTAATAGTCCATCTGCTCATATCCCATTACTTTTTTTGCAAGCGGCGGCGTAATGATATTTCCTAATTCCGGACGTGATGTGTCACGTTCTAATCTGTTTTCACTTAGGAACTTATCTATCTCTTTGCCCATAAGCTCCTTATCTGTTTTCTGGTCTATGTCGGTTGTTACGGCATAAAGGCCTCCTTGGAACTCTATTCTTTCAAATTCTTTTGGAACATTCATTCCATCTTCATACATATACAACCAGACAAAGCCTTCCCCTGCCCAGTATAGGAAATCTTTTGGAAACAGGCTGCGTTTTTGCGAAGATAACCATTCATCGAACCTATTAAAATTTTCCTCTCCAAACATGCCGACACCCGACGAAACCATTTTACAATCGGGAATTTCAATAATACGAATGGTCTGCATAAATGCCCCTCCAATTTCTCAAAACAATTTTATTTTTGGGCAGCTTTTTTTGCCGGGTAAAATTCGCGGAATAACGCAAGGTAATCCGGAAGCTTACTCGCCGTTGGATTTGAAAACTCAAATACCATGCCGCTGCACTTTTCCATTAATTTGCCATCGATCACATATGACTTTCGCATCCGACAATTTTCCTTTTTGGGATTACAGCTGCAATTCCCATATTCCCCGGTAAACACATCTTTAATATGGCCCGGCGCGTTTTCTATGTAATCTCGATGTTTATGGACGTTAGAGAAAAACATCCTTAACGCAATGCCCTTCTCTCGAATATAAATGCGAGCGGCGGCTCTTCTGTTCTTTACTCCCTTCCTGGCATAAACAATCATGTATTTGCCCCAGCAAACGCCGTCGCCAATACCGCCGCCGAAATCATAACCCAAACATTCCATTTCGCCAGTAAAGTCTTTGATAAAGGCCTTATCGGAATGGGAAATAAAAGAAAACCGCTCTTCCGCCAACAGCTCTTCCATGGACTTTTCCTCTGCCTCCCGGCCATAAAACACAGTGGCCTCCTTTAGCGTTTTCCCGGTTTGCAGGTTCAGCCAGGGCATCAATTCGCAGCCCGGCAGCACTTTGCCGGTGGCTTTTTGAAAATAGTCGCGATATTGCGACAACGGGATGGATTTTCCTACCACCACAATGGTGTCTTCTGTAAGTTCTTTTTTACTCACCTTTACGCCTCCAGCTATAACATTCCGCGTTAATGCGAGCTGCTTCTGAATCCAGCCAAAATTTAGGAAGCCTTAAAGCTCCACGCTGAACAGGTAGGCGGTGCTTGGGTTCGCAGCCCCATTCAAAAACACTTCCGCCGTCCAATATTTATGGGGGTAGGGTATTTGCACTCCCTGGCCCAAAATGATATTTCTTGTCACATCATACATGGCGTCGTTGTCGTAGCCCTCCCGGCTGTGCATGGCCGCCACATCTCCCGTGAAGACTGCGAAGGCAAATTTGGAAAGGTAGGGCGGCCCAAAGCCCGAGCCGTCACGCAGCGGAATAAAATCCACATAGGTGAAGCCCTGAGGAACGGGAGCTTCTCCTGCCATAAACCTGCCTAAAAAGCCGTGGCATGGTTCTGTGTCTACGCCTTTCCCAAAGTGGTGCATGAGAAAAACGTCATAATCAAAACCGGAGCGGTATTCCTTGAGCTCATCCAGCACCGCAAACAAAGCCAGCTCCTTTTCCCGGTCCTTGGGTTCATTTTTAAAAAATTCTTTTCCAATAAACCGCACCTTTGGCATGGTCCTGTACTCAAAGCTTTCCACTCGGAAGCCTTTTTGCTGCTCCTGGGCGAACTGGGGCATGAATAAGGTCCACTGCACCCCTGCGTCGCAGTCTTTTAAGCAGTTGATATAGCCGTAGAGATCCACGCTGTCTGTCCCCGTAGAACCGGTCCTGTTTCCGGCGATCCGCTCACGTATATGGCGATTTTTCATATTGGAAAAATCGTGAAACATATCATCCACAGCCTTTTGCAGGTTTGGGTCACCTGTTTTGCCCGTCAGCAGGGAGTCGAACCTGCAAAGGGCATCCCAAACCGCCTTATTCACCAAGCCGGAACCGGAAAGCGCTCTTAAATAGGCACGGAGCCTTGCATTTTGTTCCCTGAACCTGGCCAGAACGCCGTTCATCAAGATCTGCTCGTTTTCCTCCAGCTTTTCTTCTGTCCATTGGGAATCATCCAGGATCCAATCTGTCAGGGAGTCGAACACATCCGGGTTTTGGCCTCTGGCTGTACGGGACCAATCGATTATCATTTGGTATTTTTCGGCATCGGAGAGGGTTTCTGTCATTTTATCGTCAATATCGTTCCAGCAGAACTTTTCTATGAGCTTAAAAAACGTGTCAAAACCTCCCTCCACCGAAATATTGATGATAAGCGGGCTGTAAAATTTCAGCTTACTGCCCTTTGTTGGAACCTCGGAAGGCTTGATGCCATGAAACCTGAAAAACGCTTTTGAGAAGCTTTCCGAGGTATCGTACTGGTACTTCATGGCGATTTCCGTTATTTTTCCCCGCCGCAATCGCAGATCTCTGCCGGCAAGGCTCAGCCTGCGGTTCCGGATATATTCCCCCAGCGTGATGCCTGTTACCAGATGAAATATCCGCTGAAAATGTGCCCCGGAAGCATAAACCGCTTTTGCGATATCTTCTGTTTTCATTTCATTTGTCAAATTTCGCTCTACATATTTAACGGCGTCATTGACGCTTTGCAGCCAATACAAGATTTTCACCTCCCCCGTTGCCCTTATTATAGAATAAAAACATTTTACTTTCCTGTCATAAAATGCTCTTACCTGTCCGGCCATAACCAAAACCGGCAAGCCGGCCCTGGATGCTTTTTAAAACGCTCCCTGGCCCGGCTTCATAAGGTTCAAAAAAGAAAAAACCGGGAAAACCATATGTTCCCCGGTTCTTTCTGGAGCTGGTGAGCGGACTTGAACCGCTGACCTGCTGATTACGAATCAGCTGCTCTACCGACTGAGCCACACCAGCCTATACTTAATATAATAAAACGAAAGTAAGAAGCAAGCAAAATCGCTCCTAAAACACTCCGTTTTACCGCTTTGTCATTATACTAAAAAAAGATCTTCCCGTCAAGCTTAAAGTTACACTTTTTTCTATTTTGGTCGCGGCGGCATGCAAAAATAATCAGCCTTTCGGTTCGGACCTCCTCGCAGCGGAACAATCGGGTCATATTCGCCTATCTCGAAGAAACAGCCAAAAAATCGGAAGCCTCCATAGCACTATTCCTATTTTAACTCAAAAATAAATTGTATGGAAAAGTTATGCAGCAAAATGGCGTCGCCCAGCTTGA